>NZ_JBHYPZ010000046.1:11428-84134 GCF_042746485.1 Streptomyces sp. NPDC058751 | reverse complement strand
GGCCCCGCCCGGGGGGGGCCCCCCCCCAGGGACGGGACGGGTAGGGGCGGAGGGGGCGAGAAAAAGGGCCGGCCCCGCCGGGAAGGATCCCGGCGGGGCCAAGCAGAGCGCGGCGCGTCAGCGGCGGGCGACGCCCTCCGCGCGGGCGGCGGCGGCCACCGCGGCGGTCACCGCCGGAGCCACCCGCTCGTCGAACGGCGAGGGGATGACGTAGTCCGCGGCGAGCTCGTCCCCGACGACCGCGGCCAGCGCCTCGGCTGCGGCGATCTTCATGCCCTCGGTGATCCGGGAGGCCCGGACCTGGAGCGCACCGGCGAAGATCCCCGGGAAGGCCAGCACGTTGTTGATCTGGTTCGGGAAGTCCGACCGCCCGGTCGCCACGACGGACGCGTACTTGTGGGCGATGTCGGGGTGCACCTCGGGGTTCGGGTTGGCCATCGCGAAGACGAAGGCCCCCTTCGCCATGGAGGCCACCGCCGGCTCCGGAACCGTGCCGCCGGAGACGCCGATGAAGACGTCGGCGCCCGCGAGCGCCTCCTCCAGCGAACCGGAGATCCCCGCCTTGTTGGTGATCTCCGCCAGCTCGCGCTTGACGTCCGTCAGGTCGTCCCGTTCACGGGACACGACGCCCTTGCGGTCGGCGACCGCGACATCGCCGAGACCCGCCTCCAGCAGGAACTTGGCGATGGCGATACCCGCCGCGCCCGCGCCGGAGATCACCGCGCGCAGGTCGCCGAGCGAGCGCCCGGTGAGCCGGGCGGCGTTCCGCAGGGCCGCGAGGGTGACGATCGCGGTTCCGTGCTGGTCGTCGTGGAAGACGGGAATGTCCAGTCGCTCCTGGAGCCTGCGCTCGACCTCGAAGCACCGCGGTGCCGAGATGTCCTCCAGATTGACGCCGCCGAACGAGGGAGCGAGCCGGACCACCGTCTCGACGATCTCGTCCACGTCGGTGCAGGCGAGCGCGATCGGCACCGCGTCCACACCGCCGAACTGCTTGAACAGGATGGCCTTGCCCTCCATGACGGGGAGCGAGGCCTCCGGGCCGATGTCACCGAGCCCGAGCACTGCCGTGCCGTCGGTCACCACTGCGACCACGGACGACTTCCACGTGTAGTCGTGGACGAGTTCCGGCTGCTCGGCGATCGCGCTGCACACCTTCGCGACGCCGGGCGTGTACGCCAGGGACAGGTCGTCCTTGTCGCGGACGGGCACCGTGGCTTGCACAGCCATCTTGCCGCCGCGGTGCAGCGCGAAAGCCGGGTCGAAGGAATCGAGGGGCTCCGCCCCGCCTTCCTGATCCGTACTGCTGTCGCTGCGAGGATTGACGATCTCCGCTGCCACTTTGTTTTACCCCTTAAGTCTTCAATATCGAGGGTGGCCACTCCTGGTTGAGGGGTGGGCGGGCACCGCGCAGGCCCTGCCGCCGTGGTTGCGTACGGGCCGCTGCGCGACGGGCGCGCCGCACACGCGCCCTGAGCCCCGGATGAGGGGTGTAAAGAACCTTCTTACCGGACGGACGGCGTCGAGGACGAGTCCATAGAACCAAGATCACACATCGGTGAGATGACTCATGCCCGTATCCATTGACACTTTCCGACATGTCCTCGTTCGGACGCGAGTGCCGCGTAGCGGTCTTCCGCTCCTCGCGCCGAGCCGAAGATCTTCCGGCCGGAAGGGAGGATTCCCGCACAAGATCCGGCCGTACGTGACCGATCGGTAGCGGTTCGGGGGGCACCCGTTATCCGATTTTGACATAGCGACCACCGTGAATCCCGCCGTCCGAATGGCAAGATGCCGTCATTACACGAGGTCGCGACACTCGAAGGTGTGTGTTTCCGTCGACCTATCGGCTACTCCCTGATCCGCCGGAGGAACCCTCATGACCGCACGCACCACCCGTCGTACCAAGACCGCTCAGTCCCGGATAGCAGCGGTCGGTGCGATCGCGGTCGCCGGCGCCCTGATCCTCACCGGCTGTGGCGACCAGACGGACAAGAGCAGCGACACCGGCAGCTCGGACACGTCCGCCTCCGCACCCCTCGCCGACAAGCTCCCCGCCGACATCAAGAAGGCGGGCGTCGTCAAGGTCGGCTCCGACATCGCCTACCCGCCGGTCGAGTACATGGAGAGCGGCAAGGCCGTCGGCATCGACCCGGACATCGCGGACGCGCTCGGCAAGCAGCTCGGCGTCAAGTTCGAGTTCCAGAACGGCAAGTTCGACCAGCTCATCGTCGGCCTGCAGTCCAAGCGCTTCAACGCCGTCATGTCGGCCATGAGCGACACGAAGGACCGCCAGAACGGCATCGACTCGGCCACCGGCAAGAAGGCCGGCAACGGCATCGACTTCGTCGACTACTTCACCGCGGGTACCTCGATCCTCGTCCAGAAGGGCAACCCGAAGGGCGTCAAGACCCTGGACGACCTCTGCGGCAAGGTCGTCGCGCTGCAGCGGGGCACCACCTCCGAGGGCATCGCCAAGGCCCAGAGCGAGAAGTGCAAGAAGGACGGCAAGAAGGCCATCACGCTGCAGACCTTCGACACCGACCCCGAGGCGCTCCTCCGCCTGAAGCAGGGCGCGTCCGTCGCCGACCTGAACGACTTCCCGGTCGCGGCCTACAACGCCAAGACCTCCGGCGGCGGCAAGGACTTCGAGGTCACCGGCGAGCAGATCGAGGCCGGCCCGTACGGCATCGGCGTCAGCAAGGAGAGCACCCAGCTCCGGGACGCGCTCCAGGCGGCCATGACCGCGATCATCGAGAACGGCGAGTACGCCAAGATCCTGGAGAAGTGGAACGTCAAGGACGGCGCGGTGACCGAGGCCAAGATCAACGGCGGTTCCTGACCCCTGCCTGACGCAACACTGAAGGGCAGTCACTGTGACTGACACTGTCGACAAGACTCCGGCGGCGTCCGTGCCGCCGGAGCAGATCAAGGCCATCCCGGTGCGCCACTACGGCCGCTGGGTGGCCGGCGTCCTGGTCATCGCGGCGCTGGGGCTGATCGTTCTCGCGTTCTCCAACGCGAACATCAACTACGACATCATCCCGGACTACCTCTTCGACGAGGGCATCCTGTCCGGCGTCTGGCACACGCTGTACATCTCCGTGCTGGCGATGGTGCTGGGCCTCGCGCTGGGCGTGATCCTCGCGGTCATGCGGATGTCCTCGAACCCGGTGACCAGCACCGTGGCGTGGCTGTACATCTGGTTCTTCCGCGGCACTCCGGTGCTGGTGCAGCTGCTCCTCTGGTACAACATCGCGCTTGTGTTCCCCGTCCTCAACCTGGGGTTCTACAAGGACGAGATGAACCAGGTGATGACGCCGTTCCTGGCGGCCCTGCTCGGACTCGGCCTGAACGAGGCCGCGTACATGTCCGAGATCGTCCGGGCCGGCATCCAGTCCGTCGACCAGGGTCAGACGGAGGCGTCGCACGCGCTCGGCATGACCCAGGGCAAGACGCTGCGCCGGGTGGTCCTCCCGCAGGCGATGCGCGTGATCGTGCCGCCCACGGGCAACGAGTTCATCAACATGCTCAAGACCTCGTCACTGGCCTACGCGGTCCAGTTCAACGAGACGATCAAGGCCGCCACGGACATCTCCAGCACCTCGCTGGCGGTCGTGGAGATGTACTTCGTCGCATCGATCTGGTACCTGGCCCTGACCAGCGTCTTCAGCGTCTTCCAGTACTACCTGGAGCGCCGTTACGCCCGCGGATCGTCGCGCACCCTGCCGCCGACCCCGCTGCAGCGCCTGAAGAAGAACCTCCGTCTGTTCGGTTCCTTCCGCCGCCCGGAGGTGGCCCGATGAGCAGTCTCAGCAAGGACATCGCCCCGAGCACGAGCGGCCGTCCGATGGTCAGGGCCGAGGGGGTGCACAAGTCCTTCGGGCTCGCGCACATCCTCAAGGGCATCGACCTGGAGGTGAACCCGCGCGAGGTGTTCTGCCTGATCGGACCGTCGGGTTCCGGCAAGTCGACCTTCCTGCGGTGCATCAACCACCTGGAGAAGATCAGCGCCGGGCGCCTGTACGTCGACGGCGACCTGGTGGGGTACCGCCAGAAAGGCGACAAGCTCTACGAGCTGAAGGAGCGCGAGGTCGCCGCCCAGCGGCGGGACATCGGCATGGTGTTCCAGCGCTTCAACCTCTTCCCGCACATGACGGCGGCGGAGAACGTCATGGAGGCGCCGATACAGGTCAAGGGCGAGACCAAGGCCGTCGCCCGCGAGCGTGCGGAGCGACTGCTGGACCGGGTGGGCCTCGGTGACCGCAAGGGTCACTACCCCGCCCAGCTCTCCGGCGGCCAGCAGCAGCGCGTGGCCATCGCCCGCGCGCTGGCGATGCAGCCCAAGCTGATGCTCTTCGACGAGCCGACCTCGGCCCTCGACCCGGAGCTCGTCGGCGAGGTCCTCGACGTCATGCGGGACCTCGCGGAGGACGGCATGACGATGATCGTCGTCACGCACGAGATGGGCTTCGCCCGCGAGGTCGGCGACAACCTCGTCTTCATGGACGGCGGTGTGGTCGTCGAGTCCGGCAACCCGCGTGACGTCCTGACGAATCCGCAGCACGAGCGGACGCAGGCGTTCCTGTCGAAGGTCCTCTGACCGGGACGTCCGCGCCCCCGGGCGCAGGAGCGAGGGGCGGTACGGGTCTCCCGTACCGCCCCTTCCCCGTTCCCCCGTTCCCCGTTCCCCCCGCGCCCCGGCCCTTCCCGCTACTTCAGCAGCACCGGGTTCCGGATCAGCTCGGTGAGCTGGGCCCGGGTCAGCGGCGGCTCCACGAGCAGCGGGCCGAGCCGGCCCCTGCCCTGGAAGCCGGTGCTGGCCCGTACCGTGAGGGAGCGGCCGTCCGCCAGCCGCAGGACCGCGTCGTACTCCCGGCCCCCCGACGGATCCGGGGCCAGGAGGGAATCGGTCGCGGGCGTCTCCCAGACGCCCAGGAGCGCGCCGTCGGACAGCTTCTGCGTGGTGCAGTCGACGCGCCCGTCCTTGGGAGCGTCCTTGCAGGGATTCTCCAGGCCGCCTCCGTCCGCCTTCGTGTCGATCTCCGCGGGGGTGGCCAGGTGCACGCTGATGTAGCCGACCCCCTCGGGCCGGGTGACGGCGTAGTCGCCGCCGTACGCGCCGCGGGGCCTGACCACCGGGACGCTCTGCGAATACTTCATCAGACGGGCCAGTGAGAACTCGCTGATCCTCCCGGTCCCGGGCGGGAGCAGCTTCGCGAAGCGGCTCGCCTTGGTGGCGTGGCCGCCCCCGACGGGCGAACTCTCCGTGCTCGCGCCGTGCCCGAGGGCCGGCACGCCGGGTCCGAGGAGCAGGCCGGCCGCGACGACCGCCGCCACCGCACCGGTCGCCGCCGCGCGCCGCCGCCTCCGCACCCGCGAGGCCTTCGCGAAGACCGTCCCGCTGCCGCGGCCCATGGGCACCTGGATCCCGTCCACGGCCCGTCCGAGCAGGTCCCTGACGTGGTCCGGCTCCGCCTCCGCCGTTTCCTGGTTCACGCGTACTCCTCCCGCACCGCGGCCTTCAGTGCCGCGAGTCCCCTGGCCGTGTGGCTCTTGACCGTGCTCTCGCGCATCCCGAGCACCTGGGCCGTGGCCGCCACGCTCAGGTCCTCCCAGTAGCGCAGGACGAGCACGGCCCTTTGCTTCGGTGTGAGTTCCGCGAGCGCGGCCCGCACCATGAGTCCGGTGTCGCTGTCGACCGGCCGCCCCGCCACGTCCGGCACCTCGCCGTACGCGTGCTCGCGCCGCCAGAACCGGCGGCGGGCGGAGATGAAGGTGTTGACCAGCGTCCTGCGCGCGTAGGCCTCCAGGCTTTCGAGGCGTCCGTGCCGGCGCGCGCCGAGGACGACCTTCACCAGCGTCGTCTGGACGAGGTCCTCCGCCTCGTCGCGATTTCCGCACAGCAGATAAGCGCTGCGGAACAGCGCCGTCCGTCTGCCCTCCACGAAAGCGTGCAGAGCGGCTTCCTCGCCGCGCGTCATCCCGCCCCCCTTCCCGGCCCGCGTCCGCGGACCGCCTCACCCCTCCAGTGCGGCGGGAGGCGCCGCAGGACGCAGGGGAGGCGGTACGGATTCTCCGGACCGCCTCCGTCACCCGACCGCGTAATACCCTGTTAGCGAGATCAGCTGTTACCTGCCCACCGTCACGACGACAGAGCGCCTCCGTAAGGACTATAAGTGGAACTGGCCTATTACTCGGATTACGCCGTCCGTCTCGTCAACACCGAGGAACCGGTGCGGGGCAAGGACTCGCTGACCTCCGTCGAAGCCGTCCGTGACCTGTTCGGGGGCAACTCCTCGGCGGCCCGCCGGGCCGCCGAGGCCGACGTCACCCGCTTCCGTTCGGTACGGGGACGGCTGCGCGCGGTCTTCGAGGCGGCGGCCGGCGGCGAGGAGACCCTGGCCGTGGACCTGCTGAACTCCCTGCTCCTCGAATTCCCGGTGAGCCCGCAGATCTCGGGGCACGACCACCGCGACGACGACGGCCGCCCGCTGTGGCACATGCACCTGGCGGACCACCCGTCGAACGCGACCGCGGGCTACGCGGCGATCGCGGCGATGGGCCTCGCCTTCCATCTGACCGAGTACGGCGTGGACCGTCTCGGCCTGTGCGAGGCCGCGCCGTGCCGCAACGCCTACCTGGACACCTCGACCAATCGCTCCCGGCGCTACTGCTCGGACCGCTGCGCGACCCGCGCCAACGTCGCGGCCTACCGCGCCCGCAAGCGCCTGGAGGCGGAGCGGACGGAGAGCACGGGCCTGGCGGCCACCAGCGCCCAGCGGACGACGGCGGACGGCGACCGCTGACCCGCTTTCGGCGGCCGGAAACGGAACCGCACCTTCCCGAGGACGAGTTCCTCGGGGACGGTTCCGTAGTCGGTGCTGTCCCCTCCCGCGAACGCGTTGTCCCCGAGCACCCACCAGCCGCCCTCGCGCCGTTCCGCGATCCGCTTCACGACGAGCAGGTCCTGCTGGAACGGGTGCCGCAGGACGACGACGTCGCCCGGCCGCACCCTCGCCCCCCACTGAACGACGAGCCGATCCCCGTGCTGGAGTGTGGGCACCATCGAAGGGCCCGTCACCTCCGCCGCCCCGAACGGCAGCAGAGCCTTCCCCCGCTCGGTCTCCTGCGACAGCTCCGGCATCACCGGCACCTCCCCGGTCCTATCCTCCACCAGTCCCAGTTTCACCCCGGACTTTTGCCCTAAGCCCATGGGGGCACCCGCGAAATCCCCTCTCCCACGGAGTAATGTCCCACCTGAGAAGACGATCACGAGGAAGGACAGCTCAATGCTCTCCCGCCTGTTTGCCCCCACGGTCAAGGTCAGCGCGCACTGCGACCTGCCTTGTGGCGTGTACGACCCGGCCCAGGCCCGCATCGAGGCGGAGTCGGTCAAGGCCGTGCAGGACAAGATGGCCGGCAACGACGACCCGCACTTCCAGGCTCGCGCCACCGTCATCAAGGAGCAGCGCGCCGAGCTCGCCAAGCACCACGTGTCGGTGCTCTGGAGCGACTACTTCAAGCCCCCGCACTTCGAGAAGTACCCGGAGCTGCACCAGCTGGTGAACGACGCCCTCAAGGCCCTCTCGGCCGCGAAGGCGTCCACCGACCCGGCGACGGGCCAGAAGGCGCTGGACTACATCGCCCAGATCGACAAGATCTTCTGGGAGACCAAGAAGGCCTGACCTTCGTCCGGGCCGTCCGAACCGCGTCCGCGCGGGATTCGCGTCGCCCTCCTGTCCGCACCCGGTCCGCGGGCCGCCGTTCCCGGCGTCCCGACGGTCCGGGTGCGTACTGCTTTCCGGGGCCGGGCGGTGTTCCCTCCCGGGCGGTGTTCCCTCCCGGGCGGTGGAGGGCCCCGGTCACGCCGGGAGCTGGCGCATCTCGATCACCCGCAGGCCCAGTGCCTGGAACCGGGTGAGCAGTCCGTAGAGATGGGCGTCGTCGATCACGGTGCCGAAGAACAGGGTCTGCTCCTTCGTACGAACCCTGTCGAGTTCGGAGAATGCCGAGGCGAGCGTGTCCGAAACAAGGCCGGCGATGCGGAATTCGTAGCGCATACGAGCACTTCCCTCGGGGCCGGGGCGCGGGGTCCGCTGCGATGCCCTGCCATCGTCGGCCGCCCGCACCGATGTGGCATCCCCCGGTGCGGGCGACATCCGTCCCCACCTCGGAACACTCCCGCTCACACCTTCGCCCCTCCACCTTCCTCCCCTGCACCGGCGGCGCGCCTTCCGGGCGCGGAAAAAGGGCCGGAAAATCCGGAAAGGGTGAACGCCCGGTGCCCGGCGTCACCCCTCCGAAGGCGGTGCCCGCCTCCCGGCGGGTGAGCCGGGAGCCGGTCCAAGAGCTCACCCGCGGAGGGTGATCCGCGGGGTCGGGGGGTGACCGCACTCTGGAGCCTGAGCAAGACGTCCGGCGTCGAAGGAGGGCACCGCTCATGGCCTGCATCCAGCGGCAGATCCGGCCCGTGCCGGATGTGCCGTGCCCCGGGCCCGTACGCCACGGCCCCGAGGACCCCGGACGGTCCCTCGCGTCACCGTGGCGCCCGGGACCTTCGCGGCACACGCCGTCGATGCGGCCGGCACAGCCCCCGGGCGACACCCCGGACGTCGCACTGATCACGCCGAGCACACCGGACGGCGCCGTCACGGCCCGCCCCGTGTGTCCGGGGGGTCCCGCTCGCCCCCCGCCTTCGAGCGTCTGTCCGCGGCGGACACCGCGGCACCCTCACCGTCCGCCGCACCACCGCGCTCTGCGCACGACCCGCCCAGGCCCTGCCGGCCGGCCGCGAACCCCGCACCGGCCGGGCCCGGGCGGAATCCCCGAGACAGCGACCCGGCGCCCGGCGACAGTTCGATCCGCCCGACACCCAGGCAACGCTCGCGGAGATGTCGCACAACCGACAGGAGTTCGACCATGAACGGCTCGACGGTCAATCTGGCAGCGGACTACCCCCTGCTGCAGGTCTTCTGGACCACGATGTGGTTCTTCCTCTGGATCCTCTGGTTCATGCTGCTGTTCCGGATCATCGGGGACATCTTCCGCGACGACGATCTGAACGGCTGGGGCAAGGCGGGCTGGTGCGTCTTCGTCGTCATCCTGCCCTTCCTGGGCATCTTCGTGTACCTGATCGCGCGGGGCCGCGGCATGGGCGAGCGCGAGATGCGGCGCATCCAGAAGAGCCAGGAGGACATGAACGCCTACATCCGTGAGACCGCCGGCACCACCGGCAAGGCCGACGAGCTGGCGAAGCTCGCGGACCTCAAGAACCACGGCCACATCACGGCCGAGGAGTTCGAGCGGGCCAAGGCCAAGGTCCTCGCCGCCTGACGGCACGGACACCCCGCGCACGCACGGCCACCGCCGTCCCCCGGGCCAGTGATCACCCGAGGGGGCGGCGGTCCGTGTGCCATTCTGGGGACGTGGCGAAATCCCTACCGCTCGAAGACCTGGTCCGGCTGCGGCAGGCACGCGACCTGATGAACCGCGCGTACGCGGAGCCGTGGGACATGGCCACGCTCGCACGCACCGCGCTGATGTCGCCCGGACACTTCCAGCGGAGTTTCAAGGAGGCGTTCGGGCAGACGCCGTACACCTATCTGATGACCCGCCGGATCGAACGCGCGAAGGCCCTGCTGCGCAGGGGCGACATGACGGTGACCGAGGTGTGCTTCGCGGTGGGCTGCACCTCGCTCGGTTCGTTCAGCTCGCGGTTCACCGAGCTGGTGGGCGAGACCCCGAGCGCGTACCGGGCCCGCCCGCACGACCACGGCGCCCCCATCCCGTCCTGCGTGACCCGCCGGCTCACCCGCCCGTCCCGCCACCGCGCCCCGGAGGCGGAACCGGGCACGCGTCTTTGAGGTCCACCGCCCGGACGCGGGTCCCGACGGACGTCACGACGGGGCGAACGCCCCCTGCCGCGGGCTAGGTTGGCCGCATGGATCTGAAACTGTCCCAGTGCTTCATCTCCGTCGACGACCACGACAAGGCGCTCGCCTTCTACCGTGACGTGCTGGGCCTGGAGGTCCGGGGTGACGTCGGGTTCGAGGGGATGCGGTGGGTCACCGTCGGCTCGCCGCTCCAGCCGGACGTGGAGATCGTCCTGGAACCGCCGGGGGCGGACCCGGACGCCTCGCCCGCGGACAAGCAGGCCATGGCCGAGCTGCTGGCGAAGGGACTGCTGCGCGGGGTGATCTTCTCGACGACCGACTGCGACGAGCTCTTCGAGCGGGTCCGCGCCTCGGGCGCCGACGTCGTCCAGGAGCCCGAGGACCAGCCGTACGGCCTGCGGGACTGCGCCTTCCGCGACCCCGCGGGCAACCTCCTGCGCTTCACGCAGAAACGCCCCGCCGTCTGACGGGGCCGACGCGCGGCCGGGGACCCGCGGGAGGGACACTACGTCCGTGTGCCCCGCGGGCGTGATCCGCCCGCGGAACGAACCGTCCGCCCCCTCCGAGGAGCCGCCCGTGCCGTCCGCGCGCCCCCGTGTCCTGTTCGTCAGCGACCTGGCCTACCCGGCCAAGGGGCGGCGGTACTGCGACGAGGACATCGCCCTGACCTCGCGGCTGCGCGAGGACTTCGACATCGCCGTCTGCCACCCGCTGGACGCGGCCGCGCTGATGACCGGCTTCGACGCCGTCGTCGTACGCAACAGCGGGCCGGTCCTGCACCACCAGGCCGCCTACGACGCGTTCCGCGAACGGGCGCTCGCGGAGGGGGTCCGCGTCTACAACCAGCTCTCGGGCAAGGGGGACATGGCCGGCAAGGGCTACCTGCTGGAGCTGACCGCGGCCGGGTTCCCCGTCATCCCGACCGTCGACCGCGCCGAGGACCTCCACCTGCTGCCCGAGGCCGACACGTACGTGGTGAAGCCCCGGCAGGGGGCGGACTCGATCGGCCTGGAGTTCGTGCCGCCCGAGGGGCTCGCCTCCCTGCCGTTCGGCGACCTCCTCGTCCAGCCGCGCGTCGCGTTCCGCTACGAGGTGTCGTTCTACTTCGTCGACCACACCCTCCAGTACGCCCTGTACGCGCCCGACCCGGAACGGCGCTGGGCCCTGGAGCCCTACGAACCCACCGACGCGGACCGGGAGTTCGCGCGGCGGTTCATCGAGTGGAACGACATCGCGTACGGCATCCAGCGCGTGGACGCCTGCCGGGCCCCCGGCGGCGAGCTGCTCCTCGTCGAGCTGGAGGACCTCAACCCGTACCTCTCCCTGGACGTCCTCTCCCCCGAGGCCCAGGACGCCTTCGTCGCGCGGATGAAGACGTCGCTGCGCTCCCTGATCGCCGAGGAGGCACGATGAACCGCGGAGAAGACGCGGCAGGGGATTCCCCTGCGACCACGAGGCCGGTCATCCGGTGGACCCACGTCTTCATCGACCGGCCCGCGGCGGACCTCGATGCCGCTCTCGGCTTCTGGACGGCGGTCACCGGCACGGAACTTTCCGAACGCCGCGGGGAGCGGGGCGAGTTCGTGACGCTGCTGCCCGGCGAGGGCGACGCGTGCGTCAAGGCGCAGGGCGTCCGGGAGGGCCCCGGGGGCGCGCACGTCTGCCTGCTCGCGGAGGACGTGGCGGCACTGGTGGAGTGGGCGCTGCGGCTGGGTGCCGCGGTCGTCGCGGAGCACGACGGCTGGGCCGTGCTGCGCTCCCCCGGCGGGCAGCCGTTCTGCGCGGTGCCCTGGAACGGGCAGTCGGCACGGCCGCCGGTGACCGGGGGACCGGACGGGGCGACGAGCCGGCTCGACCAGATGTGCATCGACCTGGCACCGAGTGCGTACGACGCCGAGACCGCCTTCTGGAGCGAGCTCACGGGGTGGGAGTCCGTCCCCGGAGCGTTCCCGGAGTTCCATCTGCTCAGGCCGCCCGCCGGACTGCCGCTGCGCATCCTGCTGCAGCGCCTCGGCGGCGAACGCCCCGCCTCGGCCCATCTGGACCTCGCCTGCTCGGACGTCGACGCGGTCCGGGCCCGTCACGAAGAGCTGGGGGCGACGGCGGTCGGCCGGGGTGCGCGGTGGACGGTGATGCGGGACCCCGCGGGCGGCGTCTACTGCCTGACCGGCCGCGACCCCGTGACGGGCGGCCTGCCCCGGCCGTGAGGCGGGACCGCCGCACTCCCCCGGCGTCAGGTCCGCGCCGCCCCGCCCCGGTCCCATACCTCCACGTCGACGACCGCCTCCACCGGGAGCGGCCCGTAGATGTGCGGGAACTCCTCCCCGCCCGGCTCCATCGCCTCGAAGCGGACCGGCGCCGTGAGCCGTTCGGCGTCGATCACGAGGACCACGAGTTCGTCGGGACCGGTGTAGGAGCCGTACAGCGTGGCTGCCACAGGGGGGAGCTGGCGGCGCAGCGAGCAGTGGATGAAGCCCTCCTCCTGGAGGGTCCGGCCACGGGTGGAGATCTCGAAGGTGCCCGACGCGCGGGCCGCGTCCCACAGGGAACGCTCGGTCAGGTGCAGCAGGTGTTCGGACATGCGGACCACGCTACGCACGCAGCCGGGCCGCCCGCACCTCCAAATAGCGGCGCTCGGGCAGGCTGAGGGTCCTGGCCGCGGCCGACGCGTAGGCCTCCCGCGCCGCGTCCAAGTCGCCCGCCCGCTCCAGCAGATGGCCCCGGACGGCGTCCAGCCGGTACCCGGCGGCCGGATCGCCCTCCAGCCGGTCGAGTTCGACGAGGGCGGCGCGCGGCCCGTGCACCATGGCCACGGCGACCGCGCGGTTCAGGTGTTCGACCGGGCCCGGGACCTGGCGGACGAGGAGGTCGTACAGGCCGAGGATCTCGGCCCAGTCCGTCTCCCGCGGCGTGGGTGCCTCGTCGTGGACCGCGGCGATCGCGGCCCGGAGCGCGTAGGGGCCGGCCCGACCCGGCGCCAGTGCCTCGGTCACCAGTGCCACGCCCTCCTCGATCGCCGCCCCGTCCCAGCGGGTGCGGTCCTGTTCGTCCAGGGGCACGAGTTCTCCGTGCGGGCCGGTCCGCGCGGCGCGCCGGGCGTCGGTGAGCAGCATCAGCGCGAGCAGTCCGGTCACCTCGCCCTCCCCGGGGAGCAGTTGCCGGACCGTGCGGGTCAACCGGATCGCCTCGTGGGCGAGTTCGGAGCGCTGGAGCGCTGTGCCGGAGGTCGCCGTGTATCCCTCGTTGAAGATCAGGTAGAGGGTGTGCAGGACGGCGGGGAGCCGTTCCTCCCAGTGGTCGGGGCGGCCGAGACCGACCCCCCGGATCCGCTGCTTGGCCCGGCTGATCCGCTGCGCCATGGTCGCCTCGGGCACCAGGTAGGCCCGCGCGATCTCCGCCGTGGTCAGGCCGCCGACCGCGCGCAGCGTGAGGGCGATCTGCGCGGCCGGGGACAGGGCGGGATGGCAGCACAGGAAGAGGAGGGTGAGGGTGTCGTCCTGGGACGGGGCGCGGTCCGCGCCCGGCGGCGGCGCCGTGAAGGCGTCGCGGGGAGTGAGCGCCGCGGCCTTCTCCTCCCGCAGCCGCCGCGCCTCCTCGGCGCGCAGGGCGTCGACGAGCCGCCGCGAGGCGACCTTGATCAGCCATCCGCGCGGGTTGTCCGGCACTCCCCTCCCGGGCCACTGTCCGGCGGCCGCGAGCAGGGCCTCCTGCGTGGCGTCCTCGGCCGCGTCGAAGTGTCCGTAGCGGCGGACGAGCGCGCCGAGGACCTGCGGCGCGTGGCGGCGCAGCAGGTCCTCGACCTCGGTCGTGGCCCTCATCCGGCTCAGATGTCCCCGGCTCCGTCCTGGATGGGGCGGATGACGACGGGGCGGCCGGTCTGGCCCTCGGGGCCCGGGCAAAGGGTGACCCGCTCGGCGATCTCGGTGACCCGCTCCAGGCTCGCGCAGTCGACCACCCAGTATCCGGCCATCAGCTCCTTGGTCTCGCTGTACGGGCCGTCGGTGATCACGGCCTTGCCGTCCGGGCCCCGGGACACCTGGCGGGCCCGCGCCGGGTCGGTCAGTCCCTGGGCGTCGACGAGTTCGCCGGATTCGGAGAGGTCGTCGCCGATCGCGCCCATGTAGGCGTACATGGCCTGCAGTTCCTGTTCCGTCCAGGCCGGGGACCCTTCGGACGCCTCGCCCCGCATGGCCGCGTAGTCGGCCTGTGTGCCCTGCACCATCACCAGGTACTTCATGAGTCCGCTCCTTCGGCTTCCTCGGCTCGGGCCGCCCGTGGCGGGCGGCTCTCACAGGGGACGTCGGAGCCGGTCCGCGTTTCTCTACACGTTCTCCGGGCGTCTTTTCAGGACGCCGCGCGGCGGGGTCCGGTGCGCGTCAGGTCTGCTCCGCCGCGGTCTGCTCCGCCGCGGCGTCCTCGGGCAGAGCGTGCCCCTGTTCCCGTCCCCGGCCGGGTCCGCGTTCGGGCTCGTACTCATAGGCGGGGCAGTCCGGGTTGCGGCAGGGTCCGGGACCCCATTTGGGCACCCAGGCGCCCAGGGTCTTGTACCGGTGGACGACCGTGGCGACCGGCTTCTCGCATTCCGGACATACATGTTCATCCGTGACCATGCCTTCAGGGTAGGACGGCGGACCCGCCGCTTCCTGTCGTACGTCCCGGACCGGGACGCGGCCGACCGGCCCGGGTGGGGTCCGGTCGGCCCGGTTCCGGCTCCGGGTTCAGCCCCGCGCCGGTCCCCCCGGACGCGGCTCGCGCCACATCGGCCACATGCGCGGGCCGTCCGGCAGGTCGAGGGGACGGCCCGAGAGCTCGAAGCCGAGCCGTTCGTACAGCGCGCGGCTTCGGGCGTTGCTCGCCTCCAGGTAGGCGGCCAGTCCCTCACGGTCGCAGCGTTCGAGGACCGACTCGATCAGCGCGCCGCCGAGGCCTTCGCCCTGGCGCCCGGGCGCGACCCCGATCATCCACAGGTACTCGTGGGCCCGCCCCTCGGGGTGGATGTCGGCCGTCAGCCGGCCGATCAGCTCGATGCGCTCGTTGTCCGGGTCGACGGCCGCGCGGAGCTGCGCGGGGCCGTCCTCCTGCGCCCCGTCGCCTTCGCCGCCCCCCTCGCCGGTGCCCTCGTGACTCCCGGCGGCCGGGACGGACAGCCACAGGGCGCACGCCGAACCGTCCTCGGCCAGGTCGACGCGCCCCTCCGCGAGCACGACATCGGTGAAGGCCGCCATCAGCCCGGGGTGCTTCGCGCGGCGCCGTTCCGGGTCGGGGAAGACCCAGTTGCTCACCGGATCGTCCTGGAAGGCCTCGTCCAGCAGCCGGACGACCAGCTCCCGGTCCGCCTCGCCCGCCACCCGGATCGCCACACCCATGACCAGCCCCGCCCTTCGCCCCAACCAGCCTAGACCGTACGGCGGTTGAGCCTATTACGCCGCTGTCCCGGCACACCGCCCACGGGGGGGTCCGGGAGCCGGGCACGGGTCCCGCGCGCCGTGGGGACGCGCGGGACCCGCCTCCGGATCCGGTCACCGCACGGACGTCAGGTTCCGTACGGTGTCCGGCGTCCGGGACCTTGGGGGTCCGGGGCCGTGGACCGGCCCGCCGGACCCGTCGGTCGCTGCGCCGCGTTCAGTTGCTGCGCCGCGTGACGAACTCGGCGAGCGCGAGGAGACCGCCCGCCGCCTCGGGGTCGGGGACCGCGCGGGAGAGTTCGTCCATCGCCCGGGCCATCCGGTCGGCCGCCTGCGTCTGGGCCCAGTCACGCCCTCCCGCCCGCTCGACGGCCAGCGCCGTGCGCTCCAGCTCCCCCTCCCGGCAGGGCGCCGCGTACAGCTCGGCCAGTTCGACGGCCGCCGGGGTGCCCGAGGTGAGCGCGGCGACCACGGGCAGCGACTTCTTGCGGACGGCGAGGTCCGCCCCGGCCGGTTTGCCGGTGCGGCCAGGGTCTCCCCAGATCCCGATCACGTCGTCGATGAGCTGGAAGGCGAGCCCCGCCTCCCGGCCGAACGCGTCGAGCGCCTCGACCTCCTCGGCGGCCGCCCCCGCGTACAGCGCGCCGATGGCGCAGGCGCTGCCGAGCAGGGCGCCAGTCTTCGCCTCGGCCATGGCGAGGCACTCGTCGAGGGTGACCTCGTGCGGGCCGAGCTTCTCCATGGCCGTGTCCGTGTGCTGTCCGGCGCACAGTTCGACGACGCAGCCCGCGAGCCGCGCGGCGGCCGCCGAGGACGCGGGGTGCGGGTCCTCGGCGAGGATCCGCAGGGCCAGGGCCTGCAGGGCGTCTCCGGCGAGGATCGCGGCGGCGTCGCCGAACACGGTCCACGCGGTGGGACGGTGTCTGCGGGTGGTGTCCCGGTCCATCACGTCGTCGTGCAGCAGGGTGAAGTTGTGGATCAGCTCCACCGCGGCGGCCGCCCGTACGGCCGCCGTGTGCTGTCCGCCGAGCGCCTGGACCGCGCTCAGCACGAGCGCCGGCCGGATGGCCTTGCCGACGTTGCCCGCCCCGGGGGTGCCGTCCGCCTGCTCCCACCCGAAGTGGTACAGCGCGATCCGGCGCATCGGGCCCGGCAGCGAGTCGACGGCCCGGCGCAGTTCGGGGTCGACGCACGTCCGCGCCCGCTCCAGGACGGCCTCGGCCTCCTGCGCGTCGAGCGGCCCCGGCGAACGCTGGGGGCCCGGTCTTTCCACGGACCTGCCGCCGGTCCCCCGTCGGTCCGGGAGCCCCGCCGGGCGCCGTCCGCCGGGAATGCCCGCCGGCCCCTGCCGTGTCCTGGTCGTCACCGCCAGCGCCCGATCTCGACGTTCTCCAGGATGCCGAGCGCGTCCGGCACCAGCACCGCGGCGGAGTAGTAGGCCGTCACCAGGTAGGAGATGATCGCCTGTTCGTTGATGCCCATGAAGCGCACCGAAAGGCTCGGCTCGATCTCGTCCGGGATGCCCGCCTGCTGGAGCCCGATCACTCCCTGTTCGGCCTCGCCGGTACGCATGGCGATGATCGAGGTCGTACGGGCGTCGCTGACCGGGATCTTGTTGCACGGGAAGATCGGCACCCCGCGCCAGGTCGGGATGCGGTTGCCGGCCATCTCGATGGTCTCGGGGACGAGCCCGCGCTTGTTCAGTTCACGGCCGAACGCGGCGATCGCGCGTGGATGGGCGAGGAACAGCTTGGTGCCGCGGCGGCGGCTGAGCAGCTCGTCCATGTCGTCCGGGCCCGGCACGCCGTCGTGCGGCTGGAGCCGCTGGTCGTACTCGCAGTTGTTGAGCAGGCCGAACTCGCGGTTGTTGATGAGCTCGTGCTCCTGACGTTCCTTCAACGCCTCCACGGTGAGCCGCAACTGCTGCTCGGTCTGGTTCATCGGCTGGTTGTAGAGGTCGGCCACACGGCTGTGCAGCCGCAGGACGGTCTGGGCGATGCTCAGTTCGTACTCGCGCGGGGACGCCTCGTAGTCCACGAAGGTGCCCGGGATGTCCTGCTCTCCGGTGTGGCCGGCCGAGAGGTCGATCTCCTTCTCGCCGTACTTGTTGGTGCGCTGCGAGGGAATCGCGCGCAGCTCCTGAAGGTGTCCGCCCAGGGACTCGGAGCGCTCCGCCACCTGTTCGAGGTCCCGGCGGGGCAGCACGAGCGCGGTCACCGCCGTCACCGCGCGGGCCGTGTACTCCCAGATGGCCTCCGGGTCGATGAGGGCCTGCTCGCCGAAGTACGCGCCGTCGGCGAGGACGCCGAGCACGGCGTCGTCCCCGTAGGGGCCGGTGCCGATCTTCTCGACCTTGCCGTGCGCCAGGAGGAACACCTCCTCGGCCCGGCTGCCGAAGGAGGCCAGCACGTCCCCCGGGGCGAACTCCCGCTGCTGGCACCGCTGGGCGAGCTCCCCCAGCACGTCCTGGTCCTCGTACGACCGCAGCACGGACAGCTCCCCGAGCTCCGCGGGGATGACCTGGACGCGGTCTCCGGTCTTGACGAACGTCACGCGGCCGTCGCCCACGGAGTAGCTGAGCCGCCGGTTCACGCGGTACGTGCCACCCTGCACGTTCACCCACGGAAGCATGCGCAGCAGCCACCGCGAGCTGATCTCCTGCATCTGCGGAGCGGACTTGGTGGTGGTGGCCAGGTTCCGCGCGGCTGATGTGCCGAGACTCTGCTGCGGACGGCTCTGCTCCGCGCGGACCTCTTCGCCTACCGACATGAAAATTGCCCTCCCGGTCGTGCACTGATCTTCGCGGCCAAGCCTTTCATCACGGAGCGTGCTGATGCCATTACACAAACGAGGGGGAATGGATCACTCCGCGGCTGGGCAGGGAGGGCCGTTCCGCCCTCCGGCGGGGCTGACCGGATCGGCTCGCACGCTGTACGAACGGCTGGTTCCGGCCACCCGGCCGGTTATAGAAGCTCCGGTACCAGACGGCCGCGGCAGGGCGGCCGGCGTACAGCGCGAAGGAGTCGGCCATGGCATCGCCCATGTCCGCGGGCAGGTTCCTGGACCGGATCAGGGACGAAGGCGTCCGCGTCGTCGAGGTCGGCGACTGGGAGCACCACAACCGCAACCACAAGGGCCCGTGGGGCCCGGTGCACGGGGTGATGATCCACCACACGGTGACCTCGGGCAGCGCGTTCACGGTCGGGCTGTGCCGCGAGGGCCACGACGCCCTGCCCGGTCCGCTGTGCCACGGGGTCATCACCAAGGACGGCGTCGTGCACCTGGTCGGCTACGGCCGCGCCAACCACGCGGGTCTCGGCGACGACGACGTGCTGCGCGCGGTGATCGCCGAGAGGGCGCTGCCGCACGACAACGAGGCGAACACCGACGGCAACCGCCACTTCTACGGCTTCGAGTGCGAGAACCTCGGCGACGGCGAGGACCCGTGGCCCGAGGTGCAGCTCGACGCCATCGCCAAGGTCTCCGCCGCGATCTGCCGGTTCCACGGCTGGACGGAGCGCTCGGTCATCGGCCACCTGGAGTGGCAGCCGGGGAAGGTGGACCCGCGGGGCTTCACCATGAGCTCCCTGCGGGCACGCGTCCGCGAGCTGCTGAAGTGAGCTGAGAACCCGGGGACCAGGGCGGAGGGCCGCCCCCGAGGACTGGCGTCCGGCCACCCGGCCCCACGCCCGGCACAGGCACCGGCCGCCTCGGGGTCTCCGTGTCCGGCCGCCTCGGGGTCTCCGTGTCCGGCCGCCTCGGGGTCTCCGTGTCCGGCAGGTCGCGGGCCCCACGCCGGGGCCGGGCGTCCGGCCGCCTCCGGGACAGGCCGCCCGGCCGCTTCCGGGACCTGCGTCCGGCCGGCCCCCGGCCTCCGCGGCCGGCAGGCGTCGCGGGCCCCGCGTCGGGGACGGGGGCCGCCCCCGACCCCCGCGCCCCGCCCCTCCCGGACAGGTGTCCGACAATGGAGGCGTGACCAGCCCCGACGTCCCGGACCGTGCCGTTCCCGGCGCCCCGGACCACTCCACCGCGGCCACCCCCGGTCCCGCCCCCGGGGACTCCCGCGCCCCGGGCGGCCGGCCCGGCCCCGTCGGCCCCCCGCCACGGCTTCCGTCGCCGCTGTCGGAGACCGCGGACGAGCGGTTCGCGCGGCACGGGGTCCGGCTGGTGCTGAAGCGGGACGACCTGATCCACCCGGAGCTGATCGGCAACAAGTGGCGCAAGCTGACGCCGAACCTCGAAGCGGCGGCGGGCCGCACGCTGGTCACCTTCGGCGGGGCGTACTCGAACCACCTGCGCGCCACCGCCGCCGCGGGCCGTCTGCTGGGCCTGCCCACCCTGGGCGTGGTCCGCGGCCAGGAGCTGGCCGACCGCCCGCTCAACCCCTCACTGGCCCGCTGTGCCGCCGACGGCATGCGCCTGCACTTCGTCGACAGGTCGACATACCGGCACAAGACGGACCCCGGGACGCTGGCCGGGATCCTGCGCGCCACGGGCACCGAGGACGCGTACGTGGTGCCCGAGGGCGGCAGCAACGCCCTCGCCGTACGCGGCTGCCGGGCGCTCGGCGAGGAACTGCGCGACGCGGACGGCGTCGACGTGGCCGCCCTCGCCTGCGGCACCGGCGGCACCCTCGCCGGGACGGCCGCGGGACTCGCCCCCCGTCAGCGCGCGCTGGGCATCCCCGTCCTGCGCGGCGGCTTCCTCGACGCCGACACGGCGGCCCTCCAGACCGCCGCGTTCGGCGCCCGGCGCGGGAACTGGTCCCTCGACGACCGCTTCCACTTCGGCGGCTACGCCCGCACCACCGCCGAACTCGACTCCTTCGCCGAGGACTTCGAGCAGCGGCACGCCCTGCCCGTCGAACGTCTCTATGTCGCCAAGATGCTCTACGGACTTGTCGTCCTCGCCGGGGAGGGCGCGTTCCCGCGCGGCACGACGGTGGCGGCGGTGATCACCGGAGCCCCCTTCCCCGCCGCGGCCGACGGCCCTCAGGCGGCTTCCCGGTAGGCCGCCGCCTCCTCCAGGTCGAGCCGGCGCAGCAGCGTGCGCAGCATCTCGTCGTCGATGTAGCGGTGGTCGCGCAGCTTGACGAAGACGTCGCGCTCGGTGCTGATCATCTCGCGGGACAGCCGGCGGTAGGTGTCGTCCGCCGTCTCGCCGGTGACCGGGTTGACCGCGCCGAGCCGCTCCCAGACGGCGTTGCGGCGCCGCTCCATGACCGTGCGCAGACGCTCGGCGAGCGGCGGCGGCAGGGCGTTGCGCTCGTCGGCGAGGAGTTCGTCGAGGTGCTCCTCGGCGGCGCGGGAGGCCTGCGCCTGGGCGTTGGCCTCGGCGAGGGTCTCGGCCTGCGGGTCGCGTCCGGGCAGTTTCAGCAGCCGGATGATCGGGGGCAGGGTCAGGCCCTGGACGACCAGGGTGCCGATGACGGTGGTGAAGGTCAGGAACAGGATCAGGTTGCGGCCGGGGAACGCCTCGCCGCCGTGCACGGTGAGCGGGATCGAGAAGGCGATGGCGAGCGAGACGACGCCGCGCATGCCGGCCCAGCCGATGACGAACGGCCCCTTCCAGGTGGGGTTGTCCTCGCGTTCGCGGATGCGCGCCGACAGCAGGCGCGGCAGGAAGGTGGCGGGGTACACCCACACGAAGCGGGTCACGACGACGACGAGGAAGAGGACGAGCGCGTACCAGGCGGCGGTCGTCCCCTCGTAGGCGCCGAGGCCCTTGAGGACGACCGGCAGCTGGAGTCCGATCAGCGCGAAGACCGCGGACTCCAGGACGAACGCGACCATCTTCCACACCGCCTCCTCCTGGAGCCGGGTCGCGAAGTCCACCTCCCAGGAGCGGTGCCCGACGTAGAGCGCGACGACGACCACGGCGAGCACCCCGGAGGCGTGGAACTGCTCGGCGATGCCGTAGGCGACGAAGGGGATCAGCAGGGAGAGGGTGTTCTGCAGGAGCGCTTCGTTCATGTGGGTGCGCAGCCAGTGGATGGGGATCATCAGCACGAGTCCGACGGCCACCCCGCCGACCGACGCGACCAGGAACTCGCCGATGCCGTCCGCCCAGGTCGCGCCCTCGCCGACCGCCGCGGCGAGCGCCACCTTGTAGGCGGTGATCGCGGTCGCGTCGTTCACCAGGGACTCGCCCTGGAGGATGGTGGTGATCCGCGAGGGCAGGCCCACCCGGCGCGCCACGGCCGTCGCGGCCACCGCGTCCGGCGGCGCGACCACCGCGCCGAGGACGAGCGCCGCGGGCAGCGGCAGGCCCGGCACGAGCAGATAGGCGGCCCAGCCGACCACGAGGGTCGCGAAGAGGACGTAGCCGACCGACAGCAGGGCGACGGGTCTCAGCTGGGCCCTCAGGTCCAGGTAGGAGCTGTCGGTGGCCGCCGTGTACAGCAGTGGGGGCAGCACGAGCGGGAGCACGACGTCCGGGTCCAGTTCGTACGCGGGCACCCCGGGGACGTACGAGACCAGCAGGGCCACGGCGACGATCAGCAGGGGTGCCGGGACGGGGGTGCGGCGGGCGGCCCCGGCGACCGCCGCGCTCCCCGCGACCAGCAACAGCAGTGGCAACACGTCCATCGTCTTCCGCCCGCCCTCGTTCTCCGCGCGGTCTCCCGCGCGCGCCCGACAATTCCGCGCGGTGTCCCGCACGCCCGACGTAACCTGGCAATCATGAAACAGTGCACGCACACCGACGCGCTGCCGCGGCCCGAGCCCGTCCCCGGGAGCGAGACCTGTCTGGAGTGCGTGGCCGCCGGTACCCACCCGGTGCAGCTGCGGCTGTGCCTGGAGTGCGGACATCTCGCCTGTTGCGACTCCTCGCCGCTGCGGCACGCCTCGGAGCACCACAACGCCACGGGACATCCGATCATGCGCACGTTCGAGCAGGGGGAGAACTGGCGTTGGTGTTTCGTGGACCACGTACTCGTCTGAGCCGTGGATCACGTACGTGCGTGACTCACGATCCGGACGGTTCGAGGGTCTGACGTCTGGGTACGTCAACCCGGCGCGCGCTGTTCCTATTTGGGGCCGCAGACCCCTAGCCACTGTCCGTACTCATGGGCTTACTATGAGTGACAGCAAGGGGCGGGGTCCCCAGGACAGGAAAGTCGGGAGCGCGGTAGCGTCACCGCAGAACGACGTAGCGCGTTACCCCGGGGGGCGACCCTCGGCCCCCGAAAGAGCTCGAATGAGCTTGTACCACCATGGAGGTGAGGGTGTCCCAGATCGCAGGCGAGCCCGCGACGAAGGACTTCGTGGAAGTCCGGCTGCCGGCCGCGGGTGCCTACCTGTCGGTACTGCGCACGGCCACGGCCGGGCTGGCGGCCCGTTTGGACTTCACCCTCGACGAGATCGAGGACCTGCGCATCGCGGTGGACGAGGCCTGCGCGATCCTGCTGCAGCAGGCCGTCCCCGGTTCGGTGCTCAGCTGTGTCTTCCGGCTGATCGACGACTCACTGGAGGTCACCGTCTCGGCGCCGACCACCGACGGTCACGCTCCGTCACGTGACACCTTCGCGTGGACGGTCCTGTCGGCACTCGCGGGCAAGGTCGACTCCTCCGTCGCCGAGGACAGGACCGTGTCGATCAGCCTCTGCAAACAACGCGGCGCGGGACCCGGGCCGGCGTGAGGAACGGGGACGGGCCGGTGCGGGACGATGAGCGCGGCACACGGGAGCCTCCCGCGGAGCGCGCCGACGGTCCGGACGGACCGCGGCACACGGCGGAGGGCGTCGACGGCATCCCCGAACAGGCCCGGCCGCATCCGGAGATCGGCGTCTCCTCGGCAGTAGCGGCGCAGCCGGGAACCCTCCCCGTCCGGGGAGGTCCCCCCGGTTCGAGCGCGGCCGAGGACACGGGGGAAGAGCCTCGAGCTCGGGAAATGGTGACGGGCGGGACTATGAGCGAGCACGAGCGAAACGCGGAACAGGACGCGCAGGGCGCGCAGGGTGCGCAGCACGAGCGGAACACCGAGCAGGGCGCGCAGCACGAGCCGAACGACCGGCACGTCCAGCACGACCCGCAGGACCGCAGCGGGGCGCGGGCGATGTTCGTCGAGCTGCGCAAGCTGCAGGACGGCAGCACCGAGTACGCGGAGCTGCGCAACCAGCTCGTCCGCATGCACCTGCCGCTCGTCGAGCACCTGGCCCGCCGCTTCCGCAACCGAGGCGAGCCGCTGGACGACCTGACCCAGGTCGCGACGATCGGGCTGATCAAGTCGGTCGACCGGTTCG
Organism: Streptomyces sp. NPDC058751; assembly: GCF_042746485.1. Classification (NCBI taxonomy): domain Bacteria; kingdom Bacillati; phylum Actinomycetota; class Actinomycetes; order Kitasatosporales; family Streptomycetaceae; genus Streptomyces; species Streptomyces sp. NPDC058751. Next base: position 60,591 of record NZ_JBHYPZ010000046.1, on the reverse strand, counting down.
ACCCGGAGCGGGGTGTCGAGTTCTCGACGTACGCGACCCCGACGGTGGTCGGCGAGATCAAGCGGCACTTCCGCGACAAGGGATGGGCGGTGCGCGTCCCACGCCGTCTGCAGGAGCTGCGCCTCGCGCTGACCACGGCGACCGCGGAGCTCTCCCAGCTGCACGGCCGCTCCCCGACGGTCCACGAGCTGGCCGAGAAGCTGGCCATCTCGGAGGAGGAGGTCCTGGAGGGCCTGGAGTCCGCCAACGCGTACTCCACGCTGTCCCTGGACGTCCCCGACACGGACGACGAGTCCCCGGCGGTCGCGGACACCCTGGGCGCCGAGGACGAGGCGCTGGAGGGCGTCGAGTACCGCGAGTCGCTGAAGCCGCTGCTGGAGGACCTGCCCCCGCGGGAGAAGCGGATCCTGCTCCTTCGCTTCTTCGGCAACATGACGCAGTCGCAGATCGCGCAGGAGGTCGGCATCTCGCAGATGCACGTCTCGCGGCTGCTGGCCCGCACGCTGGCCCAGCTCCGGGAGAAGCTCCTCGTCGAGGAGTGAGCCCCGCTACTTCTCGTCGCCGCCGGGCCCTCGGATTCCGAGGGCCCGCGTCGTTTCCGGGTTCGCGAGCAGCACCAGGGCCGTCAGCGCGACCACCGCGAGGGCGATGCCGGCGGGGATGGCGACGCTGTCGGCCTGGAGGAGGGTGTAGGCGACGGGCAGTGCCAGGACCTGGGTGACGAGGGCCGGGCCCCGGCTCCAGGAGCGGCGCAGCAGCAGTCCGCGGGCGGCGAGCAACGGCAGCAGCGCGAGCGCGATCAGCGTGATGCCGCCGGTGACGGCCTGCCGCCGGCTGTCGGGATCGCCGGTGAGACCGAGGACGAGGACGCAGACGCCGCCCGCCACGAGGGCGGTCCCCTCCAGCGCGGCCAGCGCCGCCGCGGCGGTCAGCCGTCCGGGGCGGGGGTCGGAGTGGAGGGCGTCGGGTGTGGGATTCTGCTCACGGCTCACCCCCGAAGAGTAGCCGTCGCTCCCGGGCGCCCGGCTGCCCCGGGGCCAGGAACCCCACCGGTCACGGGCGTCGCGCCGGGCCGATTCCGCACACCGGCGCCACCTGCGGACTCTTACCGGATCCCCACCTCGGTCTGGGACGAGTACCACCCAGTAAGTAAGCTGCATCGCATGCGTGCACTTCTCGTGGTCAATCCGGCGGCAACCACCACCAGTGCGCGTACGCGTGACGTGCTGATCCATGCACTGGCCAGCGAGATGAAACTCGAAGCGGTCATGACCGAGTACCGCGGGCACGCCAGGGACCTCGGCCGGCAGGCCGCGGACAGCGACGACATAGACCTGGTCGTGGCCCTCGGCGGGGACGGCACGGTCAACGAGGTCGTGAACGGTCTGCTGCACCGGGGCCCCGACCCCGATCGCCTTCCGGGCTTCGCCGTGGTGCCCGGCGGCTCCACCAACGTCTTCGCCCGCGCCCTGGGCCTGCCGAACGACGCCGTGGAGGCGACCGGCGCCCTGCTGGACGCGCTGCGCGAGGAGCGCGAGCGCACGGTCGGCCTCGGGCTGGCCGCGGGCACGCCCGGCACCGAGGACGAGTCCGTCCCCTCCCGTTGGTTCACCTTCTGCGCGGGCCTCGGCTTCGACGCGGGGGTCGTGGGCCGGGTCGAACAGCAGCGCGAACGGGGTCGGCGCTCCACGCACGCGCTGTATCTCCGCCAGGTGCTGCGGCAGTTTCTGGACGATCCCCACCGCCGGCACGGAATGATCACGCTGGAGCGCCCCGGCGCCGACCCGGTCACCGATCTCGTCCTGTCGATCATCTGCAACACCTCGCCGTGGACGTTTCTCGGCAATCGTCCGGTGTACGCGGCACCTAAGGCCTCGTTCGATACCGGACTCGACGTACTCGGACTCAGCCGCATGTCGACGCCGGCGGTCGCCCGGTATGCCACCCAGTTGCTCACTTCGTCCCCCGAGCGTGGACCCCAGGGCAAGCATGCCGTCACTCTGCATGACCTGGCGGACTTCACCTTGCATTCGAAGGTGCCGCTCCCCCTTCAGATGGACGGCGACCATCTGGGACTGCGTACGAGCGTGACGTTCACAGGCGTACGCCGTGCACTGCGTGTGATTGTGTGAGCGGAAGGGCCCAAACTCCTTTCACTCGAACGTTTAGGCCACGGTCCACCCCATGGAAGTACGGCTGTGACTCAGTGCATACCGAGGAATCAAAAAAAACTTTCCGGAAGGGGTTGTATCCGCCGCCGAGGTTTGCGAGTCTCTACGTGGCGCTCGGGACGGCCCGCAACATCGGCCCCACAGAGCACCGGAACCCCTCCTCAATTCCAAGGACCACACCAGCCCGTCTGGTTGTCGGCCCTTCACTTGTCGAGGGATTCGTGAAAGCGTTCACATTCACAAGCAACGTGCATGTAATACCAAGGAGAGGTAGCAGCCATGGACTGGCGTCACAACGCCGTTTGCCGCGAGGAAGACCCCGAGCTCTTCTTCCCCATCGGCAACACCGGTCCTGCGCTGCTGCAGATCGAGGAAGCCAAGGCCGTCTGCCGCCGCTGCCCCGTCATGGAGCAGTGCCTGCAGTGGGCGCTCGAGTCCGGCCAGGACTCCGGCGTCTGGGGTGGCCTCAGCGAGGACGAGCGCCGCGCAATGAAGCGCCGTGCCGCCCGCAACCGAGCTCGTCAGGCCACCGCCTGACGTTCCGCCCCGCACGAGCCTGAGCTTGGCGGCGCGTACAGCGAGTACGCAACTCCCGCCCCCGAGCCGCAGCGCGCAGTACCCCGATGCGCTTGATGCAACGAGCTTTCAGCCCCGGACCACCTGTGGTCCGGGGCTCATTGCTGTTCGCGTCCGGAACCTGTCACTGTGAGTGACGGGGTCCCGGGGGTGCCTGCCGCCCCCGCGCGGGCCGCTCGCGCGGCCCCGCGCACCGGGTGCGGGCCGGTCACTTGGACACGACCACCGGGATGTCCAGGAGCACCTGGGTGCCGCGCTCCGGAGCGGCCACCATGTCGAAGCTGCCGCCCAACTCGCCCTCCACCAGCGTCCGTACGATCTGCAGGCCGAGGTTGCCCGAGCGGTGCGGGTCGAAGCCCTCGGGCAGTCCGACCCCGTCGTCCTGCACGGTGACCAGCAGCCGGGCGTCCCTGGAGGTGCCGCCGCGCACCGCGGAGACCTCGACGGTTCCCCGGTCGCCCTCGCGGAAGCCGTGCTCCAGCGCGTTCTGCAGGACCTCGGTGAGCACCATGGACAGCGGGGTCGCGACCTCGGCGTCCAGGATGCCGAAGCGTCCGGTGCGCCGGCCGGTGACCTTGCCGGGCGAGATCTCGGCGACCATGGCGAGCACCCGGTCGGCGATCTCGTCGAACTCCACCCGCTCGTCCAGGTTCTGGGAGAGCGTCTCGTGCACGATCGCGATCGAACCGACCCGGCGGACGGCCTCCTCCAGGGCCTCGCGGCCCCGGTCCGACTCGATGCGGCGGGCCTGCAGCCGCAGCAGGGCCGCCACCGTCTGGAGGTTGTTCTTCACCCGGTGGTGGATCTCCCGGATGGTGGCGTCCTTGGTGATCAGTTCGCGCTCGCGGCGGCGCAGTTCGGTGACGTCGCGGAGCAGGACCAGGGAACCGACGCGCGTGCCCTTGGGCTTGAGCGGGATCGCCCGGAGCTGGATCACCCCGTCGGCGCTCTCGATCTCGAACTCGCGGGGCGCCCAGCCGCTGGCGACCTTCGACAGGGCCTCGTCCACCGGGCCCCGGGAGGGGGCGAGTTCGGCGGTCGTGGTGCCGAGGTTGTGGCCCACCAGGTCGGAGGCCAGACCGATGCGGTGGTACGCCGAGAGCGCGTTCGGCGAGGCGTACTGGACGATGCCGTCCGCGTCGAGGCGGATCAGTCCGTCGCCGACCCGGGGCGAGGCGTCCATGTCGACCTGCTGGTCGGGGAACGGGAAGGTCCCCGCCGCGATCATCTGCGCGAGGTCCGACGCGCTCTGCAGATACGTCAGTTCGAGGCGGCTCGGGGTGCGCACGGTGAGCAGGTTGGTGTTGCGCGCGATGACACCGAGGACACGGCCCTCACGTCGTACGGGGATGGACTCGACCCGGACCGGCACCTCCTCGCGCCACTCGGGATCGCCCTCGCGCACGATCCGGCCCTCGTCGAGCGCCGCGTCCAGCAGAGGGCGGCGGCCGCGCGGGACCAGGTGTCCGACCATGTCGTCCTGGTACGAGGTGGGGCCGGTGTTGGGGCGCATCTGGGCGACCGAGACGTAACGGGTGCCGTCGCGCGTGGGGACCCACAGGACGAGGTCGGCGAAGGAGAGGTCGGAGAGCAGCTGCCACTCCGAGACCAGCAGATGCAGCCACTCGAGATCGGAGTCGTCGAGGGCTGTGTGCTGGCGTACGAGGTCGTTCATGGAGGGCACGTGTGCGAGCGTACCCGGAGGATCCGACAGGTCCCGAAATGGGCCGCGCGTCCGGGGCTCCGGGAGCGCCGCACGGCCCCGGAAACACCCGCGGGCCGCGGCGCCTGGGAGGGACCCTCAGCCCTCCCGGCACCGCAGCCCGGAGCAACAACGGCCGTGGGGTGTGCGGTCCCGGTCGGCCGAAGGGAGGAGCCGGTGCCGTCAGGGCAGAGAGCGCCGGTTCCTCGATCCGTCTTCCTGTGCGGGGAAGACGGAGGCATGTAGCAGTTTCTCAGAGCATTGTGGACTAGACCATAGTGCCGCGTCCATGAGTCGGCGGCCGCGTCGGAGCCGCGTCCGCACCGCGGGGACCCTACGGTTGTCGTCCACCGTCCGCCATCCAACACCAGGAGCCGCCCTCAGGCTATCCCGCTCCGGCCCCCGGTACGGGACGGCCACCGGGGCGACGGAAGGGCAACTCTGCTAGATTGGTCTATACCACATGCGTCCCCCTTCGGATTCGGGCACGTTCCTGAGTCCCCTCTCCAGATCGGCAGGCCCAGCGTGGAAGTTGTCATCGTCCCGGACGCCGAGGCGGGCGGCGAGCTGATCGCCGAGGCCATGGCTGAACTGCTCAGGCGCAAGCCCGACGCGCTCCTCGGCGTGGCCACCGGCTCGACGCCGCTGCCCATCTACGCGGCACTGGCGGCCCGGGTGGGTTCCGGCGCCGTGGACGCCTCGGGCGCGCGCATCGCCCAGCTCGACGAGTACGTGGGGCTGCCGGCCGAGCACCCCGAGTCCTACCGCTCCGTCCTGCGGCGCGAGGTGCTGGAGCCGCTGGGCATCGGCATGGACGCCTTCATGGGGCCCGACGGCACGGCGGCGGACGTCCAGGCCGCGTGCGAGGAGTACGACAGGGCGCTGGCGGCGGCCGGCGGGGTCGACCTCCAGCTGCTGGGCATCGGCACGGACGGGCACATCGGGTTCAACGAGCCCTGCTCCTCCCTCGCCTCGCGGACCCGCATCAAGACGCTGACCGAGCAGACCCGGGTGGACAACGCCCGGTTCTTCGACGGCGACATCGAGCAGGTGCCGCACCACGTCATCACCCAGGGCATCGGCACGATCCTGGAGGCACGGCACCTGGTGCTGCTCGCGACCGGCGAGGGCAAGGCGGACGCCGTGGCGGCGACGGTCGAGGGGCCGGTCTCGGCGATCTGCCCGGCGTCGGCGCTGCAGCTGCACCCGCACGCGACGGTGGTCGTCGACGACGCCGCCGCGTCCAAGCTGAAGCTCGGGGACTACTTCCGGCAGACCTTCGCCGCCAAGCCGGACTGGCAGGGCATCTAGGAACGGCGGCCCCGGCGCGCCGCGCCACGGAGACAGACCGGTGCCGGGCACCCCCGAGGGGGTGCCCGGCACCGGCACGTGATGCCCCGGGCCAGACCCCAGAAGCCCGGGACCGGGACCGGGACCGGGCCCGGGGGCCGGGACCGGGCCCGGGGCCGAGGTCCGGAAGCCGGGACCGGCACTTGGACCGAGGACCGGAGACCGCCAGGAGACCAGGGCCCTGAAGCCAGGGGCCGGGGGGCCAGGACCCGGAGGCCGAAGGCCAAGGCCCGGAAGCCGGAGCCCGGGCCCGGGGCCGGAAAGCGGAGGCCGGGGCTCGGGGCTCGGAAGGCAGGGGCAGGGACCTTGGCCCAGGGACCGTGGTCCGGGGGCCGGGGACCGGGTCCGGGGGCCGGGTCCGGGGGCCGGGGACCGGGACCGGGACCGGGGCCGGGGACCGGGGCCGGGGACCGGTGCCCCGGGGCTCCGGGGGTCAGGCCCGGAGGCCCGGGGGCCGGTGTACTACGCGCCCGCGATGACCTCCGCCGCCGCCAGGCCGCACACCCGCGCCGCGCCGTGGGTGGCGATGTGCAGCGCGCCCCGGGGCGCCGACTGGGGGACGCCCATCTCGACCACGACGGTGTCGGGACGGGAGGCGAGCATGGTGTCGAGCGCCGCCGCCATCCAGGGGTGGCGGTGTTCGTCGCGGACCACCGCGACGAGGGGCCGCCCGGCCGCGGCCGCGAGCGCGGAGGAGCCCGCGTCATCGCCGGTGAAGCTGCCGGTCTCGGTGCCGGGGAGCAACCGGGCCAGCTCGGCCGCCACGCCCCAGGGGGTCTCGTCGCCGACGGCGATGTTCGCGACCGGGGTGAGCGCGGCGACGTAGGGGGCCTCGGTGAGCGGGGCGCAGGACGCGGAGCGGGTCACGGTCAGCGCGCGCCGGGCGGCGACCAGGCCCACGGGGGCGGACCCGGCCGCCGTACCGCGACCCCCACCGCCCGAACCGCCCGCCGTGTCCGCGCCACTCGCACCGCCCGAACCGCCCGCGGTGTCCGCGCCACTCGCACCGTCCGGGCCGTCCGCGGTGCCCGCATCCTCCGTCCCGGCTGTACCGTTCACACTGCCGGTGACACCCGTACCACCCGCACCGTTCACGTCATCCGCATCGCCCGCACCACCCGTACCGCCCGCAGCGTTCGAGCCGTTCGAGCCGTTCAAGCCATTCGCGGAAGAGACGACCGCCGGTCCGGGGACGGCCGGGGACGCCTTCCGGGCCGAGGAGGCGGCCGCGGTCCACTCGGCCAGCGCCCGCACCCGGTTCGCCGCGTCCGCGAGGCGTTCCTCGGGAAGCTCACCGGACCGGACGGCGGCGACCAGTGCGTCGCGCAGCCGGCGCACGGTGTCGTCGTCCGCCAGTCCGCCGCCGACGCAGATGGCGTCCGCGCCGGCCGCGATGGCCAGCACGCTGCCCCGTTCGATGCCGTACGTCGCCGCGATGGCCTGCATCTCCATGCCGTCGGTGACGATGAGGCCGTCGTAGCCGAGTTCCTCGCGCAGCAGGCCCGTGAGGACGCGGCGGGAGAGGGTGGCCGGGCGGTCCGGGTCCAGGGCCGGGACGAGGATGTGCGCGCTCATCACGGCACGGCTGCCCGCGGCGATGGCGGCCCGGAAGGGGACGAGCTCGCGGGAGTGGAGGACCGAGAGGTCCGCGTCGATGCGCGGCAGGGCGTGGTGGGAGTCCACCGCGGTGTCCCCGTGGCCCGGGAAGTGCTTGGTGCAGGCGGCGACGCCGGCGGCCTGGAGACCGGTGACGTAGGCGGCCGTGTGCCGTGCCACCAGGTCGGTGTCGGCGCCGAAGGACCGTACGCCGATGACCGGGTTGGCCGGGTTCGAGTTCACGTCGGCGGAGGGCGCCCAGTTGAGGTTCACCCCGCACGCGGCCAGTCGGCGGCCCAGTTCGAGGGCGACCTCCTCGGTGAGCGCCACGTCGTCGACGGCGCCGAGCGCGTGGTTGCCCGGGAAGGACGACCCGGTGCGCACCTCCAGGCGGGTGACGTCACCGCCCTCCTCGTCGATGGCGACCAGGACGTCGTCCCGTTCGGCGCGCAGCTGGGCCGTCAGGGCGGCCAGCTGCTCGGGCGAGGCGATGTTGCGGCCGAACAGGCCGACGGAGGCGAGACCCTCGCCGAGCCGGCGGAGCAGCCAGTCCGGAGCCGTGGTGCCGGTGAAACCGGGCTGGAGCACGGTGAGGGCGTCGCGCGTCAGGCCGTCCCGCGCGTTGGACGCGGTGGTACCGCTGGCGAATGTCGTCATCGGTGGCGTTATCCCTTCACGGCGCCCGCGGTCAGACCCGCGGCCATCTTGCGCTGGACGAGGAGGAACAGGACGACGATCGGCACGGCCATCATCGTGGCTCCGGCCATCATCGGGGCGTACTCGGTGCCGTGCTTGGTGGTGAAGTTGCCCAGCCAGACGGTGGCGGTCTGGTTCTGCTGGCTCAGCAGCATCAGGGCGTAGAGGTATTCGTTCCAGGCCTGGATGAACGCGTAGACGGAGGTCGCGACCATGCCGGGGGCCAGCAGCGGGAAGACCACGCGGACGAAGGCACCGGTGCGGCTGCACCCGTCGACCATCGCCGCCTCCTCCAGTTCCTTCGGGATGTTGACGATGAAGCCGCGCAGGGTCCACACCGTGAAGGGGAGGATGAACGTCAGGTACGTGAGGATCAGACCGGAAAGCTTGTCGTACTGGTGCAGGTCGTTCAGCAGCAGGAAGACCGGGATGATCATGGCGACCAGCGGGACCATCTGGACCGCGAGGATGCCGACGATCACGACCTTGCGGCCGCGGAAGGCGAAGCGGGAGATGGCCAGCGCGGCCAGCATGCCGACGACGATGCCGATCACGACCACCGCGACGGACACGACCAGACTGCGGCCCACCGGGCCCCAGAAGTCGGCGATGTCCAGCGCGCGGCGGAAGTTGTCGAGCGTGAACCCGGTGGGGAACAGGCTCGGATCGGGGTCGATGGCGTCCTTGGCCGGCTTGACCGCCGTGTTGAGCATCCAGTAGACGGGGAAGCCCGCGGTGAGGAAGACGAACAGGCCGAGCAGGTTCCAGCCGAGCTTGGACTTGCGGGGGCCGGAGGACTTCCGCCCCGTGGCGGACGTGCGCCCGGACGTGGCGACGGAACTCATTCGACCTCTCCGATCTGCAGCATCTGACGCATGTACACGGCGACCACGCCGAGGAGCAGCAGCACGGTCAGCACGGCGATCGCCGACCCCTGCGCGTAGTCGTTGACGACGAAGGCGCGGTCGTAGGAGTACGTGGTGAGGAGCTGGAACTCCGCCTCGGGGTGGCCGCCCCGCATGACGAAGACCTGCGGGAAGACGCCCATGTCCCAGATGACGGAGAGGGTCGTCAGCATGACGATGATGGGCTTGAGGATCGGCAGGGTGACGTGCCGGAAGACGCCCCAGGAACCCGCGCCGTCGAGCCGTGCGGCCTCCTCCAGCTCGGCGGGGACCTGGGTGAGTCCCGCGCTGAGCGTGATGACCACGAAGGGCACCGCGCCCCAGACGACCAGGAGCATGATCACGCACAGGCCCTGCGTCCCGCTGGCGAACCAGTTGTGGCCGATCATGTCGACGCCGGGGAGCTTGCTGAGCAGCGCGTTGAAGACGCCGTAGTCGGAGTCGAAGAGCCACTTGAAGACGGTGGTGGCCACGATGATGGGCATGCCCCAGCTGGCCACCAGCACGATGTTGATCAGCGTCTTCACCCAGCCGGACACCCGCTGGAGGAGCAGCGCGATCAGCATGCCGGTGACCATCGTGAAGACGACGGCCCCGCCGGCGAAGAGGACGGTCCGGACGACCACGGCCCAGAACTCGTCGTCCGAGAGCACCTTCGCGAAGTTGTCGAAGCCGACCGACTCGGCCGGCTGGAAGCCCCAGAGCTGGGACTGCCCGAACTTCTGGAAGGAGAGCGTGACCAGGCGCACCAGCGGGTAGCCGAGGACCAGCGCGAGGACCAGCAGGCAGGGGGCGAGCAGGGCCCAGGGGACCGCCGCCGCGCCCGAGGTCCGCCGGGGGCGTGGTGTCTTCGCGACGGCCGGTGGTGGTGCCTGCCGCGGGGGCGGCACCTTGACGGGGGTGGTCGTGTCTGCGGCACTCATCGCGCGCTCCTCAGCGGTCCCTCAGGTCGTACGGAAGCGAAGGTCCCGTACGGCGGGGCGCCGGGGCGGGCCCCGGGCCGGGCCGTACGGGAGGCAGGGCCCCGCGCCTCCGTGACGGAGGACCGACGGGGCCCCGCGCTCAGGTCACTTGGTGTTGATGACCTTGTCGATCGCGGCGTCCGCTTCCTTCGCGGCGTCCGCGACGGACTTCTTGCCGGTGCCGATGTTCTGCAGCATGGTCTGCAGGACCTGGGCCTTCTCGACCTGGCCCCAGCCCGGCGCCATCGGGACGAACCAGCTCGACTCGGCCGCGGTGGCCGGGACGGCCGTCTTCGGGTCGCTCTGCAGCTTGACCAGGTCGGTCTTGTTGTTGGGCAGGTTGCCCTTGCCCATCAGGCCCTGCTGGCCCTTGGCGCCGGTGAACGCGTTGATCCACTCGGCGGCGACGGCCTGCGCCTTCGACTTCACCGGGACGGCGAGGTCGGAGCCGCCCAGGAAGACCGGGAGGTTCTTGCCGGACGGGCCGGGCATCACGAAGTTCTCGAGGTTGCCCTTGAGCTTGCCGGTCTTGTCGCTCTTCGGGTCCTCGGCGGTCGCGCCCTCCCAGGCGGCACCGAAGATCATGCCGGACTTGCCCTGGCCGTAGACGATGTAGCGGTCGGACTCGTCCTTGGTCTTGTCGCCGTGCATGTACTTGTCGACGACGTTCTTGAACTCGGTGAGGCCCTTGACCGACTCGGGCGAGGAGAGGGTGGCCTTCCAGGTGCCGCCCTCCTGCTTCGCGATGGAGCCGCCGGCGTCGTAGACGAAGGACATGGCCGCGTACCAGTCGCGGGTGGGCTGGTACCAGGCGCTGAACTTGGCGCCCTGCTTCTTCTGGATCTTGTCCAGAGCGGCGGTGAGCTCCTTGTACGTCTTCGGCGTGGCCTTCACCCCGGCCGAGGCGGCGAGGTCCTTGCGCCAGTTGCCGACGCGGCCACCGGCGTAGTACGGCACGCCGTAGGTCTTGCCGTCGTAGGTCACGGACTCCTTGAGGCCGTCGAGCCAGGCGGCCGAGTTCTCGAACTTCGAGGCGTCGAGGGGAGCGAAGGCGCCCTTGACCATGTAGCCGAGCATCTCGGTGTTGCCCATCTCGACCACGTCCGGCGCCTTGTCGGTGGCGAGGACGGCGTCGAGCTTGGTGTTCTTGTCCGGCCAGCCGTAGTACTCGTGCTTGATCTTGATGCCGGGGTGCTTCGCCACGATCGCCGCGTCGGCCTGCTTGACCAGCTCGGGCCAGTTGTTCTGGGCGTCGACCGTGAGCCAGACCGTCAGCTCCTTGGCGTCCGCGCCCTTGTCCGACCCCCCGGCCTTGTCCTCGTTGCCGCACGCCGCGACGGAGAAGATCATGCCCGCGATACCGATCGCGGCTATCAGCTTGCGCTTCACGCCACCCTCCTCAGGGATGCCACAAACCCCCCTGCTCCCCCGCGGTGACATACGCCGTGTACCGCCCGTGGGGCCGGGACTGGACCAATGGTGTAGACCAGTACCCGGAGCTTGGCCTAGACCTAAGGGGGTGTCAAGGGTGTGTAAGCCCGTCCAGACGGCCGTTATGGGACCTACATATGCAAGGACCTTTAAGTAGCCAAGCGGCACAAATCACGGACCTGTTCGCGGCCTGCGGAGGAACCGCCACGGCCCTCTCCGGGCCGGATCCGGGACACCGTCTGCGCACTATGGACTAGACCAACGGGTACACCAACGGTATATAGAGGGGATCACTGAGCGTGCGGGGGACACCCGCACAACGAGCCGTGCCACGATGTGAGCCGCGGCCGACGACATGGCGGTCGCTTCGGCATCCGGAGCCGGGAAGGCAGAGCATGAGCACCGACGTCAGCAGTGCGGAGAACGAGGGTGGGGCGCCCATCCGTACCGCGCGCGTGCCCAAGTACTACCGTCTCAAGAAGCACCTGCTCGACATGACGGAGACGCTCCCGCCGGGCACCCCGGTACCGCCGGAGCGGACCCTCGCCGCCGAGTTCGACACCTCGCGCACCACGGTGCGGCAGGCCCTCCAGGAGCTGGTCGTCGAGGGGCGGCTCGAACGCATCCAGGGCAAGGGCACCTTCGTCGCCAAGCCGAAGGTCTCCCAGGCGCTCCAACTGACCTCGTACACCGAGGACATGCGCGCCCAGGGCCTCGAACCGACCTCGCAGCTCCTGGACATCGGCTACATCACGGCGGACGACGCCCTCGCCGGCCTGCTCGACATCTCCGCGGGCGGGCGGGTGCTGCGGATCGAGCGGCTGCGCCTCGCGAGCGGCGAGCCCATGGCCATCGAGACGACGCACCTGTCCGCCAAGCGTTTCCCCGCCCTGCGCAGGTCGCTGGTCAAGTACACCTCTCTCTACACCGCGCTGGCCGAGGTGTACGACGTCCACCTCGCCGAGGCGGAGGAGACCATCGAGACCTCGCTGGCGACCCCGCGCGAGGCCGGACTGCTCGGCACCGACGTGGGCCTGCCCATGCTGATGCTCTCCCGCCACTCGATCGACCGGCAGGGCGAACCGGTGGAGTGGGTGCGCTCGGTGTACCGGGGCGACCGGTACAAGTTCGTCGCCCGCCTCAAGCGCCCGCAGGACTGAGCCGTACCCCGAGGGTCGCACTCCTGCCCGGGGGCGCGTGCGCCCGGGCACGAACGCTCCCCGTCCGCCGTCCCCGCAGGGGTGGTTCCCTAAAGCCGGACCGTCCCCTAGATTGCCTGCGCGCGTTACCCAGGTGATCTACGAGGGGACGGAGTCGCCCGATGTCAGACCTGCCCGAAGTGAAACCACCGGTGGTGACACCGGTTCGTGCGGTGATCGCCTTATGCCTGATCGCGCCCTTCGTGGCGATGTTGTGGGTCGGCTCCTACACGAAGACCGACCCGGCGTTCATCGGCATCCCGTTCTTCTACTGGTACCAACTGCTGTGGGTACCCCTCTCCACGCTGCTGACGGTGGTCGCGTACCAGCTCTGGCGGCGTGACCAGCGCGCCCGCGCCTCGGTGAAGGGGGGTGCGGAAGCGTGAAGGACGGTGTGAACGGCGTCGCGCTCGGCGTCTTCGTCTTCTTCTTCGTGGCCGTCACGGTCATGGGCTTCCTGGCCGCCCGCTGGCGCAGGGCCGCCGACGAGCACACCCTCGACGAATGGGGCCTGGGCGGACGGTCCTTCGGGACCTGGGTGACCTGGTTCCTGCTCGGCGGCGACCTCTACACGGCGTACACCTTCGTCGCCGTGCCCGCGGCGATCTACGCGGCGGGCGCGGCCGGCTTCTTCGCCGTGCCGTACACGATCCTGGTCTATCCGCTGATCTTCACCTTCCTGCCCCGCCTGTGGTCGGTCTCCCACAAGCACGGCTATGTGACGACCTCCGACTTCGTGCGCGGCCGCTTCGGCTCCAAGGGCCTGTCCCTGGCCGTGGCCGTCACCGGCATCCTGGCCACCATGCCGTACATCGCGCTCCAGCTCGTCGGCATCCAGGCCGTCCTGGACGTGATGGGCGTGGGCGGCGGCGACAGCACCAACTGGTTCGTCAAGGACCTGCCGCTCCTCATCGCCTTCGGCGTGCTGGCGGCGTACACCTACTCCTCGGGGCTGCGCGCGCCCGCGCTGATCGCGTTCGTGAAGGACACCCTGATCTACATCGTGATCGCGGTGGCGATCATCTACATCCCGATCAAGCTGGGCGGCTTCGACGAGATCTTCGAGGCGGCGAGCGCCAAGTACACGGCGGCGGGCGCCGGCGGGCTCGTCCCGGCCGAGGCGGGCCAGTGGACGTACGCCACGCTCGCGCTCGGTTCGGCGCTGGCGCTGTTCATGTACCCGCACTCGGTCACCGCGACGCTGTCCGGCCGCAGCCGGGAGGTGATCCGCCGCAACACCACGATCCTGCCGCTGTACTCGCTGATGCTGGGCCTGCTCGCCCTGCTCGGGTTCATGGCGATCGCGGCGGGCGTGAAGGTCACCAACGGCCAGCTCGCCATCCCCCAGCTCTTCGAGAACATGTTCCCCGACTGGTTCGCGGGCGTCGCCTTCGCCGCCATCGGCATCGGCGCGCTCGTACCGGCGGCCATCATGTCGATCGCGGCCGCGAATCTCTTCACCCGCAACATCTACAAGGACTTCATCAACCCGGCCGCGACCCCGCGCCAGGAGACCCAGGTCTCCAAGCTGGTCTCGCTGCTGGTGAAGGTGGGCGCGCTGGTCTTCGTCCTGACCATGGACAAGACCGTCGCGATCAACTTCCAGCTCCTGGGCGGCATCTGGATCCTGCAGACGTTCCCCTCACTGGTCGGCGGTCTCTTCACCCGCTGGTTCCACCGCTGGGCGCTGCTGGGCGGCTGGGCGGTCGGCATGCTCTACGGCACGATCGCCGCCTACGGGGTGGCCTCCCCGACCCAGAAGCACTTCGGCGGCAACTCGAAGGAGATTCCCGGTATCGGGGAGATCGGCTACCTCGGTCTGACCGCGTTCGTCCTGAACGTGGCCGTGACCGTCGTCCTCACCTTCGTCCTCAGGGCGTTCAAGGCCCCGGAGGGCGTGGACGAGACCTCGCCCGGCGACTACACGGCCGACGCGGGCGATCCGGGGGTCGACACCGAGCTCCCGCCGGCCACGGCGGGCGCGACCCACTAGAACGCGGGACCCGTCCCGGACGCGGGGACCTGCCCCGGAGGCGGGGTGACGGGCCGTCGGAGGAAAACCGGCGGCCCGTCGCCGTGCCGGTCGGGCACACTCGCCCCCATGGACATCGTCATCCGGCCCGCCCGGCCCGAGGAGTACCCCGTCGTCGGCGAGATCGCGGCCCGCGCCTACCTCGGGGACGGGCTGCTGGACTTCGGGGAGAGCGACGCGTACCTCGCGAGGCTGCGGGACGTCGCGGGGCGCGCGGCCGTCGCCGAGGTGCTGGTCGCCGTCGAGGGGGACCGGGTGCTCGGCAGCGTGACCTTCGTGGCGGACGCCGGGCCGATGGCCGACTTCGCGCGCGCCGGGGAGGCGGAGATCCGGATGCTGGCCGTCGCGCGGGAGGCGCGCGGCCGGGGTGCGGGCGAGGCCCTGGTGCGCGCCTGCGTCGGCCGGGCGCGGGCCGTCGAGGGCTGCGCGCGCCTCGTGCTGTCCACCCAGCGCACCATGCACAGCGCCCACCGCCTCTACGAGCGCGTGGGCTTCACCCGCACCCCGGGCCGCGACTGGAACCCCCTTCCGGAGCTCGACGACATCCTGCTGCTCACCTACGAGTTGACGCTCCGGCACACTCCGTAGCGCTCTCGGACACCGAGCGGACACAAGATGTGGGGGCAGTCCCGAGGCCCGGCACAAGATGTATGCTCATGGTCGCTGTCGCCGCAGGGGAATCCGGTGCGAATCCGGAACTGTCCCGCAACGGTGTACTTGTGTGTGTTCGCGTTCGCGTGTGCCCGCACCCGCGTCAGTCCGAGGACCTGCCGGCAGCGCGCCCCGGCCGTCCGGCCCGGGTGCCGACGACGTCCGGGCCTCGCGGAATGGGCCGGTGGACGCGGCGCGCTGCTGCCCGAAAGCGCTCCCGTGTGCCCCGAGCCCGCCCGCGAGGCCCCGTGCCGAGCGAGGAGAGCCCACGTGACCATCGCGCCAGCCGATCCGGCTTCAGTGACCGCGCAGCAGGCCCCGGTGGAGACCGACGGTCCCGGGACCGCGCTGCTGCGGACCCTGACGGACCTCACCGCCGACCTCCCCGACGCCGACCCCGGCCGGGTCGCCGCCGCGGCGCTGCGCGGCCGGTCCGCCCGCGCCGACGAGGCCGAGCTGCGCGAACTGGCCACCGAGGCGGCCGCGGGTCTCATCTCCGAGGACCCCGCCTACTCGCGGCTGGCCGCGCGCCTGCTCGCGATCACGATCGCCGCGGAGGCGGCCTCCCAGGGCGTCACCACCTTCTCCGAGTCGGTCGCCGTCGGCCACCGCGAGGGCCTGATCGCCGACCGTACGGCCGCGTTCGTGCGGCTGCACACGGCCCGCCTCGACGCGCTGGTCGACGCCGAGGGCGACGACCGCTTCGGCTACTTCGGGCTGCGCACGCTGCACAGCCGCTATCTGCTGCGGCACCCGATCACCCGCAAGGTCGTCGAGACGCCCCAGCACTTCATGCTCCGGGTGGCGTCCGGGCTCGCAGAGGACGACACGGTCCGCTCGGTGGACGAGGTCGCCGCGCTCTACCGGCTCATGAGCCGCCTCGACTACCTCCCCTCCTCCCCCACGCTCTTCAACTCCGGTACGCGGCACCCCCAGATGTCGTCCTGCTACCTCCTCGACTCCCCGCTGGACGAGCTGGACTCCATCTACGACCGCTACCACCAGGTGGCGCGGCTGTCGAAGCACGCGGGCGGCATCGGGCTGTCGTACTCCCGCATCCGCTCGCGCGGTTCGCTGATCCGGGGCACCAACGGGCACTCCAACGGCATCGTCCCGTTCCTGAAGACGCTCGACGCCTCGGTCGCCGCGGTGAACCAGGGCGGCCGGCGCAAGGGCGCGGCGGCGGTCTACCTGGAGACCTGGCACTCCGACATCGAGGAGTTCCTGGAGCTGCGGGACAACACCGGTGAGGACGCCCGGCGTACGCACAACCTGAACCTCGCGCACTGGATCCCGGACGAGTTCATGCGCCGGGTGAACGCGGACGCCGTCTGGTCGCTGTTCTCCCCCGCCGACGTGCCGGAACTGGTCGACCTGTGGGGCGAGGAGTTCGACGCGGCCTACCGCAAGGCCGAGGAGGCGGGCCTCGCCAGGAAGACCATCCCGGCCCGCGACCTCTACGGCCGCATGATGCGCACCCTCGCGCAGACCGGCAACGGCTGGATGACCTTCAAGGACGCCGCCAACCGCACCGCCAACCAGACGGCGGAGCCGGGCCACACCGTCCACTCCTCGAACCTGTGCACCGAGATCCTGGAGGTCACGGACGACGGGGAGACGGCGGTCTGCAACCTGGGCTCGGTCAACCTCGGCGCGTTCGTGACCGGCGGGGACATCGACTGGGAGCGGCTGGACGAGACCGTGCGCACCGCGGTGACCTTCCTCGACCGCGTGGTGGACATCAACTTCTACCCGACCGAGCAGGCGGGCCGCTCCAACGCCAAGTGGCGTCCGGTCGGCCTCGGCGCGATGGGTCTTCAGGACGTCTTCTTCAAGCTGCGGATCCCCTTCGACTCGCCCGAGGCCCGCGCCCTGTCCACCCGGATCGCCGAGCGGATCATGCTCGCCTCCTACGAGGCCTCCGCGGACCTCGCCGAGCGCAACGGACCGCTCCCGGCCTGGGAGAAGACCCGTACCGCCCGTGGCGTGCTGCACCCGGACCACTTCGACGTCGAGCTGAACTGGCCGGAGCGCTGGGCGGCCCTGCGGGAGCGGATCGCCGAGATCGGCATGCGCAACTCGCTGCTGCTGGCCATCGCGCCGACCGCCACCATCGCCTCCATCGCGGGCGTGTACGAGTGCATCGAGCCGCAGGTGTCGAACCTGTTCAAGCGCGAGACGCTCTCCGGCGAGTTCCTCCAGGTCAACTCGTACCTGGTGGCGGAGCTGAAGGAGCTCGGCGTGTGGGACGCGCAGACCCGTGAGGCGCTGCGCGACTCCAACGGCTCGGTCCAGGGCTTCACCTGGGTCCCGCAGGACGTCCGCGACCTGTACCGCACGGCGTGGGAGATCCCGCAGCGCGGTCTGATCGACATGGCCGCCGCCCGCACCCCGTTCCTGGACCAGGCCCAGTCGCTGAACCTGTTCCTGGAGACGCCGACCATCGGCAAGCTCTCCTCGATGTACGCGTACGCCTGGAAGGCGGGCCTGAAGACGACGTACTACCTGCGTTCGCGCCCGGCGACCCGCATCGCCCGCGCGGCCCAGGCGCAGGCGCGGCCCGAGACCACCATCCCCGTCCAGCAGGCGGCCGACCCCGACGCCGTCGCCTGCTCCCTGGAAAACCCCGAGTCCTGCGAGGCATGCCAGTAATGAGCGACACGAACACCGAGAAAAACCTCCTGGACCCGGGCTTCGAACTCACCCTGCGTCCCATGCGCTACCCGGACTTCTACGAGCGCTACCGGGACGCCATCAAGAACACCTGGACCGTCGAGGAGGTCGACCTCCACTCGGACGTCGCCGACCTCGCGAAGCTGACGCCCGGTGAGCAGCACATGATCGGCCGGCTGGTCGCGTTCTTCGCGACGGGCGACTCGATCGTGGCGAACAACCTGGTGCTGACGCTGTACAAGCACATCAACTCCCCCGAGGCGCGGCTGTACCTGAGCCGTCAGCTCTTCGAGGAGGCCGTGCACGTCCAGTTCTATCTGACGCTGCTCGACACCTACCTGCCCGACCCGGACGACCGGGCGGCGGCCTTCGCGGCCGTCGAGAACATCCCCTCCATCCGCGAGAAGGCGCAGTTCTGCTTCAAGTGGATGGACTCGGTGGAGAAGCTGGACCGGCTGGAGAGCAAGGCGGACCGCCGCCGTTTCCTGCTGAACCTGATCTGCTTCGCCGCGTGCATCGAGGGGCTCTTCTTCTACGGAGCCTTCGCGTACGTCTACTGGTTCCGCAGCCGGGGCCTGCTGCACGGCCTGGCGACGGGCACCAACTGGGTGTTCCGCGACGAGACGATGCACATGAGCTTCGCCTTCGAGGTCGTCGACACCGTCCGCAAGGAGGAGCCGGAGCTCTTCGACGACCTGCTCCAGGAGCAGGTGACCGCCATGCTGCGCGAGGCCGTGGAGGCGGAGCTGCAGTTCGGCCGTGACCTGTGCGGCGAGGGTCTGCCGGGCATGAACACGGACTCGATGCGGCAGTACCTGGAGTGCGTGGCCGACCAGCGCCTCCAGCGGCTGGGCTTCGCGCCGGTGTACGGCTCGGAGAACCCTTTCTCCTTCATGGAGCTCCAGGGTGTCCAGGAGCTGACCAACTTCTTCGAGCGCCGGCCGTCCGCTTACCAGGTCGCGGTGGAGGGCACCGTCGACTTCGACGAGGACTTCTGAGCGGTCCGGTCGTCCTGACCGCCCGCGGCTGAAGGGAGCCGGGCCGCCTTGCGCGGCCCGGCTCCCTTCGCTCATCGCCGCCGTGCCTCCGGCTAGTGCCTCCGGCTCGTCGTGCCGGTCCCCGTCCGGGACGGATCCCGATCCGCCGGTGGGACGTCCAACCGCCGAGGAGGTCACCCCATGCGTCGAACGACTCACACCCGGACCATCGCCCTCGCCGCCCTGGCCCTGCTGCTGGCGGGCTGCGGCACCCAGGGCGGAGGCGACGCGGGCACCGGCGGCACCGTGTCCCCGTCCCCGCCCGGCAGCACCACGTCCCCGCCCGGCGGCACCGTGTCCCCGTCCCCGTCGTCCCCCTCCCGCCCGGACTGCGCGGCGCCGGACGCGGACCTCGGCGCCGCCGACACGGGCCGTACGTACTGTCTGGCGCCCGGCGAGACGATCCGGGTCCTGCTGGACGGCACCACCGCCAGGCCCTGGAAACCCGTGGAGACCGACGGAAGCGGGCTGGAGGCCACCAACAGCGGGGTCGTCCTCCGGCCGGGTGACGCGTCCGCCGCCTACCGGGCGGTCTCGCCGGGAACCGTCCGCCTGACCTCGTCCCGCCCGTCGTGCCCGAGCGATCCGGCCCGGCTCTCCTGCGACGGCCCCCAGAAGTGGTCGGTCACCGTGGTCGTGCCGGAGGCGTGACGGCCGCGGCGCACGTCCGGGAGCCCCGAGGCGGCCCGGACGTGCGCCGACGGGCGCCCGGGTCCGGTCATCCGCCGGCCGGGGGGCCGGGGTCCGCGGAGCTCCTGCGGGGCCGGGCCCTCAGCCGCAGGTCGTGGGGGCGCAGGGTGATGCCGACACGGGTCGCGTCGCTGGACCCGGACACCGCCTCGAAGTGCCACCGGGACGCCAGGGTCGCGGTGACCAGGGAGAGCAGCGCCATCGAGAAGTGGTCGCTGGGGCACTTGCGGTTGCCGAGGCTGAAGGGGCGCATCGCGTACTTCGGGATGTCCGCGGAGCGTTCCGGAAGCCAGCGGTCGGGATCGAAATCCAGATGCCCGCGGTACGACCGGGGATCGCGCTGGATCGCGTACGGGCTGTAGACGATGTCGGCACCGGCCGGAATCCGATAGCCGCCGAGCTCGGTTTCGGCCACCGCTCGCCGCGTCAATATCCAGACGGCGGGGCGTAAACGCATCGCCTCGACAACGACATTGTTCGTGTGCGACAGCTTCCGGACGTCGGCGAATCCGACGGGCCGGTCTCCTGTGACGGACCGGACCTCCGCGGCCACTTTGTCCGCCTGTTCCGGATGTTCCGTCAGCACCTGGAGCAACCACATGATCGTGGATGCGACGGTTTCACTGCCGGGGGTCAGTATCGCGACGACTTGGTCGTGGATCTCCTGTTCGTCTATGGGGTCGCCGTCGTCGTTCTTCGCTTCCAGCAATGCCGTCAGCAAATCGTTCGGCTTTTGACCAGATGCCCGCCGCTCGTCGATGATCTCGTCGACGAGCGCGTGCAGATCGGCCAATGCGCGGTCGAATGCGCGTATCGAGGGAAGCGGAAGCCGGTAGAGCGGTCCCGCGGGTATGACCATGCGGCGGTACATGCCGCGGAACACGGTGGTGAGCGCGAGGCTCAGCCGTTCGGCGCGCTCGTCCATGAACCGTCCGCGCAGCAGACAGCGGGCGGCGACCCGGACCGCGACGCGGAACGACTCGGAGGTGCAGTCGACCGTCGCGCCGCGCTCCCAGCGCGCCGCGAACGCGTCCGACTCCTCCTCCATGATCGGGCCGTACTCGGGGACGATGTCCGCCCGGAACGCGGGCTGGACGGTCCGGCGCTGGCGCCGGTGCATCGGCCCGTTGGCCGTGGCGACACCCCGCTTGCCCAGCAGCCCTTCGAGCGACTCCCACAGGGGGCCGCCGATCTCGTAGTCGGGGCTGAGCGCCAGCGCGCCGGTGAGCGCGGGGGTGGTGACGGCGTACACCGTCTTGGGTCCCATCCTGAGCCGGACGACGTCGCCGTGGTCGCGCAGCCGGGCGAGGAAGCCCAGGGGGTCGCGGACCAGTTTCCAGCCGTGTCCGAGGACGGGCACGGCGCCGCCGGCGAGGGGCGGGACGGACGGCTCCCGTACCTCGGGCACCTCGGGTCGTACCGAATCGACGGTCATTTCTCACCTGCCGCTTCATTGTTGACGTACGGGGGTGTGGAGCGGTCGTCCCAGCTGTCGACCATGTACCGGCCCGACTCGTGGTGGAACCAGTACACGGAGCTGAACCAGTTCCGCATGTTTTCGAGGCAGGCCCGGACGGCGATGCTCGTCTCTTTTCCCCGGACCGTGCCGTCGGCGAGTGATTCGGCGAGCCGTGCGACGCCCTTCTCGACGGCGAGGAATTGTTCCACGCATTCCTCGATCCGCCGTCTCATTTCGGTGACGGCTTCTTCGAGCGTCAGCCCCTGATGGTGAATGAGACTGATTCCGAGATTGTGGACCTCGTCTCCGGCTATTTCTTTGGGGAGCGAACAGAGGTCGTTGTACCAGGCGGCGAATTCCTGGCTGAGCAATGCCGCCCGCCGGAATGCGGGATGCAGTCGCACTTCGGCAGGTAATTCGCGGCCCGCGCTCTGCTCCAGAAGGTCGGTCCATATCCGGTGCGCGAAGGTGAGCCGGCGGAGTTCCAGGTATTCCGCGACCGTGGGAACGGTTCCGGAGACCCTGTTCCTGAACTCCCGGTCGTACGCGTCGATCACCGCGTGGAAGTGGAACGCGAACCGTTTGTTCCAGTTCTCCCCGAGGAACGAGTACAGCCGCACCATGCTGTCCGCGAGCCCCGCCACCAGCGGATCCTGGTGGTGCAGATGGTCCCTGGGGGCGTCGAGGGCCGCGTGCAGCCGGATCCTGAGCTTCCGCCAGGCGTTCGCCCGGCCGTGGACGGCGTCGCGGTCGTGCCGGTCGTCCCAGACGAAGAACCACGCGCTGTAGTCCGCTATCGCCTGCAGGACCTCGTCGGGGGCGCCGGTGTAGTAGCCCGCCATGAGGTCCGTGTAGCACAAGCCGTCGGCGTGCTCCTCGACCTTGTCCGCGGGCATCAGCCGTTTTTCGAGCAGCCAGCTCCTGGTGTTCTCCTGGAGCCTCGGCCAATACGGGTGCAGTCGACGGGGAAACTCGGACTCGACCACCGGGAGGGAGAGCGCCGGCGGTACCGCGAGCGCTGTCGGGGAAGAACCGTATGAGAAAGCGCGCACGAACAAACCCCTCTCAGCCGCGTGTTGACGTCACACCCCTCCACCTGTGCCGGGCGCGCGCCGTTGCGTATCCCCGCCTTCCCATTCAGCACCACAACTGACCGCTCTGGGAACGGATTTGGTCCAGCAACCACTCGGCCGCGCCGAGAATCTCCCCTTGTGTGACTGAATATGGATCGCTCAAGGAGCACAAGAGATCGAACATATGACGTACATGCGAACGGTGCCTGGTCAGGAGGATCACCTGTCCAGGCACCGTTCGAGTGGGCTCACTGGAGGCCGCGCGTCACGCCGGTCAATTCATGTCACAGCGGCACGGGGCGCCCCGCGGGGCGGGGCTCAGCCGTTCGCCACGACGGGGTAGCGCGGCTCGTTCTCGGCCATCTGCTTCAGCGCGTCCTTGCGGTCGCGCTTGGAGAGGCGGTCGATGTACAGGTAGCCGTACAGGTGGTCCGTCTCGTGCTGGAGGCAGCGCGCGAAGTACCCCGTACCGCGCACCCGGACCGGGTTGCCCTTCTCGTCCTGCCCGGTGACCTCGGCGTAGTCGGGGCGGGCGAGCGGCGCGTAGGCGGTGGGCACGGACAGGCAGCCCTCGTTGCTCTCGTCGAGCTGGCGCCGCTCGGCGGGCAGGTCGACCAGCTTCGGGTTGCAGACCACACCGACGTGCCGGACACCCTGGTCGTCCTGGCAGTCGTAGACGAAGACCTTGAGGTCGACACCGATCTGATTGGCCGCCAGGCCCACGCCCTCGGCGGTGCGCTGGCTCGCGAACATGTCGGCGACCAGCTGGTCCAGCTCGTCCCCGAACTCGGTGACGTCCTCGCACTCCTTGTGCAGCACCGGGTTCCCGACCACCGTGATCGGGCGCGAGGTGCCGCGCTCGCGGTAGGCGCTCTCGCGCTCCTCGGCGTCCTCGGTGTCGATGACGAAGCCGTCGTCGTCCACGGGGAGCACGCCCACGTGCTGCTGATCGGTGTCCTGCTGCGCCATGACGACGTACGCCTTCCTCAGACCTTGGAGTTTCCTGCGACTACAGCCTAAAGGTGTGCTCAGCACACCTCTTCCAGATCCCGCCAGTCACGGGAGTCCGGGCTGTCGGCGACCCAGCCGTCCAGCAGGCCGCGCACCAGCGAGGCCGGTGCCGCGAGCCCGCACTCCCGCTCGGGCACCCACAGCTGCCCGTCGGTGCGGTGGCCGAGCGGACCCGGGTGCCCCGGCTCGCTGTGGTCGTGCGGGTCGAGGTGTTCCTCGTCGCCCTCGTCGGACGGCATCCGCGACTCGGAGCACATCCGGCACAGCAGCCGTACGGACGACGACCAGTCCTCCGCGGCGAAGCCCGCGTCGGCGGCGAGCCGTTCCAGCGCGTCCCGGTCCTCCTCGGTGGCCGCCTCGAGGAGGACGACCCAGGTGGGCACCGGCGAGGGCGCCCACAGCTCGATCTCGTCGAAGACCGGGTAGGCGTGCCCGGCGGCCGTGGTCCGCTCGCCGTGCGGAACGCCGTCGTGCAGGACGACCTCGCCCCAGCGGCGTCCGGAGGACGGCAGCGGGATCGACAGCACCTCGATGCGGGCCGGGTCCAGCCGGTGCCCCCACACCACCTCGGCCTCGCCCTCCGGCGACAGCCGGACGGCCGCGCTGCCGAGGGCCATGCCCACGGGCTCGCCGGAGACGGCGGCGCCGCCGGGCACCCTCAGCCCGTACGCCTGCCAGGCACGCCGTGCCAGCGGCCAGTCCTGCAGGGCGGTGGCCGCGATCCCCACGTTCCACCAGTCGGGCGCGCCGGTCTCCCGGTCGAGCAGGGCGACGGCCCGCAGGCCCGCCGCCCGCGCCTGCTCCCAGTCGTGCCGGAACTTGTGCAGCAGGGCCAGGTTGAACCAGGACTCGGACAGCCAGGGCTCCAGGTCCGCGGCGCGCGTCAGCAGCGCCCCCGCGTCCTCGTACCGGCCGTCGCCGATCAGCGTGAACGCGCGGTCGGTGGCCTGCCGCCATGAGGCGGAGGGCCGGTGTCGTCCCTTGCCGAAGATCCTCACGATTCCCGCCTGCCAGTTCCTCGCGTTACCCGCCTGCCGGTCCTTCGAAGAGTCCCTGGGAGGCAGTGCAGCCCCGGGCCGGCCCGCGCCCCCTGACACCCTCTCCCTCGCATCCAACCACGTACCTTCGGACGGCCGCTCATTACCCATGGGTTACCCAGCCCCGGGCAGGGTCAGACCGGCCCTGGACAGGACCCGCGCGAGCGACTCCACGACCTCCGGCTGGTAGTCGCGGGCGGTGGCCAGCCGCAGCTTCTCCAGCGCGGTCAGCGGCCCTTTGGGTCCTGCTGCCCGGGCCATCTCCTCGTATGCGTTCACGGTCCGCACGATGCGCGCGGTGACCGGCTGGTCCCGGTACGGGTCCGCCTGCCGTTCCACCACGACGGCGACCTCGGCCTCCACGCCGGTCTGCCGTACGACGGCGCCGCCGAGCAGCGCGATCCGCCGCTGCTCGGCGGCCGGGAGCACGGAGGTGGCGCCGGCCGGCACGGGGTCGACCAGGCTGAGCTGCCCGATGTCGTGCATCAGCGCCGCGTACTCCAGGACGGTCAGGTCCGGCTCGGACAGGCCCAGCTCGCGGCCCACGGCCCCGCTGAGGGCGGCCACCCTCCGGGCGTGTCCGGCCGGTGTGTACCCGGCGATCTCGGTCGCGCGGGCGAGCGACGCGATCGTCTGCCGGTAGGTGACCCGCACGGCCGCGTAGCGCCGGAAGGAGAGCTGGGTGAGCAGCAGCGGCAGCGAGAGGACGGGCAGCGCCCACAGTCCGGTCACCGCGACCGCGAGCGCCATCACGGCCCCGGTCGCGCACACGGCCGAACCGATCCCGAGGGTCGCCCGCAGCTCGTCGCGCAGCAGCGGCCCGAACGGCCACCGGGTCCGCGCGTGGGCCGTCGCCGCCGCGAGCACGGCGTCCCACAGGGTGGTGAGGACCAGCAGCGCGACCAGCAGCAGGGCCTGGGCCGAGCCGCCCCACTCCAGCAACCTGCCCCGGCCGTGGAGGGGTTGGAAGCAGACGGCGGCGAAGGCGACGGTCAGGACGCGGCGGGCGAGGTGGTCGGGCGTCGGCGCGTGTCCCCGCGCCACGTGCGGTACGCAGCCGATCAGCGCCGCCGCCACGACGACGGCGACGACCTGGAGGACGCCGTGGCCGGTGCTGTGCCCGGCGTTCTCGCCGAGCAGCGCGTACGCGAGGGCTCCGGCCGCTCCGAGGGGCGCGGACTCGCGTTCCTCGGCACCGTTCCACCGGGCGAGCTCGCCGACGGCTATGAGCAGGCCGAAGGCCAGCGCCGTGCCGCGTTCCTCCATTCCGTGCCAGAAGGTGGTGCCGAGGGCGAGGAGCGCGAGGAGGAGGGCGAGGGCGCGCACCGCGGTGAGCAGGGCGGGGGTCCTCCCGGCGGGTGCGGGACGGGCGGTGCGGGCGGGGGCCTCGTGCCGGGAGGCGGCGGTGCTCATGGGGCGCTCCGCCCGACGGTGCCGGACGGACGCGTCGGCGGTGCGCCGGACACGGCGGAGGGGGCGGTGTCCGCGGTCACCGCGGGATGCCAGCCGTGCCGGTCGAGCGCCCGCGCCAGCGCCGCCACCATCCGGGGGTCGAACTGCGTCCCCGCGCACCGCCCCAGTTCCTCCAGGGCCACCGGTACCGGGCGGGCCCTGCTGTAGGACCGGGTCGACGTCATCGCGTCGAACGCGTCGGCCACGGCCACCACCCGGGCGAACTCCGGGATCTGCGGCCCCGCGAGACCGTACGGGTATCCGCTTCCGTCCAGCCGCTCGTGGTGGTGCAGGATCGCCGAGCGGGCCTCGCCCAGGAACCCGATCCCGCGGACCATCTCGTGCCCGTACTCGGGGTGCAGTTCGATGATCTGCCGCTCCTCGGGGGTCAGCGGTCCGTCCTTGCGCAACAGCCGTGTGGGGACGCCGAGTTTGCCGACGTCGTGCAGGATGCCGGCGAAGCGGAGCACCTCTACGCGCTCGTCGTGCATGCCCAGCTCGCGGGCGATCATCACGGACGCCCGGCCGACCCGCTCGCTGTGTCCGCGGGTGTAGCCGTCCTTGATGTCGACGGCCTGGACGAGGGCGCGGATGGTGGCCTGGTGGGCGGCGCGTTCGCGGTGGTACTGGGCGAAGACCCAGCAGGACACGTACATCGGCAGCAGGACGAGCAGCGCGGCGACGGGACCGTACGGGCTGCGCCAGAGCACCGCCATCATCAGTCCGGCGAGGCCGTGCACGGCGACCGGCGCCAGCGAGCGCGCGAAGAGCCCGTGCCAGGCGCCGCGCACCGGAGCGCGCTCGGCCAGTGCGAGGATCCCGCCGTCGAGGAGGGTGAGCGCGGCGCAGAAGGCGAGCACCGCGGCTCCGGCGGGCACGAGCGCGTAGGGGAAGTCGGGGGTGACGAGCGCGTCCCGGCCGCCGAGCGCCCCGTACACCCGGGAGGCCGCCCAGGCGGAGAGGGCGAGCTGGGCGGCGCGCCAGATCCGGCGCGGGCCGCGCGGGCGCTGTTCGACCCGGGCGAGCAGCGCTCCGGGCAGCGCGACGAGGGCGGCGGCGGGCGGGGGCAGCAGGAAGGCGCCGGCCAGCAGGACGGGGAGGAAGGTGCCCATCCCCTGGGGGGTGTCGCCGGGCGTGCCCGCTCCGTGCGGCCGAAGGGGCAGGGTGACGCGCTCGCAGCCCGCGTACAGCACGGCGAGCAGCGCGACGATCTCCCAGGGGACGCCGAGGTGCGGCAGGGGAGCCAGGCAGGCGAGGGCCAGGAGGGCGACACCGGCCACGTAAGCCCGGGCCCACGCCGGAACCGAACCCATCCCCGAACCTCCCCCGGTCTCAGGCTCGGAGCCTAGGCCGGGAGGAAGCGGGCGGGGACGGGTATGTGCGAATCCGCGGGCTCCAGGCCCACGGATTCGCACGTTCGGGTGATAAACGGAGGACCGGGCCGAGCCGGAGGACCGGGGCCGCCGGAGCGTGGCCCCGCGGCGGAAGACCGCCCGGGGTCAGGACTCCTGGGCCGTCGCGGTCACGTCGTGCTCGGGCACGGTCTGTCCCGAGCGGATCAGGTCGATGCGGCCCATGACCTTGGCCCGCAGGTCGGTGGGCACCTCGTCATGGCCGCAGCACCGCTTGACCAGCTTCTTCACGGCCTGTTCGAGGCCGTACTTCTCGAGACACGGGGAGCACTCCTCGAAGTGGACCTCGAACTTGGTGCAGTCCGCGTCCGGCATCTCATGATCGAGGAACTCGTAGAGATGATCGAGTACCTCACTGCAATCCGTCTCGTGCGGCTCTCCGCAGCTCATGAGCCCGAGCCTTTCGCTTCGTTCGACTCTCCGGCGCCGGCGGGGACCAGCCCGCGGTCACGGGCGTAGTCCTCCAGCATGCCGCGCAGTTGGCGACGGCCCCGGTGCAGCCGGGACATCACCGTACCGATGGGTGTCCCCATGATGTCCGCGATCTCCTTGTACGCAAAGCCCTCTACGTCCGCGAGATAGACGGCGATGCGGAATTCCTCGGGGATCGCCTGCAGCGCTTCCTTCACGTCGGAGTCGGGCAGGTGGTCCAGCGCCTGCGACTCGGCGGAACGGAGGCCGGTCGACATGTGCGACTCGGCGCGCGCCAGCTGCCAGTCCTCGATCTCCTCGGCCGCGCTGCGCTGGGGTTCGCGCTGCTTCTTGCGGTACGAGTTGATGAAGGTGTTGGTGAGAATGCGGTACAGCCACGCCTTGAGGTTCGTGCCCTCGCGGAACTGGTGGAACGACGCGTACGCCTTGGCGTACGTCTCCTGCACCAGGTCCTCGGCGTCGGCCGGGTTGCGCGTCATGCGCAGGGCTGCCGAGTACATCTGGTCGAGGAATTCGAGCGCGTCCCGCTCGAAGCGCGCGGTGCGCTCGGCGGGGGTCTCCGCCGTCGCGTCGCTCGTGCCCCGGCCCTCGGGCTGCTCCGCCTGGCCGTTTTCGGTCCCTGCGTCGGTCCCAGTGACCGGACCCACCTCCTCCAGCGACGTAGCGAGACCGAGACCGGTCCCACTGGAATCGGAGGATAGACGAACATCATGCCCGCCCGCCGCCCGAATCGGGGCGTTCTTGCCCGCGTGCAGCACCGTCCAGTCCAGGTCAGCGCGGCTGCTGCGGCTCGGGCAGAAGGTCGAACCCATGCGGCGGACTTCCTCTCGTACGAACGGTGCAGCACGCTGCGTGCTGTCTGCTCGGCACAACAGAAGTCCGTCACTCTGCATTCCCGGCCGTCACCCGAGTGACGTGGCCCACCCCGTGACACCGTCCGTGATGATCTTCAGCGCCTCGTCCTGGCCGAGCGGGGCCCGCTTCGGGACCGCGAGGCCGTGGTCGCCGTGGGGCACCTCGATCAGCTCGTAGGGGCCCGGCGGGAACTCCTCCGGCTTCCCGAACGGGTCGTTGCCGCCCTGGACGACGAGCGTGGGCACCCCGGCGCCGAGCAGCTCGGCCGCGCGGGACTTCTCCGGCCTGCCCGGGGGGTGCAGCGGGAAGCTCAGGGCGAGCACCGCGGCGGCGCCCAGCTCCACCGCGGTCCGGCACGCGACCCGGGCGCCCGCGCTGCGGCCCCCGGAGACCACGGGCAGCCCCGGCTTCGCCAGCGCAGGCCACACGCCCCGCCATCCCACGTCCAGCGTCCCCGGCGCGGGCGCCACCTTCTTCCCGGCCACCCGCCAGGGCTGTTCGACGAGTGCCACGCTCACCCCGTGGGCGGGGAGCGCCTCGGCGAGCGCCCGCAGGTCCCGGGCCTCGATGCCGCCGCCCGCGCCGTGGCTCGCGGCGAGGACGAGCCGCGCGCCCGCCGCCCGGTGCCAGGTGATCCGGGCCGTACCGGCGTCCGTCTCGACGGTCTCGCGGGTCTCACTGGTCTCGGTGGTCTCACCGGTCTCGCCGGTCTCGTTCACGTCGCTGATGCTCGTCACGTCAGAACAGTGTGCCCTCCTCGGGCCCCTCCAGTTCCTCCAGCAGCTCCGCCCCGTTGTTGCGGACGTTGCTGACCGCGGTGGAGACGGGGTACGCGCGCATCAGGCCGGTGGGCGGCGGCGCGAGCAGGTCGCGGAGCTCGTCCGGGTCCGTGCGGGAGGGGTCGAGCCAGCTGTCCCAGCGGTCGGGGGTGAGCATCAGGGGCATCCGGGGGTGGATGTCGGCCAGCGCCCGCGGGCCCTCGGCGGGGGCCACCGCGAGCGGCGCCGTCTCCGCCTCGGTGGTGATGACCGAGCAGGTCGCCCACCAGGCCAGCGGGTGCTCGTCCGGCAGCGTCCGGTCACGCCAGAACTCGTACAGGCCCGCCATCGCGAAGACGGAGCCGTCCGCCGGGGTCACGAAGTAGGGCTGCTTGCGGGGCCGCTTCTTCCTGCCCTCGACCTCCAGGTCGCGTTCGGCACTGGAGGTGACCCACTCGTAGTAGCCGTCGGCGGGGACGATGCAGCGCCGGGTGCTGAAGGCGCGGCGGTACGAGGGCTTCTCGTGCACCGTCTCGGCGCGCGCGTTGATCATCCGGGCGGCGCCCTCGGGCGTCTTGGCCCAGGACGGGACGAGCCCCCACTTGAGCCTGCGGAGCTGGCGAACCGGCCTCGGACTGTCCGCGTCCTTCACAGGACGGTCGAGGACGACGTAGACCTCCTTGGTCGGGGCCACGTTGTAGTCGGGAGCCAGGGTTTCTTCCGCGTCCCATTTCTCGATCTCAAAGGTTGCTGCGAGATCCTCGGGTCCACGACTGGCTGCATAGCGTCCGCACATACGTGCAACACTGCCAGATTCCGCGCCGCGAAAGGGAGCCACCGCCGACAATGGACAGCACCGCATCCACCTCGCTGGCCTCGCTCAGCTCCCTGTGGGACGAGGTGTTCGGCACCCAGCCGGACCCCGACCTGTGGGTGGTGATCGCCACCATGGTCGCGGCCCTCGCGGCGACCGTCCCGCACGGCGTCTGGCGGGTCTCCCGCAACGCCGTCACCATCGCGCACGAGGGCGGCCACGGCCTGGTCGCCCTGCTCACCGGCCGCAGCCTCAGCGGCATCCGGCTGCACTCCGACACCAGCGGTCTCACGGTCAGCCGCGGCAAGCCGACCGGTCTCGGCATGATCCTCACGGCGGCGGCGGGCTACACCGCTCCCCCGCTGCTCGGCCTCGGCGGCGCCGCGCTGCTCGGCGTCGGCCACATCACCCTGCTGCTGTGGGTGGCCACGGCCATGCTGATAGCCATGCTGGTGATGATCCGCAACGCGTACGGCGCGCTCACCGTGATCCTCACCGGCGGCACCTTCCTCCTGGTGTCCTGGCTCGCCGGACCCCAGGTGCAGGCCGCGTTCGCGTACGCCGTGGTGTGGTTCCTGCTCCTCGGCGGCGTCCGCCCGGCCTTCGAACTCCAGGCGAAGCGGAGGCGGGGCGGGGCGGGCGACTCCGACGCGGACCAGCTCTCCCGGCTGACGCACGTACCGGCCGGGCTGTGGCTGTTCCTCTTCCACGCCGTGTCGCTGTGTTCGCTGATGGGCGGCGGACGCTGGCTGCTGGGGCTGTGAACCCGGGGGCGCCGTCCGGGGGCCGGGACCGTGAGCCCGGGCCGGAACTGTGAACCCGGGGCCGGAACTGTGAGCCGCGGGCTGCTGCCCGAAGGGGCCCGGCACCCGCCGAAGGGCCCTGAACTGCGCCGCGACCCGTCCGGCGGGGCCTCCGGGCGTGCCCCGGCCGGCTCCCCCGGCGGGCGTCACCGGCGGTGACGGAGCCGCGGCTGCCCGGCGCCCTGCCACTAAAGTGGGGCGCATGACCGTGAACCCCGCCCACACCGCCCTCTGGCCAGCCCCGCACGCAAGCGGAGCCGTCGACGCGACGGTTCACGTGCCGGGGTCCAAGTCGGTCACCAACCGCGCCCTCGTCCTGGCCGCGCTGGCCTCCGAGCCGGGCTGGCTGCGCCGCCCGCTGCGTTCCCGCGACACCCTGCTGATGGCCGGCGCGCTCCGCGCGATGGGTGTCGGCATCGAGGAGACGGTCGCCTCCAGCTCGACGGTCGCCGCGGGCCCGGACGCCTCCGGCGAGGCCTGGCGGATCATCCCCTCGGGCCTGCGCGGACCGGCCACGGTCGACGTCGGCAACGCCGGCACCGTGATGCGCTTCCTCCCCCCGGTCGCCGCGCTGGCGGACGGCCCCGTCCGCTTCGACGGCGACCCGCGGTCGTACGAGCGTCCGCTGAACGGCGTGATCGACGCGCTGCGCGTGCTCGGCGCCCGGATCGACGACGACGCCCGCGGCTCGCTGCCGCTCACGGTCCACGGCAGCGGCGCCCTGGACGGCGGCACGGTGGAGATCGACGCGTCGTCGTCCTCCCAGTTCGTGTCCGCCCTGCTGCTCTCCGCCCCGCGTTTCAACCAGGGCGTCGAGGTCCGGCACACCGGTTCGACCCTCCCGTCCATGCCGCACATCCGGATGACCGTGGACATGCTGCGCGCGGTCGGCGCCCAGGTGGACACCCCGGAGTCGGGCGGCGAGCCGAACGTGTGGCGGGTGACGTCGGGCGCGCTGCTCGGCCGCGACCTGATCATCGAGCCGGACCTGTCGAACGCCCAGCCGTTCCTGGCGGCGGCGCTGGTGACCGGCGGCACAGTCGTGATCCCGGACTGGCCGGCCCGCACCACCCAGCCCGGCGACCGGCTGCGGGAGATCTTCACCGAGATGGGTGGTTCCTGCGAACTGACCGAACGCGGACTGGAGTTCACCGGTTCGGGTGCCGTTCACGGCATCGACGTGGACCTGGGCGAGGTCGGTGAGCTGACCCCGGGCGTCGCGGCGGTCGCGGCGCTCGCCGACTCCCCCTCCACACTGCGGGGCGTGGCCCATCTGCGGCTGCACGAGACGGACCGGCTGGCCGCGCTCACCAAGGAGATCAACGAACTCGGCGGCGACGTCACCGAGACCGCCGACGGCCTGCACATCCGGCCGCGCCCGCTGCACGGCGGCGTCTTCCACACGTACGACGACCACCGCATGGCGACGGCCGGCGCGATCATCGGGCTGGCGGTGGAGGGCGTCCAGATCGAGAACGTGGCGACGACGGCGAAGACGCTGCCCGACTTCCCCGACCTGTGGACCGGGATGCTCGGGAACTGACGGGCGGACCTGGATCATGCGCCGTTACGGCAAGCACACCGACGAGGACGACATCCGCCAGCGGCCGAACCGCAAGGGCAACCGTCCGCGTACGAACATCCGCCCCAAGCACGAGGAGGCCGTCGAGGGCATGGTCCTCACGGTCGACCGCGGCCGGCTGACCTGTCTGGTCGAGGACCGTGCCGTGGTGGCGATGAAGGCACGGGAACTGGGCCGCAAGGCCGCCGTCGTGGGCGACAAGGTGGCCATCGTCGGCGACCTGTCCGGCGAGAAGGACACCCTCGCCCGCATCGTCCGCATCGAGCCGCGCGACTCGGTGCTGCGCCGCACGGCCGACGACGACGACCCGTACGAGCGGGTGGTCGTCGCCAACGCCGACCAGCTCGCCATCGTCACCGCCCTCGCGGACCCCGAGCCGCGCCCCCGGCTGATCGACCGCTGTCTGGTGGCGGCCTTCGACGGCGGGCTGAGCCCGCTGCTGGTGCTCACGAAGTCGGACCTGGCGCCGCCGGACAAGTTC
Source organism: Streptomyces sp. NPDC058751 (assembly GCF_042746485.1). Taxonomy (NCBI): domain Bacteria; kingdom Bacillati; phylum Actinomycetota; class Actinomycetes; order Kitasatosporales; family Streptomycetaceae; genus Streptomyces; species Streptomyces sp. NPDC058751. The sequence goes on along the minus strand of NZ_JBHYPZ010000046.1, from coordinate 27,751 downwards.
CTGGAGCTGTACGGCGCGCTGGACATCCCCTACGTGGTGACCAGCCGCGAGGAGCTGCGCAGCGAGGCCGCCGCCGACCGGGTGCGCGAACACCTGGACGGCAGGATCACGGCGTTCGTCGGGCACTCGGGCGTGGGCAAGACGACCCTGGTGAACGCGCTGGTGCCGCCCGAGCGGCGGCGGACGACGGGCCACGTCAACGCGGTCACGGGCCGCGGCCGGCACACGACCACCTCGGCGCTGGCGCTGCCCCTGGCGGGCGGCGGCGGAAGCTGGGTGATCGACACCCCCGGCGTCCGTTCCTTCGGCCTCAACCACGTCGATCCGTCCCGGGTCATCCACGCCTTCCCCGATCTCGAACCGGGCACGGAGGGCTGCCCCCGGGCGTGCAGCCACGACGAACCGGACTGCGCGCTCGACGAGTGGGTGGCCGACGGCCACGCGGACCCGCAGCGGCTGTTCTCGCTGCGCCGTCTGCTGGCCACGCGCGAGCGCCGCGAGGGCGACTGACGTCTCCGTGTTTGCGTGCGCCCGCGGTCGGTAAGGGCTTCTCCGGGGCGGTGAATGCATCATCGCACCGAGCCGGACCAGCCGAAGCAGTCGACGTGTGATGCGGGAGGACAAGACATGGCGTGGCTGCTGGTCGTTGTGGCGGGACTGCTCGAAACCGGCTTCGCGGTCTGTCTGAAGCTCTCCCACGGCTTCACGAGGCTCTGGCCCACCGTCGCGTTCTGCATCTTCGCGCTGGGCAGCTTCGGTCTGCTGACCCTTTCCCTGAAGAAGCTCGACGTCGGTCCCGCCTACGCGGTGTGGACCGGCATCGGCGCGGCCGGGACCGCCGTCTACGGCATGATCTTCCTCGACGACCTGGTCTCGGTCCTCAAGATCGTCTCGATCAGCCTGGTCATCATCGGTGTCATCGGGCTCCAGCTGTCGGGGTCGGCGCACTGAGCACACCTCCTCGGGACGCCGCCGGAACACGGGGACGCCGTCGGAACACGGGGACGCCGCCGGAACACGGAGTGCCCCGCCCCTCAGACCCCGAGCCGGGGGGACGGTGCCAGCGCGGTCCTGACCAACTCCGTGGCCCCGCCCCGCGCGGGCGGCGCGACCACGCAGGACAGCGCGAGCCGGGCCGCCAGTTCGCAGGCCCGCGTGACCTCGGGGGTGTCCGCCCGGGACAGGGCCAGCGCGGCGACCGCGCGGTCGCGGACCAGCGCCACGAAGTCGGCGGGCGTGGGCAGCGGTCCGTCGGCCCGCCGCTGCGCCGGCACCGGGGACGACGAGGGCACGGCGGACAGCGCGGGCGAGGGCAGCCGCTCGCTCCAGCATCCGGTGAGCATCGCCCGCACCAGCGCGTTGCTGCGGGCCGTCGAGGCGGTCCACTCGGCGGTCGCGGCCAGCCGCTCCCGCGCGTCCGTGTGAGCGGCCAGGGCCCGGTCGACACCGGCGAGATAGGCGTCGGCCTCCCGCCGCACGAGGGCACGCGCGAGGCCCTCCTTGCTCCCGAACTCGTTGTAGAGCGTCTGGCGTGACACTCCGGCCACCGCGGCCACGTCGACCATCCGCACCGCGGACCACGGCCTGCGCGCGAGTGCCGTATAGGCGGCGTCCAAGAGCGATTCGCGCGCTGCGGGCATCATCGCCTCCTCGGGGCGAGCGGCTCTGGAGCCAGGTTTGACGCGTACAGGAGCACTGTCAAGGGGGTGAGGCGGCCCCGCTGGGCGCGCGCCCCGGGCCGTGCGCGCCCGGACCTGGCGCGAGCGCCGGGACGGGTCCCCCGTCGGCGCGCAGGCGCGGTCCCGCCCGGTGATCACCTGTCGGTCCCGTGTAGCCCCGTCCCGACACGGGCGGATACGGTTCACCCATGCCCGACTACCGCGATGACCTGCGCCTCGCCCATGTCCTGGCGGACGCCGCCGACGCCGCGACGATGGACCGTTTCAAGGCGCTCGACCTGAAGGTCGAGACCAAGCCGGACATGACGCCGGTGAGCGAGGCGGACAAGGCCGCCGAGGAACTCATCCGCGGCCATCTCCAGCGGGCCAGGCCGCGCGACGCGGTCCTCGGCGAGGAGTACGGGATCGAGGGCACGGGCCCGCGCCGCTGGGTCGTCGACCCGATCGACGGCACCAAGAACTACGTCCGCGGCGTGCCCGTGTGGGCCACGCTGATCTCCCTGATGGAGGCGGGCGAGGGCGGCTACCAGCCGGTCGTCGGCGTCGTCTCCGCCCCCGCGCTGGGCCGTCGCTGGTGGGCGGCGAAGGGGCACGGCGCGTTCACCGGGCGCAGCCTGTCCTCCGCGACCCGGCTGCGGGTGTCCAGCGTCTCCCGGATGTCCGACGCGTCCTTCGCGTACTCCTCGCTGTCCGGCTGGGAGGACCAGGGCCGTCTGGACGGTTTCCTCGATCTGACGAAGGCGGTCTGGCGCACCCGCGGTTACGGCGACTTCTGGCCGTACATGATGGTCGCCGAGGGCTCGGTCGACATCTGCGCCGAACCCGAGCTGTCGCTCTGGGACATGGCGGCGAACGCGATCATCGTGACCGAGGCGGGCGGCATGTTCACCGGCCTCGACGGACGCCCCGGCCCGCACAGCGGCAACGGGACCGCGTCGAACGGCCTCCTCCACGACGAGATGCTGGGGTATCTGAACCAGCGCTACTGACCGGCGGGCGGCCGGCGTGATGCGGTGACCGGCCGCGCGGCCGCCGCCCGGTGCCCTGCCGCGGGCGCGCCCGGGGAAGCGCCGGTGAGCGGCCCCGGCCGGCCCCGGGAGTGCCGAGCAACCCCGGGCGCCCCCGAACTCACGGCACGCGCCCCCTTGTTGACCCTCTCTTTAACTGCGACTCTGAGAGCTCCCCCACTTGTGAACTTGTGAACCGCTTCTCTTTGCGCTCCGTCCGGAGCCGGGGAGTCCGCGGCTCACCGAGGAGGTGGCTCCAGCCCATGCTCGTCCGCGACGCCATGAGCACGGTGGTCCTCACCATCGGCCCGGCACACACCCTCCGACAGGCGGCCCGCCTGATGTCCGCACGCCACGTCGGCGCGGCGGTGGTCCTCGACGAGGACTCCTCCGGCCTCGGCATCCTCACCGAGCGCGACATCCTCAACTCCCTCGCCCACGGCCAGAACCCGGACTCGGAGACCGCCGGCAGCCACACCACCACCGACGTCGTCTTCGCAGCGCCCACCTGGACCCTGGACGAGGCCGCGGCCGCGATGTCGCACGGCGGCTTCCGGCACCTGGTCGTACTCGACGGCGGCGGCCCGGTGGGCATCGTCTCGGTCCGCGACATCATCCGCTGCTGGGCACCCGTCCGGCAGCGCATACCGGCGGCCTGAGCGGACCCCGGATCCGACCCGAGCACCTCGGCGGGCCCGGCCCCCGGACAGATCACGGGGGCCGGGCCCGCCGCCCACGACGGGCGCGCCGGACTCCGCTCCGACATAGACACTGTCCAAGTCAGAGCATGATCTAAAATCACACCCGTTCGGGATCTGGTTCACCTGCTGTTACGCTGACCTGTATGAGTGACCTGTTGGAACGACTGCGCGGACGTGGATGGCGCATGACCGCGCAGCGACGTGTCGTGGCCGAGGTCCTCGACGGCGACCACGTCCATCTGACGGCCGACGAGGTGCACGCCCGCGCCGTCGCCAAGCTGCCCGAGATCTCCCGGGCGACCGTCTACAACACCCTGGGCGAGCTGGTCTCGCTCGGCGAGGTGCTGGAAGTCGCCACGGACAAGCGCGCCAAGCGGTACGACCCGAACGCGCACCATCCGCACCACCACCTGGTCTGCGCCCGCTGCGGGGCGATCCGCGACGTCCACCCGATCGGCAACCCGCTCGGCGACCTCCCCGACTCGGAGCGCTTCGGCTTCACCGTCTCGAACGTCGAGGTGACCTACCGGGGCGTCTGCCCCGACTGCGCGGCCATGGCGGCGTAGCAGCACGCGACGCCCTCGTGAGCACCCGAAAGCCCCGGCACGCCACGCGCGCCGGGGCTTTCTGCGACCGGCGGGCCGACCCCGGGCCGCGCGCCGTTCACCCCGCGCCGTTCACACGTGCCGTTCGCTGTTCGCTGCCGCGTTTCGGCGCCGGGCCCGCAAACGCACCGAGGGCCGGAATCCCTTCGGATTCCGGCCCTCGGCCTTCAGTAGCGGGGACAGGATTTGAACCTGCGACCTCTGGGTTATGAGCCCAGCGAGCTACCGAGCTGCTCCACCCCGCGTCGATGAACTGAACAGTACGTCAAGACCATGGCCGACGCAAATCCATTGGCGGAGCGAACCCCGGCCGGCCTCGGACCAGGTCGGCCGCCCCGCCCTCACACAGACAGCCCCGCCCTCACACGAACAGCCCCGCCCGCGTCCGGCCGGCATCCCGCCCGGCCGCCCCTCACGCGGACAGTTCCTCCCGCAGGGCGTCCCGCAGCCGTGCCGCCCGTTCGGCGACCTCCGCCGGCCCCAGCGACACCGCGCGGTCGGCCCAGCGCTGACCCTCGGCGAGTTCCCCGCGCCGCGCGTACACGAGCGCCAGTCTGAGCGCCGCCCGCCCGTGCCCCGCGTCGGCCGCGCGGGTCCACCACAGCGCCGCCTCCGGCTCGCTCCCCTCACGGGCCAGCAGCAGCCCGAGGTTGAAGGCGCCGTTGCGCGACCCCGCCTCCGCGGCCTCGCGGTACCAGCGAGCGGCCTCCACCACGTCGCCCCGCGCCGCGGCCAGCATCCCCACCCGCACCTGCGCGCGCCGGTGCCCCTGGGACGCGGCCCGCTCGTACCACTCCTCGCACTCGCTCTTCTCCTGCGCGGGCTCCCCGAGTTCGTGCGCGGGCGCCGGAGGCCGCCGGGCGTCGAGCACGGCGGCGAGCCGGTAGGCGGCCTCGGCGCTGCCCCCTCCAGCGGCGCACCGCAGATGCCGCTCGGCGGCCGGCTCGTCGCCCTCCCGCAGCCGCGCGATGCCCACCTGGAGCGCCGCCTCCGTGTGCCCGGCGGCGGCCGCGCGCTCGTACCACCGCAGCGCCGCGGCGTCGTCGCTCTCGGTAGCTCGTCCGGCGTGCAGGATGCCGAGGTTGAACGCGGCGTCCACGCTTCCGGCCTCGGCGGCCTTGGAGAACCACGGTTCGGCCCCGGCCGCGTCGCCGACCTGGAGCAGCAGGATCGCCAGGGCGTTGGCGGCCTCGCGGTGACCGGCGTACGCGGCCCTGCGGTACCACTGCTCGGCCTGCGCGGTCCGCCCCTGCTCGACGCAGAGCAGTGCGAGGTTGTACGCGCCGTTCACGTCGCCCGCGTCCATCGCGGCCCGGTACCACCGCTCGGCGGTCTGCGTCTCGCCCCGCTCGGCGTGCAGCGCGCCCAGCGCGTTGGCGGCGTTCCCGTCCCCGTCCTGCGCGGCCCGCAGCCACCAGACGGCGGCGCTGTCGGGGTCCCCGGCGTCGCGCAGCAGGAACCCGAGGGCGCACGCGGCCCGCGCTTCCCCGTCCTTGGCGGACGTCAGGTACCAGCGCCCGGCCTCCTTGAGATCACCTCGCTTCTCCAGGATCGCCCCGAGGTGCAGCGCGGCCCTGCGGTGCCCGCGCGCGGCGGCCTGCCGGTACCACTGCTCGGCGGCCTGCCCGGCGGCACCGATGACACCGTTGTCGCCCACGGCCTCGCCCGAATCCAGGGCTTTGCGGTCGAGCGAGCGCGCCAGCCGGTACGCGGCCTCGCGGTGCCCTCGTTCCGCGGCGGCCCGCATCCACTGCTCGGCACCCACGTCGCTACGATGCTCCAGCAGATCGGCGAGGGCGTACGCGCCCAGGGCGTGCCCCTGTTCGGCGGACTGGCGCAGCCAGTACTCGGCGGCGGGCTCGTCACCGCGCTCCCGGTGGTGCCGGCCGAGGGCGTGCGCGGCGGCGGCACTGCCGGCCACGGCGGCGATCCGCCACCATCCGGCGGCCTCGTCGGCGTATCCGCGCTGGTAGAGGAGGACACCCAGGTTGTTGGCGGCGGCACGGTCACCCGCGGCGGTGGCGGCGCGCAACTGCGGTTCGGCCGCGTCGAGATCGCCGCGGCGCAGCAGCATGGCCCCGAGGACGCTCATCGCCTCGACGTCGCCGGCCTCCGCGGCCGACCACTGGCGCGCCTCCTCGGCGGCCTCGCCGGTCTCGTCCCGGTCGGAAGGCTGTGTGAGATCCACAGGCTGCTCGAAGTCGACAGACTGCGCAAACCGCCCTGTATCCAACAGAGTTGCCTTGTCCCCCATAACGTCCATCGTCGCACCACCCGCAACCTGGGTACACCTGGTATACCGCAGCCAGTGAAGGTCACTTCAGCGTTTTGTCGACATGCCCACAGGGAGACAAGTCAAACACAGAACGCTCAACTCCCCTCGCATGTCGCGGCACTTCATGCGAGTGGCCAGGTCACCGGCGCTCCCCGGCGTGGCGTCACACGCCGAGGGCCCGGATCCATGAACTGGATCCGGGCCCTCGACTTCAGTAGCGGGGACAGGATTTGAACCTGCGACCTCTGGGTTATGAGCCCAGCGAGCTACCGAGCTGCTCCACCCCGCGCTGTTGTTCCTCAACCGTATCACGGCGCGGGGTGGGCCTCTGATCAGCCGCTTCCGGAGCCCTCCTCAGCGCTCGGGCCGGGACTGGGGCTGCTGCCGGAATCGCCGTTCTTGCCGGCGTCGCCACCGGTGTCCTTGTCGGCGTTCTTGTCGGCGTTCTTGTCGGTGTTCTTGTCCGCACCGGAACCGCCGGCGGCCTTGTCCGCCTCGGCCTGCGCGGCCTCGGCCTTCTTCAGCGCTTCCTCGAGGTTCTTCTGCGCCTCGCCGTACGCCTTCCAGTCGCCCTTCTTGAGGGCTTCCTGCCCCTCGTCGAAGGCTTTCTGCGCGTCGGCGAGCGCGGCCTGGACCGTCGGGTTGCCCGTCGCGGGCGGCTTCGGGGTGTCCTCCTCCGGCGGCGCGGTCGAACTCTCCGCCCCGAAGACCTTGTTGAGCGCCTCGCCCAGGGTGTCCTCGAAGGCGGTGTTGCCGCCGTAGGTCACCAGCACCTTGCGCAGCAACGGGTACTTGAGGTCGCCACCGCGGACGTAGACCGGTTCCACGTAGAGCAGTCCGCCGTCCAGCGGCACGGTCAGCAGGTTGCCGTACTCGACCTCCGAGTCGCCGCCTCTGAGGAGCCTGATGGACTCGGCGATGGACGGCTCGGAGTTGAACTGGCTCTGCACCCGCTTGGGTCCGTCGACCGTTCTGCCCGTCGGCAGCTTCAGAATGCTGATCTTGCCGTAATCGGGGGTCCCCGCCTCGGCGTTGACCGACACGAAGGCACTCAGGTTGTCACGGCCGTTCGGTGTCATCGTCGTCGTCAGCGAGAACGCCTGCGACGACTCTCCCGGCAGCTTCATGCTCAGGTAGTACGGAGGCACCGCGCTGCCCGACTTGTTGGTCGGGTCGTCCGGGACCTGCCACACCTCGCTGCCGCTCAGGAACGTCTGGGCGTCCCTGACGTGGTAGCGGGTGAGCAGTTCGCGCTGGACCTTGAACAGGTCCTGCGGGTACCGGAGATGGGCCAGCAGGTCCGGCGAGATCGACTTCTTCGACTCCACCGTGTCCGGGAACGCCTTCATCCAGGTCTTCAGAACCGGGTCCTCGGTGTCCCACTGGTAGAGCTTGACCGCGCCGGTGTACGCGTCGACGGTCGCCTTCACCGAGTTGCGGATGTAGTTGACCTGGTTCTGCTGGGCCACCACCGCGCGCTGGTCGTTGGCCGCCGTCAGCGAGTCCGCCGTGGTGTCGCCGAGCGTGGTGCGCGAGGCGTACGGATAGCCGTTGGTGGTGGTGTACGCGTCGACGATCCACTGGATCTTCCCGTCGACGACCGCCGGGTAGGCGTCGCCGTCGATGGTCAGCCAGGGCGCGACGGCCTCGACCCGCTCCTTGGGGGTGCGGTTGTAGAGGATCCGCGAACCCTCGCCGATCGCGCCCGAGTACAGGATCTGCGGTTCGCCGAACGCCACCGCGTACGCGGCCCGGTTGACCGGACCCGCGAGACTGACCCCGCTCTTGCCCTGGTAGCTGGTGGTCTTCTCACCGCTGTCGTCGGAGTAGTCGATCTCCTTCTGGGGACCGCCGACGATCGAGTACTGGGTGGTCTTCTCGCCGTAGTAGACCTGCTGCTTGTACGAGCCGAGGTCGCCCTTGGACGGCAGGTTGTACTCGGTGAAGACCGGGCGGCCCTCGCTGTCGGCCTCGGTGCCCTTGGCCGCGACGACGCCGTATCCGTGGGTGTACCGGAAGTGGTCGTTGATCCAGTTGTTCTTCGGGATGCCCGCGAGGTTCAGTTCGCGCAGACCGAGGACGGTGTCCTGCTCCTTGCCGTCCTTGCTGTACCGGTCGACGTCCAGGTTCGAGGGGAAGGCGTAGTAGTTCCGCACCTGCTGGAGCTGCTGGAAGGTCGGCGACACGATGTTCGGGTCCATGAGCCGGATGCTCGCGACGGTGTCGGCGTCGTCACGGAGTTCGGCCTTGTCCTCGGTGTCGCTCGCCCCCGGGTAGTCCTGCACGGCGGTGCCGGCGATCCCGTACGCCTCTCGGGTCGCCTTGAGGTTCTTCTCGACGTACGGCGCTTCCTTGGCCTGCTCGTTGGGCTCGACCTGGAACTTCTGGACTATCGCGGGGTACAGGCCCCCGATGAGGACGGCCGAGAGCACCATGAGGCCGAAGCCGATCACGGGGAGCTGCCAGGTACGCCGCCACAGCGTCGCGAAGAAGAGCAGCGCGCAGATGACGGCGATGCAGAACAGGATCGTCTTGGCGGGCAGGTACGCGTTCGCGTCGACGTACCGCAGGCCCGTCCAGTTGCCGGTCGCCTTGAAGTCGCTGGACTTCACCGCGAGTCCGTACCGGTCGAGCCAGTAGGCGACCGCCTTCAGGGCGACGAAGACGCCGAGGAGCACCGAGAGATGTCCGGTGGCCGCGGCCGTGGCACGCGCTCCGGGGCTGGTGACCCGCAGACCGCCGTACAGGTAGTGCGTGAGCGCGGCGGCGATCAGCGAGAGCACGGCCGCGGCGAAGCCGAAGCCGAGCAGGAAGCGGTACCAGGGCAGGTCGAAGGCGTAGAACGAGACGTCGAGGTGGAACTGGGGGTCCTTCTGTCCGAAGGAAACTCCGTTCACCCACATCAGCCACGTGCGCCACTGGCCCGAGGCGGAGGCGCCGGCGATCAGCCCCACCAGGGACGTGATCGCGAGCAGCAGCCAGCGCTTGTAGGGCGCGATGCCCATGCGGTACCGGTCGAGGCTCTGCTGCTCCATCGACATGGCGCTCAGCGGCGGGCGCAGCCGGTGCGCCAGCCAGATGTTGAAGCCCACCGCGGCCGCCATCAGCAGACCGAAGACGAAGAAGAGCCCTATCTTGGTCCACAGGGTGGTGGTGAAGACCGACGAATAGTGGACCGAGCGGTACCAGAGCCAGTCCGTCCAGAACCCCGCGAACATGACGAAGGCCATGGCCAGCACGGCCAGCACGCCCAGTGTCATGAGCAGGGTCCGGACACGCCGGGACGGCTGGCCCACTCTGATCCGTGGCCCCGTCGGGCCTCCGCCGCGGTCCGGCATCTGGAAAGCCAAGGTGCGCACCTCGAAGTCGCTGTCGATTCCGTCCGGCCCCCATGTCGGTGGGCCGTCGGCGAGGCTCCTGAACGAGGAGCCTCATCTATGCAACTTACTCACGCTTTACTCGGTTCCCGATTCAGGTCACGAACGAGGCAGGATTGTGACCATGTCCAACACTCCCATGGCAGCGAGCCCCCTGACCCGGGCCGTACTCGAGATCGACGAGTACGCCTCCGGCCTCGGCTGGGACCAGCCCGCCCGCCTCTTCGCCCTCGTAGACACCGCACGGCTGCGGGCCAAGGAACCCGGCCTCGCAGCTCAGCTCGGCCTGGAGCACGAACAGGAGACCTCCGGTCTCACCCCCGTCGAGCAGGAGGAGATCCCTTCGGGCAAGCCCCTGGACGAGTTCCTCGGCACCATCGCCTGGCCCGACGCCGTCGTCGGCTGCGCGCTCACCGTGGAGCGGCTGATGCTGCCGCCGTCCGCGGAGAACTCGGTCCCGGAGGGGCTGAGCGGCAAGAAGCTCACCCAGTGGGTCGCCGCGCACCCGGACCGCCAGGAGGTGCGGATGACGGTCGGTGTCCTGCGCGACGGCACCCGGGACTCGGCGCTGCGGCTGCGCGAGAAGGACGCTGCGACGGAGGTGCTCACGGGCGCGGGCCTCGTTCCGGGCCTCGCGGACGCGCTGTCGGCGACGTTCGCGGACTGATCCGCGCACGGACGTGGCCGGGGGCGCCCCGCACACCGCGGGGCGCCCCCGGCCACGGACGAGCGGTGTCCGTCAGCCCTTGACGGTGCACTTGGGCAGGTCGGAGGTCCGGCCCGCGCTGATGTCCTCGAGTGCCTTCGTCGCGTCGCCGAGGGTGTCGACCTTGACGAGCCTGAGCCCCTCGGGGGTGTCCTTGGCGGCCTCGGCGCAGTTGTCCTTGGGCGTCAGGAAGTACTGGGCGCCCTTGTTGCGCGCGCCGACCGTCTTCATGTCGATGCCGCCGATCGGGCCGACCTTGCCGTTGTCGTCGATGGTGCCGGTGCCGGCCACGAACTTGCCTCCGGTGAGGTTGCCCGGAGTGAGCTTGTCCACGATGCCGAGCGAGAACATCAGACCCGCGCTCGGGCCGCCGACGTCGGCGAGCTTGATGTCGATGGTGAACGGGAACGTGTGGTCGGTCCCGGCCGATATCCCGACGATGGCACGGTCGGTGCCCTCGTCGTCGGACTTGGCCGTGGTGATCGTCACGTCCTTGGTCGTGGTCGCCGTCGTGTGCTCCTTCTCGGCGGCGGCCTGCTCCTTGGCGGGCACGATCGTGAACACGGCCTTCTCGCCCGGCTTGTGCTTGGTGACGAGTTTCGCGACGTCGTCGGGCGCCTTCACGGCCGTACCGTCGACGGCCTTGATGACGTCACCGGCGTGCAGCCGCCCCTCGGACGGAGAGGCCTTGACCACGGTGGAGACGATCACCCAGGACTTCACGGGGATGCCCAGTTCCTTCAGGGCGGACACCTTGGCGCTCTCCTGGGACTGGCTGAACTCCTCGGCGTTCTCCTGCGTCGACTCCTGCTCGGTCTTGCCGTTCGGGTAGAGCGTGTCGTGCGGCACGATCTTGCTGTCGTGCGCCAGCCATCCGTACACGGCCTCGACGAGGTTCATGTTGTAGTCGGCGCTCGTGACACGGACCGTGGTCATGTTCAGATGGCCGGTCGTCGGGTACGTCTTGCGGCCCGAGATCTGCAGCACCGGCTCACCGTCGTGGTCACCCAGCGTGTTCACCGTGGGACCCGGTGACATCTCCGAGTACGGCACTTTGATGAACACTCCCGCGCACAGGAGCGCGATCAGGATCAGAGTGGAGGCGAGCATCGTCGCGGTGCGGCGTGGCATGGAACGACAGTACGGGACGGTGGTGTAAGCGCACCGTCGGGGCCGTCCGTACGTGGCCGGTCCGGAACGCGCCCGAAAGGCACGAACGCCGCGTTCCGGACGGTGCTCCGGAGCGTTCCGTACGGTTCCGGGTCCCCGCTCCGAGGACGCCCGGAGCGGGACGCTGTCCGCCGGGCCCCGGCCTCGCCGCGCGGGCGCGGGCCTCGCGGACCTCAGGCCGCGTCGGAGTGGGTCTTCTCCGGGACGCCGGTCCGCTCCATGGCCTCACGGAAACGCATGTAGCCGGCGAGCTCGACCCCGTCCCCCGCCGCCTTGCGATTCCGGCCGGCCCAACTGCCCCACAGACCGGCACCGATCGCGGCCATCAGCGGAATCAGCAACCAGGCAAGCGCCGCCATGTCGACCTCCCAACCCCACGAACGACCGCAACTGAGTGATCAGCAGATTAACCATCCGCAGCATCAACGCTCACGGCAGGGCCCTGGTTACGCAACCGGACGACGCCGGCGTGTCGGCCGTGCGCCGACGAGTGCCCGGGCGCCGGGGAATCCGGCCGGTCTCAGCAGGCGCCGACCCATTCCTGCGAGCCGTCGGAGAACCTCTGGTGCTTCCAGATCGGCACCTCGTGCTTGAGGTCGTCGATGAGCATGCGGCAGGCCTCGAAGGCCTCGCCCCGGTGCGGGCACGACACGGCGACGACCACGGCCAGGTCGCCGACGCGCAGGTCGCCCACCCGGTGAACGGCGGCCAGCGCCCGCACCGGATAGGCGGCGGCCACCTTCTCCGCGACGCGGCGCATCTCCGCCTCGGCGCTGGGATGGGACGAGTAGGCGAGCTCGTCGACGTCGGCGCCCCCGTCATGGTTCCGCACGGTCCCCACGAACAACGCGGTCCCGCCGGCGGCGTCGTCCCCCACGGCCTTGAAGACCTCGTCCAGGGAGAGCGGCTCGTCGCGGATCGCGAGCAGCCGGATCGGGTCCTGGGCGGCCCGCTCGCCGGGGTGGTCATAGGTAGGTGCCATGCCCCCATCGTGCCGCACCCCGCCGACACCGTGGAACGCGGCTCTCACCCGGCACGCGCGCGTACCGCCCGAAACCCTCCGCCGGAAGCCCTCCGGCCCCACGGTCCCGGCCCGCACGACGACCCGGCTCGGCGAAGCCCGGTCCGGCATGAAGGGACCCGGCCCGGCACGGGCAGGTACGACACGACCTGGCGCGGCGCGGTCCGGTACCGCATGCCCCGGTGCCGGACAGCCCTGCGCCGCGCGGTCCCGTGCCGCGCGGTTCGGCGTGGTGGGTCCGGCACGGTCCCGGTCGGACACGGCGCGGTCCGGCCTGCCCCGGCACGGCCCGGCGTGGTCCCGCGGAGCCCGGCCGGGCCTGCTCGACCCGGCCCGGCACGGCCCGGGCGACCCGCCGAGGGCCGGCGCACCGCCGCCGTTCACCCCGTTGCCGCAACGGCGCGCCCCCGGTGTCAGAACCTGCGCCGGGCCTTCCGCGCCCGGCGGACGACCGCCGCCGCGCCCAGCAGGGCCACCGTGGCGCCCGCGGCGCCCGCCGCGGTCGCGTCCTTGCGCCCCAGCCGCCGGCCGGCCACCGTGTGCCGCCCCGCGACCTCCTCCAGCAGCTCCGCCAGGACCTCCTCGTTGGTCCAGCGCGGCCGCCACCCGGCATCGTGCAGACGGCTCCCGCTCACCACCCAGGGGTACATCGTGTAGGCGAGGTCACCGGCGGGCGAGGGAGTGAGCCCGATCCGGTGGAGCCGGGCGGCGGCGCCCAGCGCGACCGCGGACGGCAGCTCCATCCGCCGGATCCCGCTCAGCTCCTCCACCTCCTCCTGCTCCAGCCATCCGTCGCACCCGACGGCCAGCTCGCCCTCGACCTTCTCGACGACCGCGTACTCCAGCGCGGCGCACAGGTCCTCGACGTGACAGAACTGCCAGGCGGGCCTCGACCCCGCCACCACGAGCAGCCGGGGGGACTCGAAGTACCTGGTCAGCGCGGTGTCCGTACCGCCGCCGACGAGTACCGCGGGTCGTACGACGGTCACGTTCAGCCCGGGGTGGGCCCGCGGCGCGCGGCGCGCGAGCCGCTCGATCTCCAGCAGGTCGCCGACGCCCGTCGCCTCGGCGGTCGCCCGCAGCTCGGCGTCCTCGGACAGGGGCAGCTCGTTGTCGGGCAGGGCTCCGTAGACCATCGCCGACGTGCACAGCACGACCCGGCGGACCCCGGCCGCCGCGGCGGCGGTCAGCACGGTCTGCGTCCCCCGGACGTTGTAGGCGGTCCTGGCCGCTGCGTCCGTCTCCAGGTCGAGGTCGAGCGCCAAATGGACCACGACGTCGGCGCCGCGCAGCTTCTCGGCGATCGCGGGGTCCCGGACGTCCAGGATGTGCCACTGGGCGTCGGCGCACTCGCCGCGCCGCTCGTCGATGGCGACGACCCGCTTGATCTCCTCGCTGGCGGCCAGCCGCTCGGTGAGCAGCGCTCCCACACCGGCCGCCGCGCCGGTGACCGCGACGACGGGGCCGCGCGAGGCTGGGCTGGTTGAGTGGTTTCGCGCTGCGCGAACCTGCGGATCTGGGGAACTCACCGGGCGTCTCCAGCGGTTGTCTTCAGTAATGGGCGCGTGTGACGCGCCCCTACCAGGTGGCATCCATCCTGCCGCAGGCGACGAGTCGGCGAAGCACCGAGGCCCGATCGGGTTCTGGTGTCTACGCTGGGTGGTGTTGTGGGCAGCCGCCGTCGGACGAACCGGCGGCCTTACCAGCCGAGGAATCCCGTGAGTGACACCCCATTCGGATTCGGCCTTCCGCCGGAGGAGCCGGAGAGCGGCGACGAGGGCAAGAAGAAGGACCAGCAGGGCGGTGGTGGTCAGGGACCGTTCGGTTTCGGGCTGCCCGGAGCCGGTGGCCCCGGAGCCGACAATCCGCTCGCAGCCATGTTCGGTTCGATGAACCCCAACGACCTGGGCGCCGCGTTCCAGCAGCTGGGGCAGATGCTCTCGTACGAGGGCGGCCCGGTGAACTGGGACATGGCCAAGCAGATCGCCCGGCAGACGGTCGCGCAGGGCACCTCCGACGGCAAGAAGGACGCGAGCGTCGGACACTCCGAGCGGCTGGCGGTCGAGGAGGCCGTCCGGCTGGCCGACCTGTGGCTGGACGACGCGACGTCCCTGCCCTCCGGCGCGGCCTCCGCGCTGGCCTGGAGCCGGGCGGAGTGGGTCGAGGCGACCCTGCCGGTGTGGAAGGAACTCGTCGACCCGGTCGCCGAGCGCGTCGGCGCGGCCATGGGCGATGTGCTGCCGGAGGAGATGCAGGCCATGGCGGGCCCGCTGATCGGCATGATGCGCTCCATGGGCGGCGCCATGTTCGGCACGCAGATCGGCCAGGCCGTGGGCGTGCTCGCGGGCGAGGTCGTCGGCTCGACCGACATCGGTCTGCCGCTCGGCCCGGTCGGCAAGGCCGCGCTGCTGCCGCTGAACATCCAGTCGTTCGGCAAGGACCTGAGCGTCCCCCAGGAGGAGGTGCGGCTCTACCTCGCCCTGCGCGAGGCCGCCCACCAGCGTCTCTTCGCCCACGTGCCGTGGCTGCGCTCGCACCTGTTCGGCGCTGTCGAGGGATACGCGCGCGGGATCAAGGTCGACACCGCGAAGCTGGAGGACGTGGTCGGCCAGTTCGACCCGCAGAACCCCGAGGAGCTGCAGCAGGCGCTCCAGCAGGGCATGTTCCAGCCGGAGGACACGCCGGAGCAGAAGGCCGCGCTGGCCCGTCTGGAGACGGCGCTCGCGCTGGTCGAGGGATGGGTGGACGCGGTCGTGCACTCGGCGGCCAAGCCGCGGCTCGCGTCGGCCGACGCGCTGCGCGAGACGCTGCGCCGCCGCCGCGCCACGGGCGGTCCCGCCGAGCAGACGTTCGCCACGCTGATCGGTCTGGAGCTGCGCCCGCGCCGGCTTCGCGACGCCTCGCGGCTGTGGGCCTCGCTCACCGACGCGCGCGGTGTGGACGGCAGGGACGGCCTGTGGGCCCACCCGGACATGCTGCCGAACGCGTCCGACCTGGACGACCCGGACGGCTTCGTGCACCGCGAGCACATGGACTTCTCCGAGCTCGACAAGATGCTCGGCGAGGCCGCGAGCGGCAGCGCCGAGAAGCCCGACCTGAAGAAGAAGGACGACTCCGGGGACGCCGGCGAGGGCGACGGCGCCGAGTGAGTCTGCACGACGACGCGGTCCTCGTGCTGAAGGGCCACGAGGGCCACGAAGAGCTGCGCCAGGTCTATCTGGACCACCTGTCCGGGCATCCGGACGGGATGTGGAAGTCCTGCCACGCCGGGCACCTCACGGCGAGCGCCCTGGTGATCGATCCGTCACGCGGCCGTGTGCTGCTGACGCTGCACCGCAAGCTCCGGATGTGGCTGCAGATGGGCGGGCACTGCGAGCCGGGTGACGCGACCCTGGCCGCGGCCGCCCTGCGCGAGGCGGAGGAGGAGTCGGGCATCACGGGCCTGACCCTGCTGCCGGGCGGACCGGTGACGCTGGACCGGCACCCCATCCCGGCGCCGTGCCACTGGCACCTGGACGTCCAGTACGCCGCCCTCGCCCCGGCCGACGCCGTCGAGACCATCAGCGAGGAGTCCCTGGACCTGCGGTGGTTCGCGTACGACGAGGTCGCGGCGGCGGCCGACGACTCGGTCGTACGGCTCCTGGAGGGGGCCCGCGCCCGGCTGTGACCGGCGCGGGGGCACCCGACGGGTGAGGGGGGGGCCCCCCCCGCGGGCGCCCCCCACCCCCCCCCCCCCCCCGGGCCCCCCGGGCCCCCCCCCCTTCCGGGTCGCTCCCGTGGCT
>NZ_JBHYPZ010000046.1:0-11418 GCF_042746485.1 Streptomyces sp. NPDC058751 | reverse complement strand
TTATCTACACTCTATGTGTGGGGGGCTGGTTTTTTTGTTTATACGCCCCGGGGGGGGGGCCCCCCGGGGGGTGGGGGGCCCCCCCCCGGGGGGGCCCCCCCTCACCTCCGCTCACCGGACCGTCGTGGCCCACGAGGCCGGACGGTCAGCTCCAGACGTTGCCCTGGTTCTGCGCGTGCACGCCCTGCTGCCCCATGCCGTACTGGGCACGCAGCCCCTGGCCGATCACCGCGTTCTGCGGCGGCAGCAGTTCGCTGGGCTGCACGAGCGCGTAGCCGCTGCCCAGGAAGCTGAGCTCCCAGCCCTCACCGGTGCTGCCGCGGCGCCGCCACACTCCGGAGGAATGCGTCTGGGCCTGCATCTGCACCCGCAGACCGGTGGACCACGCGACGATCGCGTCGGCGTCGCAGTTGACGTACTTGTCCGGGGTGACCTGCATCAGCAGCGGCATCCCGGAGGTCACCAGCGCGACCTTGCCGCGCCCGGTGATGTTGAGCTGGTACTTGCCGGATCCGGAGATGCCGTACTGGCTGTCCACGGCGATGACCTCGTGGTGCAGTCCGGAGTCCATCGCCAGCACGTAGCTGCTGTCGACGGTCAGGCCGTCCTGGTCGACGTCGAGGATGTGCACGTGCTGGCCGAGGTTGGCGAAGTAGACCGTGCCCTGCCCGTGGCAGCGCATCAGGTCGAGGCCCTCGCCGGTGTGCGCACGCGAACGGCGCTGACTGTTGTTCTGGTACTCGGCGTCGAACTCGACGAGACCCTGGTACGCGACCATCGTGCCCTTGCGGGCGAGGATGTCGTCGTGGCCTCCCAGGACCACGCGCAGCATCTGCGAGTTCTGCAGGCTGTAGCGGTCCTGGGACTGCTGCTCGTTGTAGCCGAAAAGCGGGCTCTGCATGATGTCCTGCTCCCCCTCAGCCCCGGACTCGGAGGCGGTCGGTGCTGTCCTCGCTGGGCTGGACGACGACGATGCCCTGTCCGGAGAACGCCATCTGGAACGCCTCGCCGCTGCCGCGTCCGATCAGCGACTGCGCCCTGAAGCTGCGCTTGCCCTTCACCTTGAGGTTCGGGGACCAGGCGACGAGCGCGTCCGGGTCGACGTACGTCTCGTCCTCGCCGCCGCCGCAGTCGACGACGATCGGCTTGCCGCGGGAGGTCAGCGCCACCCAGCCCTGACCGGAGATCTTGGTGTTCCACAGACCCTGTCCGGCGAACTTGGCGAGCCCCTTGACCCGCTCGACACCCCAGGTGAGGTGGGCGTCGAAGGCGAGCAGATTGGTGGCGTTGACGGAGATCGCGTCCCCGTTGAGGTTGATGACGACGACGTTCGCCCCGTAGTCGGCGAGGTAGAGCAGGCCGTCGCCGGAGCACTTCATGAGGGGCGCGCCCTCGCCGGTCATCCAGTCGCGGGCGATCTGGCGTACGGCGGGCGGGTTGGGCTCGTACTGGACGAACCCTTCGTAGGCGACCATCGACCCCACGCGCGCGAGGAGGTCGTTCCCGGTCTGCATGGCGACCTTCAGCATGTGATTGCCGTGGTTCTCCATGCGCGCGGTGACGGGTGCAGGGGCGAAGCCCGCGAGTGGCTGGTTCATGACGGACTCCCTCAGACCTCGTACGGCTGGACGACGACGAAATTGCCCGGTGCGGCGCGGAACTGGAGGTTCACGCTCTCGCCGGTGTCACCGGGGTAGGCGTTCCGGCGCATCCTCACCTGGCTGGAAACGATCACCTGCGCGGCGGCGGACCAGGCGACGACGGCGTTGCAGTCGGCGAACGTGGTGGGCGTCACCGGCAGGACGACGGGCGCGCCGTGCGTCTTGATGACGATGGTGCCCGTCCCCTGGAACTGCATCGTGAACAGCGCGCCCCCGGGGATGCCGTGCCCCTCGATGCGGCGGACCTCGTACTGGAGGGACTCGTCGAAGGCGAGGACGTTCTCCGCGGAGACGCAGATCGCGTCACCCTGGAGCTCGATGGGGTGCACCTGGGTGGAGTTCTCGGCGAAGAACACCTGGCCCTGGCCGGTACAGCGCATCAGCTGCATCTCCTGGCCGGTCGCGTTGCCCGTGATCCGGCCGGCGAATCCGGCGCCCTTGTAGCTGAAGTCGACCTTGCCCTGGTACAGCACCATGCTGCCCTGGCGGGCCAGTACGGGCTGACCGCCTATACCGAGGTCGACGCGGATGAGCTTCTTGTTCTGCGGGGTCCACCGCTGACCGGTGGGCGTCTCCTTGAAGGCGCCCAGCGCGGCGGCCACACCGGCACCGCCCTGCGGAGCGCCCTGGGGCGCGCCGTAGGGGGCCGGGGCGCCGGGCTGGCCCGGGTACTGCCCGGGTGCCTGGCCCGGGACCTGGCCGTACGGCGGCTGCTGGCCGTAGCCGGGGGGCGCCGTCGGGGGCTGCTGGCCGTAACTGGGAGGAGCGGCCGGCGGCTGCTGACCGTAGCCGGGCGGCGGACCGGGCGGCTGTCCGTAGGGTGCGGGGGCCGACGGCGGGACGGTGCCGCCCGGCGGGGTGTGCAGCGGCGCCACGATCGTCGGCGCGCCGTGCACGGACGGCGCGGGAGCGGGAGCCTGCGGCGCGGCGGGGGGCGGCGCGAAGCCCTGCGCGGGCGCCGGAGCGGGCGCCGACGGCGCACCGAACGCGGGCGCGGGGGTGGTCTGGGCGGGCGGGGCGAAGGACGGCGCGGCGCTCGGCTGCGGGGCGGCGGGCTCCTCCTCGGCGACCTCGCCGCCGAAGTTCTTCAGCAGCGCGTCGAGGCCGCCGTCGAAGCCCTGTCCCACCGCGGCGAAGCGCCAGACGTCCTTGAGGTAGAAGTCGCCCAGCATCACGGCGCGTTCGGTGGAGAACTCGGCACCGCTGAACGCGTACCGGGCCACCTCCTCACCGCCCGCGACGACGCGGAGGTATCCGGGGGCGATCTGCGACATCTGTCCGGCGCCGTCGATCGTCGCCGTGAACGACAGCTTCTGGATCTTCGGCGGAATCCGGTCGAGCGTGACCCGGAAGGACTCCGTGTCGCCCGACTGCGCGCCGAGCAGCTGGATGGACTCCTCGGGAGACTTCGGCTGGTTGAAGAAGACGAAGTACCGGTCGTCCGACAGCCGCTCGTCGGCGTCCAGACCGAAGCAGCTGATGTCGAAGGTGAGTCCGGGGCCGGTGATCTGCACGCCTACGTACAGATCCGTGCCCGCGGTGAGGTCACTGATCTTGGCCTTGTGGCCGCGTTGGAATTCCCTGGCCATGCGTAACGACCGTCCCCCATCCCGAGTGCGAGTGCGTCGCGCCAGGCTAACGGCAAAGTCCGGAAGTGGACGAAGCCGGTGCAGACCCGGTACACAATCGCACTGCGGACGGGACAGTTCGCCCGCCCTACTCGTCGCGTGCCGCCGGGAGGTGGGGCAGCCGGTCGGCGGCGACGACGCCCTCGAGGTAACCGCGGGCCCGCTCGGTGCGCGGATAGGCTTCCAGGAGCCGCCAGAAGCGGGGCCCGTGGCCCGGTACGAGCAGGTGGGCGAGCTCGTGGAGGAGGACGTAGTCCACGACGTACTCGGGCATGCCCTGCAACCGGTGCGACAGGCGGATGCTGCCCTCGGCCGGGGTGCAGGAGCCCCATCGGGTGTTCTGGTTGGTGACCCAGCGCACCGACGACGGCCGCGCGCGGCCGTCGAAGTAATGGGCCGACAGCCGCTCGGCGCGTTCGGCCAGCTCGGTGTCGCCGAGCAGCCGCCTGCTCTCCTGGGCCGCCAGTTTGTCGAGCATGACGGTCACCCAGCGCTTCTCCTCCGCCTCGGACATCCGGGCGGGGATGAGCACGACGGTGCGGTCGCCCTCGCGGTACGCGGAGACCGTTCTGCGCCGTCGGGCGCTCCTGCGGACCTCGATCGCGCTCGCCCCCGAGCCGCTCGGCGGCGGGCTCGTCGTGCTGCGCTGTGATGTCGCGGCGCTGTGCGGTGGGTCGGCGGGCACGCCCCGACGTTACCTGCTGCACATGGCGGAAGTCCCACCCCCGGAACGGTTCGATGCGGATCCGCGCCCTGCCGGTTCGATTCGTACGACGAACGGTGCCGTCTGTGGACAACTTTCGGCGGGGTCCGGCGGACACGGGCATGCTGGCAACCGGTCCGCGCCGCGTGAACGCATCGCGGACATACGGGGACGTACTACTGGTCTACGGGGGTAGGTCATGCATCCGATCGTGAAGCCCGCTCTGCGGCGCGGCTGGCGGGATCTCAACACCGTGCAGTTCGGGATGACACCGGCGCACGCGATGGTGCTGGGGCCGGTGGACACGGCGACGGGAAGCTTCCTCGAACTGCTCGACGGGACACGCGCGATGCCGCTGTTGCGCGAGCAGGGACGCGGGATGGGCCTGCCCGACGGCCATGTCGAGGGTCTGGTGGACCGGCTGGCGAGGTCGGGTCTCCTGGACGACGCGACCGGAGGCGGCCCGGCCGCGGAGGCACTGCGCGGGAAGAAGGAGGTCATGGACCGGCTGCGGCCGGACCTCGCCTCCCTCTCCCTCGTCGTCCGTGAGCCCGGCGGGGCGGTCGGCCGTCTGGCCGCCCGCCGCCGTCTGCGCGTGCGGGTGCTGGGCGCCGGCCGGGTGGGGGCCGTGCTGGCCGCGCTGCTCGCGGGCGCCGGTGTGGGCGAGGTCGAGGTGCGTGACATCGGCCGCGTGGAGCCGTGGGACGTGGCGCCCGGCGGCCTTCCCGTCGAGTCCGTCGGCGAGCGCCGGGAGGACGCCGCCCGGCGGGCGGTGCGCCGGGCCGCCCCGGACCGTCCGCCCCGCGCCTCCGCCGGGGAGGGGGAGGAGACCCGCGGGCTGTCCCTCGTGATCCTCGCTCCCCGGGACTCCCTCGCCGTCCACGCGCCGGACCCCGCGTCGGCGGAGGGCCTGATCTCCTCGGGGACGCCGCACCTCTACGCGGGGGTGGTCGAGGCGACCGGAGTCGTGGGCCCCCTGGTCCTGCCGGGCGACACGGGCTGCGCGGGCTGCCTGGACCGGGGACGCGCCGACGTGGATCCGGCCTGGCCGCGGCTGGTCGCGCAGTGGCGTTCCGGGCGGCAGCGCCGGGTGGGCGCGTGCGATCTCGCCCTGGCCGCGGCGGTCGCCGGACTCGCCGCGAGCAACGCGCTCGCCTTCCTGGACGGGGATCCGCCCGCCTGCGCGGGCGTCCGCCTGGAGGCGTCTCTGCCCGGATGCGCGTGGCGGACGGCACAGGTCCGACCGCACCCCGCCTGCCCCTGCGGCGCCGCGCGAAAAACAAAGGGGGAGCGACCCCCCGAGGACGGCGAGGCGCACGAGACAATGGCGGGGCGACAGCCGCACGCGGCACAGCTTGCTGGGACCTGGAGGGCGCATGTCTGATCTTCCCCGGAAGGCGGTCACCCGGACCGCCAAACTGGCCGCGCTGCCACTGGGCTTCGCCGGGCGGGCGACCTGGGGGCTCGGGAAGCGGATCGGCGGGAAGTCGGCGGAGATCGTGGGCCGCGAGCTCCAGCAGCGCACGGCCGAGCAGCTCTTCAAGGTCCTCGGGGAGCTGAAGGGCGGTGCGATGAAGTTCGGGCAGGCACTGTCCGTGTTCGAGTCGGCACTGCCCGAGGAGATCGCCGGTCCCTATCGTGCGGCGCTGACGAAACTCCAGGACGCGGCGCCTCCCATGCCGACGAGTACGGTCCATTCCGTGCTGGAGGAGCGACTCGGCGCGGACTGGGCCGAGCTGTTCGTGGAGTTCGAGGACAAGCCGTCGGCGGCGGCCTCGATCGGCCAGGTGCACCGGGCGGTGTGGCACGACGGCCGTGCGGTCGCCGTCAAGGTGCAGTATCCGGGGGCGGGCGAGGCCCTTCTGTCCGACCTGACCCAACTCAGCCGCTTCGCCCGGCTCCTGGGGCCCCTGATCCCCGGAATGGACATCAAGCCGCTCATCGCGGAGCTGCGCGACCGGGTCTCCGAGGAACTGGACTACGGATTGGAGGCGCAGGCCCAGGCGGCGCACGCCGAGGAGTTCGCGGACGACCCGGACGTGCTGGTGCCCGCCGTGGTCCACCAGTGCGAGCAGGTCCTGGTGACGGAGTGGATCGACGGGGTGCCGCTGTCGGAGGTGATCACCGACGGCACGCCGGAACAGCGGGACCGCGCCGGCCAGTTGCTGGCCCGCTTCCTCTTCTCGGGCCCCGCCCGCACCGGCCTGCTGCACGCCGATCCGCACCCGGGCAACTTCCGTCTGCTGCCGGACGGGAAGAGCGGCTGGCGACTGGGCGTCCTGGACTTCGGCACGGTGGACCGGCTTCCCGGCGGCCTGCCCCAGCCGATCGGCGATTCCCTGCGGATGACGCTGGACGGTGACGCCGAGTCGGTCTACGAACTGCTCTGCGAGGAAGGCTTCGTCAAGGAGTCGATAGACCTCGAACCCGACGCGGTCCTGGACTATCTGCTGCCGATCATCGAACCGGCCGAGGCGGACGAGTTCACCTTCACCCGGGGCTGGATGCGCAACCAGGCGGCCCGCATCGCCGACCCGCGCTCCCCCGCCCACCAGTTGGGCAGGCAGTTGAACCTGCCTCCCTCGTACCTCCTCATACACCGGGTGACCCTCAGCACCATAGGTGTCCTGTGCCAGCTCGGCGCCACGGTCCGGCTGCGTGACGAACTGGAGGAGTGGCTGCCCGGGTTCGTGCCCCAGGAGGAACTGGAGGACGAGGAGTTGGGCGAAGAGGTGTCGGCCGCCGAGGCGTGAGCCCGCGGGCGCGGACCCCGGTCGGCGGGAGGTGACCGGCCGTCGTGGCCGGCTACCACCAGGCCGAGTCGAGACGGCCCTCGATCGCCCTGAGGTTGGTGCGGGCGCAGGTGTCGCAGATGTAGTGGCGGGTGCCGTTCTCGACGGAGCAGGTCCACGTCACCTGGGGGCCGGGGGCCGTGGTGCCGCAGCGGGCGCACACGATCCTCTCGGCCTCGTCCGTCTCCTTCTCGGCTTCGTCCGCGTCGTTCTCCGGTGCGGGGCCGGTGCTGTCACCGTCTTCGGGAAGACTCGTCACCCGGGCGACGATATCCCCGCGGCCCGCGGTTCGCGCGGTGCAACGCACCGCGGGGGCCGGTCCGTTCGGACCGGCCCCCGCCATTTCTTGCCTGTGTGTGTGCTGCGACTGCAACGGCTGCTACGACGACACGCGTCGGCTACTGCATGACCGCCATGGCCAGCGCGCGCCTGGCTCGCATCGAAGCGCGCTCGGCCCGGCGCTGCATGCGGCGAGCGGTCACCAGGCGCACGGCCTGGCGTTCCTGCTCGGCCTGGTGCAGTCGCTCGTGCATATGCGCACGAGCCAGGGCTTCTGGGATGAGTTGCATCTCTCGGGTCCTGTTCTGGCGCGAGTCGTTCGCGCCGGTGGTGGCGAAGTCTGGGGTCGCGGAGCCTGCGGGCTCGCTCGTGGACGGCTTCATCGGGGCCTGCTTCTTGGGGTCGTGCGTCAGGGGGCGGTCGATCGTTCCTCGGATGTTCATGCCGCGACCGGGTTCTTGCGCGGGCGGCCACGCGGCCGCTTGCGGGCTACGACGACACCCTGGACGAAGAGCTCGCCACCCCAGACGCCCCAGGGCTCACGCCGCTCCTTGGCGCCGGCGAGGCAGGCCTCCATCAGCGGGCAGGTACGGCAGAGGGACTTGGCGTACTCGACATCGGCCGGCGACTCGGCGAAGAAGACCTCCGGGTCGTAGGAACGGCAGGGGACGGGCACGCCGAGGTTCTCGATGGCGTCGTCGAGCGCGGTGAGCGCGGTGAGGGGGATCAAGGTGGAGTCCTCCGTGAGGCCGGGCGGGGGGATCGTTTCGGAAGGCGGTACTGACGGGGCGTGCGCTTCGAGTTGCACGGTTCGTCTTCCTCGTCTGGTCGTTCCGGCCGGGGTCGGCCGGTTGGCGGCTGGTACCGGGTTTTTTCTTGTCCCGAGGCCCCTTCGCTCTGTCGTCCCCGGTCGGGGACAAACAGAAGGGCCGCGGATCCCGGGTGGGGTTCCGCGGCCCTGAAGGCGCCGGCCTGATGGTGAATCAGGCTGGATCACTCCAGGGTTCAGGCCCACGGAAGGCCCACATCGTGTGGTGCTGCTTCGTCTGCTTCAGGGATCCGGCACCGGCTGCCGCAAAGGCATAGGCATGCGCCTCTGCCACTACTGCCGCTTCCAGTGCCTGGGTCGGTCGCTCATTGCGCTCACGGACGGGAAGACCCACGAGAGACACGGAGGACGCCGGCCGGACGGCAGGAATGCCGGACAGACCGGTGCCCAGGTTCGAGACGCCGAGCGAGCACATGGAGACGACGACCGAGGGATCGGTCATTTTCACGGTGTTGATGGAGCTGGTGTCGATGCTGATCACTGGAATCGCCTCCTCTCGGCGTCTAGGGGGACCGGGGCGAACCGGTCCGACGGTTATTAAGTACAGCACGGAACCAGGGCCTTCGAGAAGGCCGCTGCTGCCGTGGTTAAGAACCTATGGGGATTGCTGGGGCATGCGCAAACTATTTTCTCGACGAGTTTGAATCAGTTGCCCTCACCGTGTTCTCCGACCTCCCGACCTGCGCAGATGGCCAGAACATCGGCTCCGAAGCGGTTGAGTTTGCGGACACCGACCCCGGGGATCCGGGCGAGCTCGCCCTCGTCGTCCGGCGCGGTCTCCGCGATCGCGACCAGCGTCCTGTCCGTGAAGACGCAGAACGCGGGCTGCCCGCTGCGCTCCGCCTGCACCGCGCGCCACTCGCGCAGCCGCTCGTAGAGACCCTCGTCCATGTCCGAGGGACAGCCGTCGCAGCGCATCAGCTTCATCTCGCCGGCGTCGGTGAGCGTGCGGCCGCAGACCCGGCAGCGCGCGGGGCTGCGGCTCGTACGCCGTCCGGCGGGGCCCCCGGTCCTCGCGACGCCGCGTTCGATGCCGCCCCGGGCGGCGCCGGCGCGGCCGCCGGCCGTGGCGACGGAGCCGGGACGCAGACCGTCGAGGAACCGGCTGGGGCGCCGGCCCGCGCGGCCTCCGGGCGAGCGGGCGAGCGCCCAGGAGACGAAGAGGTGCTCTCTGGCGCGGGTGACGCCGACGTAGAGCAGGCGGCGCTCCTCCTCGATCTGCTCGTCGGTCTTTGCGTAGGTGATCGGCATCATGCCCTCGGCGACACCGACCAGGAACACGACGTCCCACTCCAGTCCCTTGGCGGAGTGCAGGGAGGCGAGGGTGACGCCCTGCACGGTCGGGGCGTGCTGGGCGCTCGCGCGTTCGTCGAGCTCGGCCACCAGGTCACCGAGCGTCGCGCCGGATCTGGCGGCGGCGAAGTCCTGCGCGAGGTTCACCAGGGCGGCCAGCGACTCCCAGCGCTCCCTGACCGCGCCGGAGCCCGCCGGGGGGGTGCCGGTCCAGCCCTCGCCCGAGAGCACCGCCCGCACCTGCGAGGGCAGGTCGACGACGTCGTCGAGGAGCGAGTCGTTGCCGCCGAAACGGGCCGCGGCGCGCAGGGCCGCGCCCGCCTTGCGCACCTCGGGGCGGTCGAAGAAGCGCTCGGCGCCGCGGAGCTGGTAGGGCACGCCCGCGTCGGCGAGGGCCTGCTCGTAGGTCTCGGACTGGGAGTTCGTGCGGAACAGGATCGCGATCTCGCCGGCCGGGACGCCCGAGGCGATGAGGTCGCGGATGCGGCGTGCGGCGCCCTCGGCCTCGGCGGGCTCGTCCGTGTACTCGGCGTAGACGGGCTCGGCGCCGGGGGGCCGCTGGGAGATCAGTTCGAGGCGGTGCTCGGCGGCCCGGCCGCGGGCCTGGGAGAGCAGTCCGTTGGCCAGGTGGACGACCTGGGGCGAGGAGCGGTAGTCACGGACGAGCTTGACGACGGTGGCTCCGGGATGGCGGGTGCGGAAGTCGAGAAGGTGGTCGGGGGTTGCACCGGTGAACGAGTAGATCGTCTGGCTGGCGTCGCCCACCACGCAGAGGCTGTCCCGCTCGCCGAGCCACAGTTCCAGGAGGCGCTGCTGGAGCGGGCTGACGTCCTGGTACTCGTCGACCACGAAGTGCTGGTACTGGGAGCGGACCTGCTCGGCGATGTCGTGCCGGTCCTGCAGGATGGCGACCGTGAGCAGCAGGACGTCCTCGAAGTCGATGACCGAGCGGTCGCGTTTGAGGTCCTCGTACGCCGCGTAGATCTTGGCGGTCTCGGCCGGGTCCCGGGGGGCTTCGCGGCCGGCGCGGGCGGCGGCCGCGGCGTAGTCGGCGGGGATGGTCTGGGTGACCTTGCACCACTCGATCTCGCCGGTGACGTCCCGCAGCTCTCCCCGGTCGAGGCGGATGCGGCAGGTGGCCGCCGCGTCCGCGACGAGTTGGATCTTGCGGTCCACCAGCCGGGGCAGTCCGCCACCGACGGCTTTCGGCCAGAAGTACTGGAGCTGGCGCAGCGCGGCGGAGTGGAACGTGCGGGCCTGGACGCCTCCGGCGCCGAGCTGGCGCAGCCGTCCGCGCATCTCTCCCGCGGCCCGGTTGGTGAAGGTGACCGCGAGCACGCTGGAGGGCTGGAGGATGCCGGCGCGCACCCCGTAGGCGATGCGGTGGGTGATCGCCCGCGTCTTGCCCGTGCCGGCTCCCGCCAGCACGCACACCGGACCGTGCAGGGCGGTGGCGACCGCGCGCTGCTCGGGGTCGAGCCCGTCGAGCACCGCGTCGGCCGTCTCCGGGACCTGAGGGAAGAGGGTGGAGTGCGTTGCTGCTGTCACACAGCCATGCTGCCAGGTCGGCGGAGACGGGCGAGCCGGTTGTCCACAGGGAGGCGGCTGCGGTCGTACGAATGCGGTGAGCGTCACCTCCGCCGCCTGTTCCGGCGTCGCGTTTCGGCCATGCCGGAGGTGTCGCGCCCCTCTTCTCCACCGCGGCCGTGCCGGCCGCGGTGCGACGCGGGTGCGGCGAGCGTCACGTCCCCGCGGGGCTCGCGCATACCCCCCGCGGGAATGGCGGCCGGGTGACCTGCGTTCCACTTGCAGCGACCACGCACCAGAAGCCGTGAAGGAGCGCATGAGACATGCAGGGCACTGTGACGATGTACAGCACCACGTGGTGCGGCTACTGCCGTCGGCTCAAGAGCCAGATGGACCGTGAGGGCATCGCGTACAACGAGATCAACATCGAGCAGGACCCGCAGTCCGCGGCGTTCGTGGAGAAGGCGAACGGCGGCAACCAGACGGTTCCGACGGTCCGGATCGTCTCCGCCGCCGGCGGGGCCGAGGTCGTCATGACGAACCCGAGCCTCGCCCAGGTGAAGCAGGCACTCACGGCCTGACCTCCCGCGCGCATGACGTCGCCCCACCCACCCGCCCCCGGCCGGGGGGGGGGGGGCGGCATGTGCCAGTGTCTTTTAAAAAAAAAACAGCCCCCCCGACACACAAACAAAAAGGTTTGCGGGGT
>NZ_JBHYPZ010000045.1:0-84615 GCF_042746485.1 Streptomyces sp. NPDC058751 | reverse complement strand
GGACGGCACGACGTGAGCGCCCGGCGTGGACGCGCCGCGGCGCGTCCACGCCGGGCGCACCGGGCCCCGTGGCGGTCGGCGGCCTCCCCCTACGCCACGTGGAGGGTGTAGCGGCCGGAGGCGTGCGCGGTGAGCCGCCAGCCGCCGGACCGTTTCGTCAGCCGGAGACCGGTGAGGCCGCTGCCCTCGGCCTCGGGGCGGCCCGGGCCCGGGACCCACACGTCCAGCGTGCCCGTCCCGGAGCCCGCCAGCCGCAGGTCCCGCTCGGTGAGGGAGGACCGCAGGGAGCTCAGACGGCCGGGAGCGCTGCGCGGGTACGCCTGGGACAGCGCCGTGGTCTCGAAGGCCGGGCTCGCCAGCGGCTCGCCGTCGGGGCAGGTGTACAGCACGACCCCGCCGCCCGAGGTGGTGGCCTCCGGGTCGTTCTGCGGATCGCCGCAGGCCTTCTTCCACACCCAGATCGCCGAGCCCAGCACACCGGTGTTCTGCCGTCGCAGGAAACGGTCGAACCGGGAGCGGAAGTCGTCGGGTTCCCCGAACCATCCCCACTCGCCCGACCACAGCGGCGTCCCGTACGCCCGGGCGGTGCGCTCGGCGGTGGTGTAGCCCTGCTCGATCGAGGTCAGGGTGACGCCCAGGCCCTGGTCCATGGTGATCGACTCGCCGTACAGGTGCGGCGAGAAGACGAGCTGCGGGTCGTCGGCGAACCCGACGGGCGGGGTGGTGTCGAAGCCGAGTCCCGACCACAGGATCGAGGGCTCGAAGAACACCAGGTGGTGGAAGCCGCCGGACACCTTCGACTCCGCGGCCCGGATCGAGGTGATCGCCTGCTGGTAGAGGCGTCCGAGCAGGATCGAGGAGGTCACGCCCGGCGCGTCGCCGGGCCCCGGCTCGTTGAGGAGGTCGTAGCCGGCGACCGCGGGGTCGTCCGCGAAGGTCTTGGCGAGGTGCCCCCACATGCGGGCGAACTCGGTGCCGATGCCGTCGGTGTCGTTGTAGAGGTTGGTGAACGCCTGCTGCACGTTGGGCGAGAGGTCGCGGCCGAGGAAGCCGCAGGCCTTGGCGCCGTCGGTGAGGGTCGCCCACTTCGGGGCACCGTCGTTGCCGAACTCCGGTGAGGCGTTGGCCCGGCACCGCGTTCCCGGCGCCGCGCTGACGTACTTGGAGAAGGTGTCCTGGTGGATGTCGAGGACGGTGTGGATGCCGTGGGCGGCGGCCTGGTCGACCGCGGTGCGCACCCGCGCCAGATACGCCTCGTCGAAGACGCCCCGCTTCGGCTCCAGGGCCGACCAGGACAGGGCGAGGCGCTGGACGTCGAACCCGTACCGCTCCATCCCGGCGTAGTCGGAGTCCTCCAGCGGCCACACCGTGGGCTTGGCCGGGTCGGGCTGCCCGTAGTCGACGAGCTGGTTGACGTTCACGCCGCGGAGCAGCACCTGCCGCCCCTCGCTGTCGCCGATCACCGGGTCCCGTCCGTCGCCGCGCAGCACGGTCAGCGGCAGCAGCCCGTGCCGGTCACGGCCCGCGGTCTGCTTCTGCGAGCCGACGGAGGCCACCGCCGCTCCCGGTGCCAGGGTCCCGGCGGCGAGCGCCAGCACGGCAGCCACCGCGACGGGGGGCGCCCACCGGACCGCGCGGGCGAGACCGCCCCGCTCGGCCGAGGGCTCCGTCCTGCGCCGCCACGCCAGTTCCGCGACCCAGGGCACGCACACGACGCCCGCGCACACGCCCGCGGTCACCCCCTCCGCGACCCGTACGAGGACGGACGCGACCGGGAACAGCGCCCCGCCGAAACCGTTCAGGCACCCGTCGAGAAGCCACAGGGGCACGAACCCGAGAACGCCCGCGGCGGTGAGCGTCGTGGCGAGCGACCACAGTGTCACCCCGGTACCGGCGCGGGTCAGGCCGGGCGAGACCACCCGGCGCCAGAGCCAGACCCCGGCGAGCACGGCCACGGCCCCGGTGAGCAGGGTCGCCACCCCGCGTCCGCCGGGTATCGGTCCGGCGGCCCAGGCGAACGCGCCGGTGCCCGCCTGGAGCGCCACGGCGGCGCCGGCGGGCAGCCACGCGAACCCGGCGCCCGGATCGATGCCGGCACCCCGGTTCCCCGCGGCGGGCTCGCCGCCCTCGGCGCTCTCGGTGTCCTGGGTGTCCTTGGCTTCCTGGGCGTCCTTGGCTTCCCTGAGGCCCAGGCTCCACACGCCGATCCGGTACGCCGACACCGTCAGGCCGGCGACCAGCGGCCCGAACACGGCATACTTCGCGCCGGTCAGCCCGCACTCGGCGAGCAGCGCCTCGGCCGTCGGGAAGATGTGCAGGCCGCCCGGACCGGCGATGGCCAGCAGCAGCGCGCTGTAGGCCAGCTTGGCGAGGAACGCCACCAGGACCAGGCTCGACCAGACGCCGCCGAAGACCCATCGTGCCTTCGCCCCGGGGCCCACGGCGCGCACCAGCCGGTGGACGGCCACCGCGCTGCCGCCGATCAGCAGGGGCAGGAACACCACGGTGGCCCATGCGGGGCTCGTGGCGTTGCCGGGTACGAAGCCCGCGTCCACCCAGTTCTCCGGAGCGAACAGTCCGGTCCCGTCGACGTAGCCGAGGACGGCGCAGAGGACCGCGAGTACGACCACGGTGGTGAGGGAGGCGACGCGGGCAAGCCGACGGCCGCCGAGCTGATCATCGGCAGGGAGCATGGATGGAGAAGATAGGGCAGTGTGAAGGTCCTGCGAAAGGTCTGTGAACAGGAATTTCCCTCGACCCGCGAGGCCCGGGCCGGCACGGGCCGCAGGGGGCCGTGGGCCGCTCGAACAAGATACTTCCGCCGGATCGTGGACGGAGGTCCGAACTCACGTGCCGGGCTTGGGAGTCACCGGGCCCGCCACCGCTCGTCCCTCGCGGAGCCGGTGCGCCGCGGGCGGTGCCCGGCCCTCCGTACGGACGCCGGACGGCCGTGATCACACCACGGTAACGGTCCGGTCCTCCGCGACCCGCGGCCGGTGGTGAGGGGCCGTCACCGACCGCCTCACCTGCCGCGCTCGTCCGCCGTGCGGTCCCTCAGTCGATGCAGAACTCGTTGCCCTCGATGTCCTGCATCGGGATGCAGGACTCGTTCACGCCGTCGGCGAGCAGTGTCTGCACGTGTGTCGCGCCGAGCGCGACCAGCCGTGCGCATTCGGCCTCGAGCGCGGCCAGGCGCTCGTCACCCACGAGACCGGTGCCGACCCGCACGTCGAGGTGCACCCGGTTCTTGACGACCCTGCCTTCGGGAACGCGCTGGAAGTACAGCCGCGGGCCGACGCCCGAGGGATCGACGCAGACGAACCACGAACCCCGGTCCTTCGCCGGCTGCGAGAGCGTGTACTCGTCCCATGTGGCGAACCCGGCCGGCGGCGGCGGTACGACGTACCCGAGGACCTCGCACCAGAAGCGGGCGACGCGCTCGGGTTCGACGCAGTCGAAGGTGACCTGGAACTGCTTTACGGATGACATCGGCCCACCGTAACAGGGCTGCGCCACTGAACTCTCTTTACCTAAAGGCGAGTTGACGCGGCGACAGGACACGGGCGGAAGGACGTTCCCGCGGCGGTGTGTCCCCGAACCCTCTCGGAATTGTCCGCGATCCGTAACAGACGGATCCTCCGGCCTCCGTCGCTCGTCCTGCCATGTGGTCGGAGGGCGACCGAGGAACTGCGGGAGAGCGGGGCGGACATGGCACGGCACGGCAGCAAGCGGGGCTGGTACGGGAAGTTGGCCGGGGCGGCGCTCGGGGTGACGGTGCTGGCGGCCGGCGCCTCGATGTGGACCGCGCAGGCCGGCGCCGTGCGCGACTCGTCGCCCCGCCCGGCCGCGTCGGCCGCACGGAACAGCGTCAAACCGGTGGCGGAGGGCATCGTCCACGCCTCGGACGAGGGGGCGCAGGGCGTCAACATCACCATCGACGACGGCCCCGACCCCGCATGGACCCCTCAAATGCTCGACGTCCTGCGCGAGTACGGGGTGAAGGCCACGTTCTGCATGGTGGGGACCCAGGCGCAGGCACACCCGGACCTCGTGAAGAAGGTGGTCGCGGCCGGACACCGGCTGTGCGACCACTCCGTGTCGCACGACACCACCATGGACACCAAGTCCCAGGCGTACCAGTCGCAGCAGATACTCGACGCCGAGCGCATGATCACCAAGGCGTCCGGCGGTGTGCGGCCGATGTACTACCGGGCGCCCGGCGGAGCCTTCACCCCCTACAGCCGCAAGCTGGCGGCCTCCCGCGGCATGCGGCCGCTGGGCTGGAACGTGGACTCCAAGGACTTCGAGAAGCCGGGCACGGACGCCATCGTCGCCACGGTCGAGCGGGAGCTGCCCAACGGGCCGACGCTCCTCTTCCACGACGCGGGCGGCGACCGCTCCCAGACGGTCGAGGCCCTGCGCCGCATCCTCCCCCGGCTCAAGGAGCAGGGCCGCACCTTCGGCTTCCCGGTGCGCTGAGCCCCGCCCGGAAACCGACGGCTTCCGGGCGGTCAGGACACTTCGGGGCGGGCCGGCCGCCCGGGGCGGATCAGCGCTGCTGCGTCCCGGGCGGAAGGGCCAGCCCTGCGGGAGCGGCGGACCAGGCGGTCTCGGACACGGCAGGAGCGGAAGCCCGGAGGGGTGGCATCACCCGCTGCAGGTCGTTGCGGATCCGCTCGGCCTCGCCTCGGACCAGCGCGGGAACATCGCCGCGCTCCGCGACGAGCTGGCGGTAGATCGGGGCTTCCTGGAACACGGACAACGCGTCCTTCCTGTCGGGGCCTCGCGCCGGACACGGACGCGGCTGCCGAGTGTACGGGCCCCACAGCCCCCTCGGTTCCACGCCGGACGCCCGCAGACCCGCCGCACGGCCCTCGGACCTCGGTCGAGCCGGTGCCGGGCCCTTTCCCGGGCCCCGCACCGGCTCCAACAGGTCGCGCCGGAAGGGCTCTTCGACTTCTGTCACGATTCCATACCGGCCAAATGTGCGGCTGACCACACCGGGGCCACGGGACCCCGCCCAGGACCGCGTCGACCGCGCCGAGACGCGACGCACCAAGTCCCCCGGATCGGGGGCCGACCGCACGCCACCGACTCCCGAACATGATGAAATCGGGTGAAAAGGCCACCTTCGTGGTCACCGTCGGATCAATAACCTGTCGTCGCCCTGCCCGCCCGCTGTGACAATGATCCGGTGAACGAAGCCCCCACCGGGCGGACGCCCGTCGTCCTCGGAGTGGACGACCTCCGACCGCTTCCCCGGGCCACGCGCGTCGCCCGCACCAGCGGCGAAGGCGTCCGGCTCCTGGAAGAACACCGCGGCAGCTTCATCGACGAGCTGTGGCTCGACCACGATCTCGGCGGCGACGACACCATCATGCCGGTGGTCACCCTCCTGGAAGAAGCCGCCTTCCACGGACGGCCCTTCCGGATCGGAGCGGTCTACGTGCACAGTGCCAACCCCATCGGCGCCGAAACGGTCGTCCGGTCACTGACGCGCTGGAACTACCGCGTCCAGCGGGCGACGGCCTAGGACCCCTCGTGAAGGCGCGCCTCTCCCGTCGGCGGGGTCGGTCCGGAACGGATGTCAGACGTGTCTGCCAGGCTGCGGTCATGGAGATGACGCTGCAACTGACGATCGACTGTGCCGACCCGCAGAGGCTGGTGGCGTTCTGGAGCGAGGCCCTGGGGTACGTGCCCGAGCCTCCGCCGGGCGGCCGTGCCACGTGGCGGGAGTACTGGACGGCCATGGGGGTGCCCGAGGAGGAGTTGCCCGCAGGGGCCGGCGACATCCCGGAGTCGATCGTCGATCCCTCGGGAAGGGGGCCCCGGATGTGGTTCCAGCAGGTTCCGGAGCCCAAAACCGCCAAGAACCGGATACACCTCGACCTGAAGGTCGGCGGCGGGCGCGACGTCCCGTTGGCGGTCCGCACGCAACGGGTCACCGCCACGGTGGCAAGACTGGTCGAGGCCGGCGCCAACGTGCTTCGGATCACGGACGAGCCGGACATGGGGCAATACGCCGTCCTGTTGCAGGACCCGGAGGGCAACGAATTCGACGTCGTCTAGGAATCACTTGGCCGTGCCGCTCACAGCCACTCGTCGACCGTCACGACGAGGACGGTCGCTTCGTGGCGAAATCGACGGGGGCGGGTGCGAGAGGGGGCGGGTGCGGCCACCGTGGTCGGTCGCACCCGAGCCGAAAGCCCAAGGGCTCATCGGTCGTTGGGAGTAGGTCCTGCGCCCCAGGCGCGCCTCGCGCCCGCCTGGTTAGGGTCGGTCCTCATGGAGACCACGGAAATCGTTCGCCGCCGGATGGCGGAGCGTGTGCGCGACACACTGGAGCGGCTCGTCGCCGAGCGGGATGTATGGGTGTCGACGGCTCACCCCGATCACGGGCCGCACCAGGTGCCGCTCTGGTTCCTGTGGGACGGACGAGCCATGTGGATGTGCACCGGCGCCACTTCCGTGACCGCACGGAACGTCCGCGAAGAGCCGCGCGTGCGCCTGGCGCTGCCGGACACCTTCGACGTGGTGCTTCTCCAGGGTGAGGCGGAGTGCTTCCCGGACCAAGAGGTGCCCGAAGACGCGGCGGAGGCGTTCGCCGGCAAGTTCGGATGGGATCCGCGCGCGGAAGAGGGTCCCTTTCTGTATGTACGCGTGGTCCCGAAGACCGTGCGCGCTTGGCGCGGTGAGCCGGAACTGCGCGGGAGGGTCATCATGCGCGACGGAACGTGGCTGGAGTAGCGGCCGTTCCTAAAGGACCAGGAGCAGCAACTGGAACGGCATCATGAGAAGTGCCATGAGCAGGAACAGCCCTCCGAACAGACAGACACCCACCGTCCTGAAGACCAAGGTCGACACCGCCAGGGAGCAGACGGCCTTCTGCGGGCGGCGCGGGTCGTAGACGACGTCGATGCGGTGCGGATCGCCTCCGAGCCCTCTGACCGCGTAATCGGCCTTGATCTCGTGTACGCCGCCGTCCAGGTCGGTGTACTTGAAGAACCGCCGCCTGCCGTGGGCACGGTCGAACAGCGCCACGACCGCGACGCCCCGCTTCCTGAGCACCAGCCGGTCGCGTGCGTTCACCAC
Source organism: Streptomyces sp. NPDC058751 (assembly GCF_042746485.1). Classification (NCBI taxonomy): domain Bacteria; kingdom Bacillati; phylum Actinomycetota; class Actinomycetes; order Kitasatosporales; family Streptomycetaceae; genus Streptomyces; species Streptomyces sp. NPDC058751. Next base: position 77,523 of record NZ_JBHYPZ010000045.1, on the reverse strand, counting down.
CGCGGGTCCGGCGATGATCAGGCAGAGGAGGACAGGCATCACACCACAGACCCACAACAGCGCCTGGACCGGTTCCCCGAACACCGCGAGCACAACAGCACCCATGACGTAGACGACGAGCACGGCGAGCAGCGCGATCCGTTCGCGAGGGCTCATCCGCTTCCGGCCGGCCACCGGGCCGACAGGCATTTCCTCGACCAGGCCCGCTCCCCCGCCCGGAGGAGCGCTCTGTGGCCGCGCCCGGTTGATCACCTCGACGAGGCGGTCCGCCTGGTCGGCGTGCCGTCCCTCCACGACGAACACCGGTCCCGGAACGCCGTCACCGCCCCACAGGGAGATCTCGACCGACCGCTGCCCGGCGCCGACGGTCCTGGCGCCTTCGACCGCCGCGAGCGGTATCCGCCGTCGTGTTCCCTTCTGTTCGAGGAGAACGGCCCTGCCCTCCAGCCAGATGCTGTCGCCGTACCCGCGTAACGTGATCGACGGCAGGAAAGCGGGTTCGGGCCTGCCTGGCATGAATACCTCACTCTGGATGGTTGAGGAACGCATCGCCCCGCAGCTTCTCACAGCCACCGCTCTCCAACTCGTCCGCGGAGATGAGCCCTTCGAGGAAGGAGCGGAAGTCGGGGGCGAGTGCCAGCTCCGACGCGTCGTCCGCGTCGAACCAGGCGACCGACGGTTCCCCGTGCGGGCCGCACGTCCGGTAGTCGAGCCCGATCCAGTAGTGCCCGTCGCCCGAGACCACCACCACGCCCGAGGGCAGGCCCCATTCGCCGACCAGGTACGGGCTGTCGAGCAGCGACAGCGTCCGCTCGCGGTGACCGACGCCCATGACGCTGTCGAAGGGAACGTGGTCAGCGCTCCATGAGGTGGGCCGGGTTGTGGGAAAGGCGTTCCAACTGTCGGAGACCTGGCCTCCGTTCTGAATGCGGAGCAGGTCAAGGAGCGCCCCGGGGAGGGTGACGTCCAGCAGCTGTTCGGCCTCGCTCGACGCCAGGTCGGTCAGGGGCGGCTGCACTCCGTGGTCGGTGCCGGTGTCCCAGAAGGAGTGCCGCAGGTCTTCGAAACGTGCCATGCCCGGCATCGTAGGAGCCGGTCCCGTCCCTTCGGGAGCCGGTCCCGGGCCGGGGCGGAAAGCGGTTCGGTGGAAGTCCCTCACCACCCCCACTACGCTTGTGAGGAGACACGTGCCTGTCAGGGAACACGGGCCGCCCGCGGGAAAGCGCACCGACCGGGCTCCGCGCGAGCACGCGCCGAGCGCCTCGAAAGGCATCGGCACACGCTCGGAGTCGGCCCATGTGCCCGGAGGTAACCTGGACACGGCAACTGACCACTCGCTCGGGATACAAGCGGTCCGCAGCAGGCACCCTCGGAGCACCTTCATGGCATCCCACCAGTCGCCCACCCGTCACTCCGGCGTCAACCGCCGTGTCCTGCTCGCTTCCGCGCTGGCGGTCTCTCTCGCGGCGGCGGGCGTGGGAGGCGTACAGGTCTCGCGGGCCGCCACGATCGACCCCTCCAGGACGCCCCCGAAGCTCGCGGCGTCCACCTGTGCCGACAGGACCTACTCGGCGATGACGGCCGCGCAGCGGCTCGGTCAGCTCTTCATGGGATCGGTCGCTCCGTCCGCCCTGGACAGCAGGCGGATCGACCTCATGCGCCAGTACCACGTCGGCTCGGTGTTCCTGGCCGGGCGCAGCAACGCCGGGACGGCGGCGACCAAGAGCCTCGTCGACGGTCTCCAGGCGAACGCGGACAGCGTGGCCGGACACCGTGTGGGTCTCCTGGTCTCCACCGACCAGGAGGGCGGGCAGGTGCAGGTGCTGTCCGGGCCGGGTTTCTCGACCATCCCGAGTGCGCTGACACAGGGAACGTGGACGACGACCAGACTGCGCGGTGAATCCGCCGTGTGGGCCAAGGAGCTCAGGACGGCCGGTGTGAACCTGAACCTCGCGCCCGTCGCGGATGTCGTGCCGGCCAGTCTGGGCACGGCCAACGCCCCGATCGGCAAGTACAACCGCGAGTTCGGCCATACCGCCGCGGTGGTGGCCCCGCACAGCGACGCGTTCCTCGAGGGTTCCCTGCAGTCCGGGGTACTGGCCACGCTCAAGCACTTCCCCGGACTCGGCTACGTCCGCGGCAACACCGACACCACGGCCGGCGTCGTGGACACCGTGACGACACGCACGAGTTCGAGCATCACGCCGTTCAAGTCCGGCATCGACGCCGGGGCGCCGTTCGTCATGATCTCCTCCGCGACGTACAGCAGGATCGACCCGAACAACCGGGCCGCGTTCTCCCCGACGGTGATCCAGACCATGCTGCGCAAGGACCTGGGGTTCAAGGGCGTGGTCATCTCCGACGACCTCGGGAACGCGGTGGCGGTGAAGGCCGTGGCCCCGGGCGACCGGGCGGTCAAGTTCCTCTCCGCAGGCGGTGACCTGGTCCTGACGGTCGAGCCGAACCTGATCCCGGCCATGACGAAGGCCGTGCAGAGCCGGATGGCCCAGAACTCGGCGTTCCGCACACAGGTGGACCAGAGCGTCCATCGCGTCCTGGCCGCCAAGCAGAAGGCGGGCCTGCTCTCCTGCGGTTGACCCGGGCCGGGTTCCCGGAGGCGGTTCGGGCCGGGTTCCCGGAGGCGGTTCGCACCCCCCGACGCCGTGCGGTTCGAAGCCCCGTGTCCGGGAGTGCACCGCACGGCGTCCGAGGCCCGTCGGTCACTCGGTGCGCAACGCCGTGGCCGTACGGACCTTGGCGGCCCATCCCGCCGGGGCCGTCGCGCCGAGCAGGGCGACGAGCACCCCGGCCAGGCCCAGCAGCACCAGCTGCGTGCCGTCGTACACGTCGAGGACCGAGGGCGGAAGGCCGGTGCCGGCGGCCTCCCCCATGACGGGCAGGACATAGCCGTGGAGCGCGAACCCGGCCGGGACCCCGATCAGTCCGCCGACCACGCCGATCCCGGCCACCGAGGCGAGGACAAGACTCACGGTCTGCCGCGGGGACATGCCGAGCGCCTTGCACACCCCCAGGTCGTGGACGCGCTCACGGGTGTCGAGGACCACGGAGTTGAGCACGCCGAGGCCCGCCACCGAGACCAGCATCAGGGTGAGGAGCGCGGCCATCGCCTCCAGCAGGACGATCATGTTCTCTCCCTCCGGGGCTGACTCGGCGAAGGCGTGGCCGCCCAGCGGCTCGACCACCTCGGCGAGCTTCCGCGCGTACTCGACGGGGGAGACCCCCGGCTCGACCTCGATGTGGAAGGCCGCGGGCTCCGCCGCGGCGAAGCTGTCGAGATCCGCGTGGACCCGCATGCCGTCGTCCGACGTGTCGAACGCCTCGCCGACGATGCGCAGGCTCACCGTCTCCTTCTGGAACGTCACCCGCACCGAGTCGCCGATCCTGGTGCCCGTCCGCTCCAGGAAGCCGGTGGGCACCACGACCTGGCCCCGCCCGGTGATCCAGTGACCCGCGATCATCTCGTAGCCGCCGGTGCGTGAATCGCCCTGGTAGAGGGTGGCCCGGACGGTGCGGGAGACCCCGGTCACCGTGGCGTCGCCCGTCGTCGTGCCGTAGTACGAGGCGGTGCCGGGCTGCGCCGCGATCGCGGCACGCACCGCGTCCGGATCCGCCGACGGCTGCTGCTCGTTCGCCCCCGGGGAGGCGGGCGCGCGCCCGGAACCGGCCGGGGCCCGCTGGGGCTCCTTCTGCACCCGGGCGGGGCCGGGTCCCGAGCCGGCCGCTCCGCTGATGGCGGTGACGTCGGCGCTCTCCTCGGGATCCTGCGCGCTCGCCACCGCGTTGAGGGACTGCGTCAGTCCCACCGCGAACGTCGCCGCCACCGTCCCGAAGGTCACGGCCAGCACCATGGCGATCGCGCGCACGGGGTGCGCGAAGGGACTGGCGAGGCCGTACGTCACCGGACGGGGCAGCGGGAGCCGTCCGGCCGCGCGGTGCGCCCACTGACCGCGCGTGGTGCGCGGTGCCCTGCCGACGGCGATGGCCTCGACCGTACGCAGCCTGCCGGCCCGCAGCGCGGGCACCAGGGCCGCCACCGCCACCACGAGCAGCGCACCGGCCGGCACCACGACGTCCACCCACCAGGCCACCGAGAGCGACACGGTTCCGTACACGGACTCGGTGTCGTTCAGCAGCGGTACGGCCAGCAGGTTGCCGAGGACGACCCCGAGCGCGATGCCGGCCGCGGCGGGGATCAACGCCTGTGCCACGTAAGCCCGTACGACCTCGCGCGGGGTGAAGCCGATGGCCTTGAGGATGCCGATGCGGCGCAGGCCGGTGCCGACCGCGCCGCTGATCACGCTGCCGACGATGATCACCGACATGACGAGGCCGAGCACGCCGAACGCGAACAGGAACGGGATCGTCGCCGCCGCGCCCTGATCGACGGCGCGCTTGGTGTCCAGCCACGACTGGGTACCGATCAGCGCCCCCGGGGGCAGGGCGGCGGTCAGCCTCTTCCGGTCGGCGGTGACCTGTGCCTTCGTGGCCGCGGAGTCGAAGCGGTAGAGCATCTGGGTCGTGAGGACGCCGTCCCCGGTGGCGAGCGACCTGACCTGGGAGGGGGTCGCCCAGACGTCGGCGCTCCCGCTCGCGGACAGCGCGAAGCCGACGACGGTCAGCGTCTGCGCGTCGGCGGCCTCGGAACTCGTCAGCGTCGACCCGAGTTCGAGGAACGGGCCGGAGAACGAGGCGGACAGCACGATCTCACCCCGCTCGCGCGGCCACCGGCCCGACTTGAGGTCCAGCGCGTCCACGTCCTTCCCGGGACCGGTCCGTCCGACCAGCGTCAGCGCGGGCAGGTGTCCGCCGTCCCGGCCGACCGGTTTGATCGTCGTGGACGGGAACGGTCCCGCGCTCGCCGTGACCCCCTCCAGGCCGCGGGTGCCCGCCAGTCGGGCGGCACCGGCCCGTTTCGGGTCGATCTCCGCGGTGAGGTGCGCCCCGCGCTGCCGTGCGAAGGCGTGGTCGAAGGGAGCGTCGGTGGCGACCATGAGGGACCCGGCGACCACGGCCGAGGCCACCGCCATCATGGTGGCCACGGCGATCACCAGCGTCTGGACGCGTCGTCTGCCGACTCCGGAGCGCACGACCCGCCCGAGGGCTCCGCTGCCGAACCCGGTCATCGGACGGCCTCCGCGCGCGTGTCGACGGCCACCTTGCCGTCGACGAGATGGATCGTGCGCTGCGCGCAGGCCCGGGCCAGCTCCAGGTCGTGCGTCACCAGGACGACGGTCTGCCCGCCGCGGTGCAGATCCACGAGCAGGTCCCGGACCTCCTGCCCCGACGCGGTGTCCAGCGCGCCGGTCGGCTCGTCGGCGAGCAGCAGGGCGGGCTTGTTCACCAACGCCCTTGCCACCGCGACCCGTTGGCGTTCGCCGCCGGACAGCCGTCCGGGATAGGCGCGGGCGTGCTTCTGGATCCCCAGCACCTCCATCAGCTCCCCGGCCCGGGTCGCCGCCACCCGCCGGGCGGTCCCGGTCAGCTGGGCCGGGAGCTGGATGTTGTCGGCGACGGTGAGGTCGTCGAGCAGGTTGAAGAACTGGAAGACCATGCCGATCCGTTCGCGGCGGAACCGGGCCAGCGCGTGCTCGCCCATCCGGTCGACGCGCTGCCCGGCCACGGTCACGGCGCCCTCGCTCGGCCGGTCGAGGCCGGCGACGAGATTGAGCAGCGTGGACTTGCCGCTGCCGGACGGCCCCGTCACGGCCAGGGCCTCGCCCTGGGCCACGCCGAGATCGACCGGTCCGAGCGCCGGGGCGTCGGCGCCGCCGTACCGCTTGGCCACGCCCTCCAGTTCGATCACGTGATTCATGGGTGTGTCCGTCCTTCGTGGTCGGGAAGCCGATGCCCTGTGTGGGCCCGCTCTGTGTGGGCCCGCTCTGTGTGAGCCCGCTCTGTGTGAGCCCGCTCTGTGTGAGCCCGCTCTGTGTGGGCCCGCTCTGTGTGGGCCCGGTGAACGTACGGGCGGGCGCCGCGGCGGCGCGTCGGCCGTGGCACCGACATACGGCCCTCCCCGCGGAGGACCCGTCGGCGGGGTCATCCTCGAGGAGTACGCCTGCCGGTCAGGTGCGCTGGTCACGCAGGGGGACGTGGAGCCGTACCGCGGGACCGCACAATGTGCGGATGGAGAAGGAGGAGCCGTACGGGCGGCCGCGCGACACGTCGCGGGCGGACACACGGCGGGAGCCGGCCGGGCACTGGCGGGAGCGGGCCGGCGACGTGCTGCGGCCGGGGACGTGGTGGGCGCACGTGCGCGAGGCGATGCGCCCGGAGGGCGAGCACACCCCGCTGTCCCGGCGGGCGGTGCGCGTGGACGTGGTGCTGGCGGTCGTACTGACCGTCGTCGCCCTGGTCGTGGCGGCGCGCTACCCCGGGGACGGGCCGGTACGGATCAGTTCCAGGAGCGTGTCCGGGATCCGGGACGCCTACCCGCCCCCGGACCCGTACCCCCCGGCCGTTCCCCGTCCCGGGCCGATGGTCGAGAGGGAGTCCGGCTCCGCGTCCTGGATCCTGGTCGTGCTGTCGGCGCTGCCGCTCGCGGCCAGGCGCAGCCACCCGCTGCTCGCGTTCGGAGTCATCGCCACCGCCACGCTCGCCCTGGCCGACGACGTCTCCTGGATCAACGTGCTGACCTGCAGCATCGCCGCGTACGGAGCCGTCGCGCACAGCCGCTACCGGACGCGGGCCCTGATCGCGCTGATCGTCGCGGCCGTGCTGGCGGGTCTCTCGTTCAAGGACGCGGACCCCATGCTCCCCGGCTGGTCCAGTCCCGCCGTGGTGCTCCTGGTCGTCGGGGTGCTGGCCAGCCTCGTACGGCTCGGGCGCCTGCGGCTGGAAGCCAGCCGGAAGCGTTTCACGGACCTCCAGCAGGCCCAGGAGAAGGCCATGCGCCGGGCCGTCGAGGAGGAGCGCGCCCGGATAGCCGCCGAGCTCCACGACGTCGTCACCCACAATGTGAGCGTGATGGTCATCCAGGCGGGCGCGGCGCGCAAGGTGATGGACGCGGCCCCGGAGCGTTCCAAGGAAGCGCTGCTGGCGGTGGAGGCCGGGGGCCGCGCCGCCATGGCCGAACTCCGCCACGTGATGGGTCTGCTCGCGGGTCCGGCCACGGGCCCCGACAGTCCCGCCGACGGTCTGGAGCCGCAGCCCGGCCTCGGACAGCTCGACGCCCTCGCCGAGCGGGTCAGGGCCGCCGGGACCCCGGTGCGCCTGACGGTGTCACTGCCTCCCGGGCCGCTGCCGCCCGGGGTGGAGCTCACGGCGTACCGCGTCGTCCAGGAGGCGCTCACCAACACGATCAAGCACGCGGCGGGCGCCGACGCGACGGTGTCGATCGGGTTCACCGGCGCCTGGCTGGAGATGGAGGTGACCGACACGGGAGCCGTACGGGACGCGCCCCCGGTGGACGGCAACGGCCGCGGACTGATCGGGCTGCGCGAGCGGCTCGCGGTCTACGGCGGCGAGCTCACCGCCGGACCGGCGCTCACCGGCGGGTACCGGGTCACGGCGCGCGTCCCGTGGGAGGCGGTGTGAACGGGCCCGCGCTGCGCGCCGTCATCGCGGACGACCAGGCGCTGGTGCGTACCGGTTTCGGGATGATCCTCGCCGCCGACGGCATCGAGGTGACGGCGGAGGCCGCGGACGGCGCCGAGGCGGTCGACGCCGTCCGCCGCACCCGGCCCGACGTGGTCCTCATGGACATCCGGATGCCGCGGATGGACGGCATCGAGGCCACCCGGCGCATCCTCGGCGGCGGCCCCGACGGCTCCGCGGGCACCCGGGTTGTCATCCTCACGACGTACGACCTCGACCACTACGTGTACGCGGCGCTCACCGCCGGGGCGAGCGGCTTCCTGCTCAAGGACGTCACCCCCGAGCACCTCGTCGCGGCCGTGCGCCTCGTGCGTTCCGGCGACGCGCTGCTCGCGCCCACGATCACCCGCAGGCTGATCGAGCGTTTCGCGCACCGCCAGGAGTCCCCGGGGCCCGGTCTCCACCGTGATCTGTCCGGGCTGACCCCGCGCGAGCTGGAGGTGCTCCGTCTGCTGGCGACCGGCCTCAGCAACGCCGAACTCGCCGACCGCCTGTTCCTCAGCCCGACCACGGTCAAGACGCACGTGGGCCGCATCCTGTCGAAGCTCGACCTGAGGGACCGTGTGCAGGCCGTCGTCCTCGCCTACGAGAGCGGTCTGGTCTCTCCGCAGGGGCCGCCCGGCGCGGTCTGACGTCCTGAGGCCGGGCCGGGCCGGGGGCGACGGAGCCGAAGGCGGTCGGACGGGTTCGCCCGGTGCGGGATCAGGTCGCCCGCCAGACCGTCATGTCCGCGGTCAGGAAGCTGGGGCCCTTGTTCGCCAGCGCGGTCGACTTCACCTGGACGACGAGGAGCGCGATGTCCCCGGAGGGGTGCTTGACGCAGATCTCGCTCCCGGCCGCCGCCGCGGCCAGCTCCAGGCGGTGGCGGGAAGCGCCGGTCAGGGTGAGGCGGCACGTGTCGAAGGTGGCCCCTTGCTTGCCGGTGTACTCCATGCTGAACACGCTGGTGTCGCTCTCCAGGTCGCACGAGGTGGTGTCACAGACGAAGCGGATGTCCCCCTTGGCGTCGTCGCGGGCGACCGGTTCCTTGATGTCGAGGGACTTCTTCTCGTCCAGCCACTGGAGCGGGTGCGCCTCGGGTTTCGGTGACTCGGACGAGGCCGCCCAGGAGTCGGAGGTCCTGGGTGTACGGCGGTCGGAGCCGGAGGCGTCCTTGGTGCCCTTCGAGGGCGCCGACGCCCTCGGGGAGGCACCGGGACCGGACCTCGACGACCCGGCCGCGTCCCGTCGGCCGTTCCGGTCGTCGAATTCCATGACCGTCCACGTCAGGCCCGCGGCCAGCAGGGCGCCCGCCGTCGAGACGGCCGCGATCCGCGCGACGCGCCGACGCCGGGCGGGGGGCTCGGCCGGCCGCGTCCCCCGCGGCCACGCGATGAGCGGCATGGTGTGCACCGGGGTCGGGTCGGGCACCGGAGAGGGCACGGTCACCTCCGGCCCCGTGACCTCCCGCCAGACGGCCGGGCCCGCGCCGCCGTCCGCGTCCCGCCCCAGACGCTGTCGGCACCACTGGACGATCTCCCCCGGGGTGACGCGTTCCCCGGGATCGGCGGCGAGACAGCGGGCGACCAGTGGTCGCAGTTGCTCGGGCAGGGGTGACAGGTCGGGCTTCGAGTGCACGATCCGGTACAGCACGCTGACCGAGGGACCGTCCCCGTACAGCGGTTCGCCCAGCGCGGCGAACACGGCTGTCTGGCCGAGGGCGAAGACGTCGGTGGCGGCGGTGACCTCACCGGCCACCGCCTGTTCGGGGGCCATGAACTGCGGGGTGCCGATGGCGGCGGCCGTGGCCGTGCGCCAGGTGACGTCCGAGGCCAGGGAGACGCCGAAGTCGATCACCCGTGGCCCGTCCGAGGCCAGCAGCACGTTCGACGGCTTCAGGTCGCGGTGCACGATGCCCGCGCCGTGGATGGCCTCCAGCGCCTCGGCCACCCCCGCCATGAGCCACAGCACCGCCTGCACCGGCAGTGGTCCCCGCCTGGCGACCGCCTCCGCCAGGGAGGGACCGGGCACGTAGAGCGTGGCGAGCCAGGGCGTCGCGCAGTCCGCGTCCGCGTCGATCAGCTCGGCCGTGTAGGCGCCCCGGACCCGCCGGGCCGCCTGTATCTCCCGGCGGAACCGGTGCCGGAAGTCCGGTGAGTCGGCGAGCTCGGGCCGTACGACCTTGATCGCCACCGGTCGGCCGCCCTGCGTGTGCGACAGGTAGACCCGGCCCATGCCGCCCGCGCCGAGTCTGGCGGCGAGACGGTAACCGGCCACCAGGCGCGGATCGTCCGCCTCCAGCGGCTGGAACGCCTCGGCTGCGCTGTTCATCCGGCTCCGTCCCCCGACCCCACGACCCTGGTCCGCAATGTTGATCAACTACAGCCTAAGGCTTGGATCATGACGGCTCATCAGGGGCCCGGCACCACCTGGTTCACCCCTTGACCGTCCTGCGCTCGACGCCCGGGATCCCCTTGTCCCACCAGTGGTTGTAACGGCTGTACGGGGCCGGGTCCCGGTCCGCGAGCAGCGCCGCCAGCTTCTGCGCCTCCTCGGTCAGGCCGCGCCAGGCCGTCTTGTCGAGCTTGCGGAACGCGGTCAGTTCCAGGCCGCCGTCCGTCGTGCGCCACACTCCGGCGACCTGGCCGTCCACGAGCAGGGTGGGCAGGATGTCGCCGTTGCGCCGGACGACGAGCGGCCGGTGGTCCTGGGGCATGACGCGCCCGGGGAGCACGTGGGCCAGCAGCGTGCTGTCCCACATCGGCAGCAGTCTCGGCGGCGCGGGAGTGTCCTCCGCGGGCACGGTGGCGCCCGGCAGGTCGAACAGGACGGCTCCGGACGGCCCGGGAACCCGCACCACCCGGTCGCCGAGCTCGCTCAGCGCCTGGGTGATCACCGGGCGTCCCAGCAGGGTGAACCGCGCGAAGTCCTGGGCCGACGCCGGTCCGAACGCCCGGAGGTGGGCGAGCAGGAGATGCCGGACCCCCGCCGCCGCGTCCTGCGTCTCGGTCTGTGGGTCCACGTTCGAGGCGAGATAGGTGTTCGGCAGTCTGTAGGACCACGGACCGCCGACCGGGGTGTGCTGGATCGGCGCGTACGTCTTCAGGGCCCACCACAGGCGGTGCGCGTGTTCACCGAAGCGCTCGGTGACCTCCGCCTCCACGTCGGCTCCGGTGCGGGGGCGCGCCAGGAACCCGGCGAGCCACGGCAGCAGCGCGTCGGCCTCGTCCTCGGCGAATGCGGTCGAGGTGAAGCGGCGGTCGTACAGCCGCGACGCCCGCAGGCTCCGGAACATGGCTGCGTGGTAAGGCGCGTAGTCGTCGGCGTGGACGGCGTGCAGGGTGACCCGCATGAGGGTCGCCTTCACGATCCGCCGGTCCGCGAACGCCGCGTCGAGGTGCTCGGGCTCGAAGGCCTCCACGCGGTTCCACAGGGCCAGGTACGGCGACGCGGGTGCCTGTGCCTGGACGGCGCAGACCTGGCGGACCGCCTCCGCCACGTCGAGGCGCCTGCGCTCCAGGAGGAGTTGACGGTCCAGGGTCGCCAGGGTGAGCTGCCGTGAGGTGAGGGTCACGCCCGGATTATCCCGCCCCGGCCGTCCAGGGCGACACGACCTGGGCTGGGCCGGGCCGACTTGGGTCGGGCTGGGCCGACTTGGGCCGGCCCAGCCCGGGCCGACGGGTCGGCCCTGCCTGAACCGGGCTCGGGACAGAAGTCGGCGGCCGTCGCCCGGCTGGTGGACGGCCGGACCGAGTCCTGACCGGCTACGCGACTCGGCAGTAGACGCCCTGGCCCTGGTGACGTGCGCTTCGTACGAGGGCGGCCAGTTCGCCCAGGATCACGGACGCGATGTCCGTGCCGATGGTCTCGCCGTCCCGCGCGCGCCACGCCGCCCACGAGACGGCGGCGTCGTCCAGCTCGGACCGCTCGGCCTCGGCGAGTGCCGTGAACAGCCGCGGGGAGATCACGAAGACGACGCTTCCGCCGTCGTCGTGGCCTGCGACGAGACGCGGCTCGCCCGCTTCGACGAGGTTCTCGAAGCTGCCGCCGGCGAGGAGGCACTCCCACTCGACCACGGCTTCCTCGGGATCGAAGTTGCCGAAGGAGAGCGACTCCGAGGCGTGCCGCGGCCCGGCCCCGAGGACCAGGGCCGCCGACGCGTCGTCCGGAGCCGTGAAGAACTCGACGATGATGCTCATACGGGCATCATGCCGAACCGCCCGCGGGCCGAACCCGCCGGTCACGGCGCCGGGTCCCCCAGCACACGTCGGGCGCGGGCGCCGAGCTCGACGTCGTCGTGGACGATCTCGGTGTGGCTGCCCGAGCCCACGATGCGCCGGTCCCCGTGGGCGACCGTCCGGACGCGGTCGCGCTGGGCCGGGGTGAACGCCTCGGGGCCGATGGCGGCGAGCGCGTCGAGCGCGGGCAGCGCGGAGTGCAGGTGCCCGCCCGGCACGACCGCCTTCAGGACGTGGTCGACCAGGTCGGCGAGCGGGACACCGGCGGGCCGGTCACTGCCCGGGTGCACGGCCACCAGCGCTCGCGCGGCCGCGGCGGCCGTGTCCCGTCGGTCCAGCATCGCCAGCAGGCCGGGAACGGCGGGTGCCGCGTCGGGGCCGAGGAGGACGGCGACCTCGGCCGCGCTGTTCGCCACGTGGTGGCCCCATGGCGTGGTGGCCCAGGTCAGGCCCTCCAGGACCATGGGCAGCACGGCCTCCTGATCCCCGGTCAGCTCCCACACCGCTCCGGCCGCCGCCAGCCCCGCACGGACCTCGGTGGCGTCGGCCCGCGTCTTCGCCGGCTCGGCCGGTACCGCCGAGAGGGCCGAGAGGTGGGGCAGCAGCGGGCGGGCCCGCTCTCCGAGCGAGACGGCGGCATGGACCCACTGGTCGCGCGGTCCGCTCCGCTCCCCGAGCGCCGCTCCCAGGGCGGCGACCAGGGCATCGGCGTCGCCCGTCAGGGCGTGGAGCGCGGTCGCGCCGTCCACGCGGTCGGCCCTGGAGCCCGTCTCCGCGGCGGATCGCAGGGCGGTGACCACCTGGGGGTCGAGCTCCGCGTCGGCGACGGCGGCGAGCGCCCGGCCTGCCACGGCGGGGCGGTGCGGCAGCGCGTCCAGCAATTCGGGTATCGCGGCCCGGGCCGACCGGCCCCAGCCGGCCAGGAGTCCCGTCAGGTAGACCGGTTCGTTCACGGCCGCGAGCCCGCCCGCGAACAGCGACCCGCGCCTGCCTCCTCTCGCGCCGTCGGCCGTCACCGCGGCCAGGCGCGCGCGGACCGAGTCGAGCAGTACCGCCGTGCACGGCAGGGGGGCCGGCGGACGTCGCGTGGCCGTACGCGCCCAGGCGGCTTCCAGAGCGAGGGGCCGCTGCTCCAGATGACGCGCGAGGAGGTCCGACGCCTCGGGCGCGCCCAGCGACACCAGTGCCGCCAGGGCTGGATCGGCCACCTCGCTCGCGCCGTCGGCGAGGGCGAGCAGTGCCGGAACCGCCTGGGGAGCGGGCTCGCCCCACTGGCACACCGCCTCCAGGACGTCTCCGGCGGTGGCCTCGTCGTCCAGGAGGGGCAGCATCGCCGGCAGCAGCCGCGCCGGCGCGGTCCTGGAGCGCCGGGCGAGCGACTCGGCCGCCCAGGTCGCCTCGGTGACGGCCGGACGGGGATCCGCGTCGTCACGCGCGGCCCGCACCGCACGTTCCAGCGCCGCGACCACGAGGTCGATCGCCTCGTCCACGCCGCCGCGTTCGTACAGCGCGGCGGCCAGGGCCCACAACGGCGTCCGTTCCCAGAGGCTGTCCGCCGTGTGCCGCTTCAGCGGCGCCAGGGCCGCCACGGCCTCCGCCAGTTCGCCGTCCCAGGGTCTGCCGGTGTCCACGGCGGCCAGGAGCCCCGCGACGCGGACCGGCGGGGCCTCCGACTCGGACAGGGCGGCCCCGCACAGTTCTTCCGCCGCGGCCCGGTCGATCCGGACGTACGCGCTCATCACATCGGCCCGCACCACCGGATCGGTTTCCGTCTCCCAGCGCCGCCGCAACGCCGCCGAAGCGGCCGGGGCCGCCGCCCGCCCGCACTGGCCCACCGCCCAGGCCGCCCACTGCCGCACCTCGGGAACGTCGTCGGAGAGCAGGGGCACCATCAGCGGCAGCTGCGCCACGACGGCCGCGCGCGCCGCGCCGGGCCGGACCTGACCGCATTCGTCCGTGCTCTCCGCGACGGCGCCCAGCACACCCAGCAGCTTCTCCCTGCGGACGCCCGCGGCCGCGAGACGCGCCAGGAAGGGAACGGCCACCACCGTGGCCTCGTACACCGAACCCTGGTGAACGAGGCTGCCCCACAGATCCTGTTCGGCCTCCGCCGCGTCCTCCGGGTCCTCGCCGGTGAAGGCGCGCAGCAGACCGGGAACGTCGTCGGCGGGGCCGTAGGCATGGCGCGCTTCCGCCCAGGCGACACGGTCGATGTCCACGAACACGTCGGCAAGATCCATGCGCCGGATGATGTCAGACGGGTCTGACAGCACCGCCCGCCCGCGCACCGGCGGGCACGACCGCACGGTGCCCCTGACACGCGGTCGGGGTCGGTTCAGGGACGGGGCAGGGGCATCACGGACAGCGGTCGCGCGGTCACGGTCGGCACGCTGTGATCATGTCGAACACGAGTCCCGACGGCCACCGCCCGTCTCTCCCCCCGTCGCGCCGCGCTCGCCCTCGCGGGAGCCGCCGTCCGCGTGAGGCCGGTGGCCGGGCAGGGCGGGGCCGTCCTGCCCGGCCACCGGTACCGCGGAACGGAGCTCTCACCCGGTGGTGTGAACTTGCGGGCCACACCCGTAGCGGCCGGTCCAGGCCGTGCGTTTGGGCAGGCGTGTCCGCTCTAGACTCCGCGCACCTCTCGCTCTGGCTGCTCAACCACTTCAGCACCTTCACCCTGGCCGTCGTCACCGTCGGCGGGACCGTACTCCTCGCCGTCGGCGGCAGCGTGCTGCTGCGCCGCAGATATCCCTCGGTGGCCCGCGGCGAACACAACGAGATGGTCGGGGTGACGCTCGGCATGTTCGGCGCGATCTACGGGATCATCCTCGCCTTCGTCATCGTCACGCTCTGGACCCAGTTGGAGGACACCCAGACCATCGTCGCCTCCGAGGCCACCGACGCGGCGCTCATCACCCGGGACGCCGACGCGTTCCCGGCACCGGTACGTGCCCGTCTCGACTCCGCGATGAGCGGTTACGTCCACGCGGTCGTGGAGGACCAGTGGCCCCGCATGCGGGCGGGCGAGCCCAGCTACGGCGCCACGGAATCCCACCTGCGGTCCGCCTTCCAGGCGCTCCAGGAGTACGAACCGAAGAGCCGGAGCGAGCAGGTCTTCTACGAGGAGGCGGTCACCCGTCTCAACGACATCGCCTCCCAGCGCCGTGCCCGCATCACCATGGCGCGCCAGGAACTCCCCTCGCTGCTCCAGGTCCTGGCCTTCGGCGGCGCCCTCGTCCTGGTTCCGCTCACGTTCCTCTACGGCATGCGCAAACTGAGGGTCCAGATCCTCTTCGTCGCGTCGGTCGCCGGGCTCGTCGGCTTCAGTCTGCTCCTGGTCTTCGTCCTGGACCGCCCGTTCGCCGGAGAACTCAGCGTCAGCCCGGCCCCGTTCAAAGAAGGCTCTTTGACCCGGTACTGGAGTGGTGCCCCGACGACGTGAACACCGCGCGTACCGTGACGGGCCCGCGCCTCTGACTCCACGGCGACCTGCGTATCGGGTACGCGGGCCTCCGCAGGCCCCCGGAGGCGGGCCCGGCCGGGCCCGCCCGCCCGGGCTTTCCTGCGGCGCCTCGCCGTGGAAACCCGGATGCGGTTCCCTTCCGGTCTTCCCTATGCTGCACGCGCCACGTGGGCCGGCGACGAATCGGCCGTCAGCGGATCGGAGTTGTGCGGGGTATGACCAGTCAGCTGTTCGCGATCTGCTTCAACGCGACCCAGCCGTCGGACCTGGCGCGGTTCTGGTCCGGTGTCCTGGGCTGGGAGCCGGCCACCGGCCAGGGCGACGACATCGCGATCCTGCCGCCCGACACGGCCGGGTTCCGCATCCGGTTCCTGCCCGGCCGGGAACCGAGGACCGGCCGGAACCGGGCGCACTTCGACCTGACGAGCGCCTCCCCCGACGACCAGCGGCGGACGGTCGCCCGGGCCCTGGAGCTCGGCGGCCGACACCTCGACGTGGGCCAGCTCCCGGAAGAGGAGCACGTGGTGCTCGCCGATCCGGACGGCAACGAGTTCTGCGTCATCGAGGCGGGCAACAAGTTCCTCGCCGACACCGGGTTCATCGGAGCCCTCGCCTGCGACGGCACGCAGGAGGTCGGCTACTTCTGGAGCGAGGCGCTGGGGTGGCCCCTGGTCTGGGACCAGGACCAGGAGACGGCGATCCAGTCCCCGCACGGCGGTACGAAGATCACCTGGGGCGGTCCCCCGGTGGCGCCGAAGACGGGCACGAACAGGCTGTTCTTCGAGCTGGCGCTCCCCGCCGGCGCCGACCCGGACGCCGAGGTCGACCGCCTGGTCTCGCTCGGGGCGACGCGTACGTCCACCGGCGGGAACGACGGCGGCCACGTCCTGATGCTCGACCCCGACGGCAACGAGTTCTCCGTACGGACTCACCGGTAACAGCCCGGCGCCCGCCCCGCCCGCGGCGTCCTTCACGGCATCACTCGTCACGGACCTTCACCGGATGCCCGCGGCGAACCGGTGCCCGGCGGTGAACAGGCGCCCGGCCCGTGCCGCGTCGGCCCGTGCGCGCGGGCCGGCCCAGGACGACTCCGGCCAGGACCAGGACCAGGCCGCCCAGTTGCTGGAGGGTCAGCACCTCTTTCGCGACCACGGTGCCGAGGAGCACGCCGGTGACGGGGTTGAGCAGGCCTATCAGTCCGACGGTCCCGGTGGGCAGGTGCCGCAGTCCGGTGAACCAGGCGGCGAAGGCCAGCGCGGTGGCGATCAGGGTGACGTAGCCGAACGCGAGGAGCGTCTGCCCGGAGAGCGCGGGAGGACGGCCTTCCACGGCCGCGGCGACCGGGAGCAGGAACAGGCCTCCGGCGGTGAGCTGCCAGGCGGTCGAGGCGAGCACGTCGACACCCGCGCTCCACCGTTTGGCCAGGATGTACCCGAAGGACGACACCAGCATCGCGGCGGCCGAGGCGAGGACTCCGGGGACGCTCACCGCCTCCACGCCGGACAGCAGCATGAGGCAGACCCCTCCGAGCCCGGTCACGGCACCGGCGAGGTGGGCGGTCCGGGGCCGCTCGGACACCAGCGGCCAGGCGATGAGCATCATCGTCAGCGGGGCCACCGCCATGACGGTCGAGGCCACGCTCGTCGGAAGGAGCTGGGAAGCGGCGTAGACGAGGACGAAGAACACGCTCATGTTGAGCAGGCCGAGCACCGCCGACCGCCACCACCACGCGCCGCGCGGCAGCCGCCCGCGCACGGCGAGCAGGACGAGCCCCGCGGGCAGGGCCCGCAGGGCGGCCCCGTAGAGCGGCCGGTCGGCCGGCAGGAACTCGTGTGTCACGAAGTAGTTGGCTCCCCAGGCCACGGGCGCGACCGCGGTCAGGGCGACCCATCGCATATTAGCTTCCATGGAAGCTAATATAGCTTCCCGGGAAGCTATTATGGAGACATGGAGCACCATGAATCCCTGGACCACGTGGCCCGCATCCAGGCGGAGTGGCGTCGCGAGCGGCCCGACGTGGACATCACCCCGCAAGGAGTGATCGGTCGGCTGCACCGCCTGGCCGACCGGCTCGGCGACGAGCTCCGCCTCGTCTACGACCGCCACGGTCTGAGCGAGGGCGAGTTCGACGTCCTGTGCGCACTGCGCCGCGCCGGTGAGCCCTACGAACGGGCGCCCGGCGATCTCGCCGCCCACACCATGGTCACCACGGGGGCGATGACGAAGAGGATCGACCGGCTGGAGCGGGCCGGGCTCGTCACCCGCCGCCGTTCCGACGACGACCAGCGCGGCCGGATCGTCGCCCTCACCGGGTCCGGCCGCGAACTGATCGACCGGGCGTTCACCGACCACATGCGCAACGAACGCCGCCTCCTGGACCTGCTGGCGCCGGCCGAGTCCGCGTCGCTGGAAACGCTGCTCACCACCTGGATCGCCCGCATGGACCGCCCGCAACCCCCCGCGCCGCCCTCGGAGCAGTGACCGCGGGGGTCCGCCGGACCGTGTCCGGCCTTGATCGCCCGGCCTTGTGGGGAAGCGGGGCCGTCGTGTAGGCATCCGCCATGCAGACGCAGGTGTGGGCTTCGCTGGTGGGTGTCGTCCTGGGAGGGGGCCTGTCGTACCTGGCGCAGATCACCGCCGGACGCCAGGCGGGCAGGAACGAGGACAGACGGCGGGCCGCCGAGCTGGCCGAGGCCAGGAGGGTCGAACGGCTGGCTCTGCTGCGGGAGTTCATCGACATCGGACAGCAGACGGCACGCGTCGCCGAGGAACGCGAGACGGCGCCGGACTGGGAGGCCGCCGGAACCCCCGAGTGGTTCAAGGCGGCCAGGGACGTCACCGATCGTCTGTGGGTCGGCGAGCGGATGATCCAGGTCCTGTTCCGGCCGGAGCTCCACCTGCGCGCCCGGGCGTACGCCCAGGCGTTGAGTCATGTCGTGTGGCGCGAACCCGCCCAGGCTTCGGCCGAGGGTTCGATATGGGACCGGCTCCAGGGCCCGCAGAAGGAGTTCCTGGAGGCGGCACGGGCGGAGGTCGGTTGACGCCCGCGCGCGAGCCCTGTCCCCAGAAAGGCTGACGTCCGCATCCGTCGCGCCGTACCGCCCGGCGCCGGTGCTTCCCGGCCCGGCGGCCACCTCGGGCCGTACGACACCGGCGGGGGACAGCCGGTCGGCGGCGTCCACGGTCCGCACCGCGCGCTACGTTGGCGGCATGATCGAGGGAGAGAACAGGACCGGACGCGTCAGTCCGCAGCGCTTCCACGAGACCGCCGGCCTGGAGGACTGGCGTGTGGTCGGCGAGGGGGCGTGCGCCTACTTCCGCACCGGGTCGTTCGCGGCCGGCGCCCGGCTCGTGCGGGCCATCAGCGAGCTGCCCGGGGTCGTCGACGACCACCCGGACGTCGACCTGCGCCGGGAGGGTGTGACCGTGCGGCTGGTCCCCCTGACGGACGACCACCACGGGCTGACCGAGCGGCACCTCGATCTCGCCGGGGAGATCTCGGCGCTCACGCGCTCGCTGGACATCACGGCCGACCCGTCCGCCGTCCAGACCGTCCAGGTCACCGTGGACGCGCTCTCCGGTGCCGACGTGGCGCCGTTCTGGCGCGCCCTGCTCGATTACCGGGACCGCTCGGACAGCGGCGAGCACCTGGTCGACCCGGGCGGCCGCGGGGCGCCGTTCCACTTCCGGACGACGGACGCCCGGAGCCCGCGGCGCAACCGCGTCCACATCGACGTGTGGGTGCCGTACGACCGGGCCCGGGCGCGGATCGCCGCGGCCCTCGGGGCGGGCGGCCGTCTCGTGAGCGACGCCGGCGCCCCGTCGAACTGGGTACTGGCCGACCCCGAGGGCAACGAGGCCTGCGTCGGCGTGGCCGGTCCCCCGGTACCGGCCGGCCCGTACCGGTAGGCTCGCGCGGACGATCCGGAGCAGAGGGCGAGCCGAGCGGTGATACGAGACCTGTACAACGTCCGAACGCGGCCCGCGGAGGACGCGCCCGAACCGCTCTCCGCCGAGGAGGAGGCGCGCTTCCGGTCACTGCTGTTCACCGAACTCGGCAACAGGATCGCCGACGAGGGGTGGGCACGGTACCCCGCGTACACCCGGGAGGACCGCCGCCGGCTGGTCGACGTCGCGCACCGGCTCTCCGCCCACTGGGGGCGGCAGGTGGGCGTCGAGGCGGAGGACGAGTGCCGTCTCAGACTCTTCCTCGTCGCCGACGAGACGCCCGGTGCCGCGCTGCCGCCCCGTACCTGACCCGGACCCGGACCCACCGGCGCCCACCGGCCCGCCGTCCGCGTCGACGTGCGCCGGCTCATTGCTCCGTGCGCATGCCGGCCAGCTCCGACGCCCTCTTCAGGGCCGGGACGAACTCCGGGTTCGCCTTGAGGACGAGGATCGCCACGGTTCTGGCGTCGCGGCGCTCCAGCTCGAAGCGGTGGAAGGTGAGCAGGGGCGACAGGTTGGAGACGTGCCTCAACTCGGTGATCCGGTCCCACGGAATCACGTGCTTCACCTGGCCGAACAGACCGGTCACGGCGAGACCGCCGGTGTGGATGTGGCACAGGCGCGCCCCGAACCTCACGGAGGCCCAGCCCCAGGCGGCCCGCAGCCCGACCAGGCCGAGGATCACGGCTGCCGAGATCAGCCCCTTGGAGAGCCCGCCGTCCGGCCTCTTGTAGATCAGGAATCCGAGAAAGACGAGGAAGAAGAGCACGATCATGCGCCGGAACATCTGCAGGACCCCGCCCGTCGCACCCGCTATCGGGTAACTCCCGCGTCTGTCACCGAGCTCCGCCACACTCCTGGTCCCCCGCATCGCCCTGTCCCCCGTCGTCGGCCCCGCTCCTGTCGAACGGATCAACTATCAAGGCGTGCCCACGCGTTGACAAGACCACATCCGGGAGGGGCGCTTGACCCTCACGTGACGTCATGCCCCATGGTCGGGGTCGTGGAAGAACACCTGACCGTGGGACGCGTGGCGGAGCTGGCCGGCGTGAGCGTCCGCACGCTGCACCACTACGACGACATCGGCCTCGTACGGCCGTCCGCGCGGACTCCGGCCGGATACCGGGCCTATGCGGCGGCCGACGTGGAGCGGCTGCGCGAAGTGCTCGCCCATCGGCGGCTGGGCTTCGGGTTGCGGGAGATCGCGGATCTGGTCGACGACCCGGCCACCGACGCCGTCGCACGGCTGCACCGGTTGCGCGGCCTGCTGATGGAGCAGCGCGACCGCGCGGCCGCCATGGTGACGGCGATAGACAGGGAACTGGAGGCACGGGCCATGGGCATCGAGACGACCCCGGAGGAACAACTGACCATGTTCGGAGCGAAGTTGTACGACGCCATCGGATCCGCCTACCCGGCGACACGACGGACCGAACCACGGATCGCCGCACGGGTGTGGGACGCGCTCGGGGACGCCCGGACGGTGTTGAACGTCGGTGCCGGCACCGGTTCCTACGAACCCACGGACCGCGACGTGACCGCGGTGGAGCCGTCGGCGGTCATGCGGGCGCAGCGTCCCGCGGACGCGGCGCCGTGCGTGGCCGCGAACGCGGAGAACCTCCCGTTCGAGGACGGGTCCTTCGACGCGGCGATGGCCTTCAGCACCGTTCACCACTGGCGGGACCCCATCGCCGGACTGCGCGAGATGCGGCGCGTGGCCCGCCGCGTGGTGGTGTTCACGTACGACGCCAGCACTCCCGCCTGGCGTGAGCGGTTCTGGCTCGTCCGCGACTACCTGCCCGAGTTCGCCGGCCTCCTCACCGAGTGGCCTTCCCTGGCCGGCCTGACCCGTGCGATCGGGGGCCGTGCGGAGCCGGTGCTCGTTCCGTGGGACTGCGCCGACGGATTCTTCGAGGCCTACTGGCGCCGGCCGGAGGCGTACTTGGACGAATCCGTGCGCCGCGCGGTGTCGGTGTGGACGAGGGTCGGTCCGCAGGCCGAACAGCGGGCGGTGAGCCGGCTCCGCGAGGACCTCTCCTCGGGGCGGTGGGCCGACCGCAACCGCGACCTCGTGGCCCTCGACGCGGCGGAGCTCGGCCTCCGTCTGCTCGTGGCCTGACACGGCGGAAGCAGGACCGGAAACGGCAAAGGCAAGGAGAGTCCTCTCCTTGCCTCTCCCAAGGTATAGCGCACCGGGGGCCTTGCCGCAAGGGCCCGGTCATCGCGCACAATCGTCGGCCTGTGCCACCGCCCGCGAAGACACGGGGTGCGCGTCGCCCGGCCGGCGGAGCGGCCGGACGACGCGTCGGCGGGAAGGCATGACCAGGGACGAGAACGCGTTCGGGCGAGGGATTCGGCGGAGATGACAGAGCGGTACGGGCAGCAGGGGCAGTACGTGCTGGACCTTCAGGAGGTCGACGAGACGTGGGGCGCGCTCGTCGGTGGCAAGGGCGCGCAGCTGGGCGGGCTGTCGCGGATCGACGGCGTCCGCGTTCCGGCCGGATTCTGCGTGACGACGGACGCCTTCCGGCGGGTCACGGAGCAGGCGCCGTCCCTCGACGAGCGGCTCGACGAGCTGTCGCGCCTGGACCCGGACGACCGGGAGGCGGTCCGTACGCTCAGCGCCCGGATCCGCAGGATCATCGAGGAGACCGCCGTTCCGGGTGACCTCGCGACGGCGGTCACCGGCGCGCTCGCCCGGCACGGCGACGAGCGCGCCGCCTACGCCGTCCGGTCCAGCGCGACGGCGGAGGACCTGCCGACGGCCTCGTTCGCCGGCCAGCAGGACACGTATCTGAACGTCGTGGGGTCCGCGGAGATCCTGCGGCACGTCAGCCGGTGCTGGGCCTCGCTGTTCACCGAGCGGGCCGTGGCCTACCGCCGGCGGAACGGCGTCGACGACCGTACGGTCCGCATGGCCGTGGTCGTCCAGCGGATGGTCCTCCCGCACTCGGCCGGCGTCCTGTTCACGGCCGACCCCGTCACGGGCCACCGCAAGGCCGCCACCGTGGACGCGGGCTTCGGTCTCGGCGAGGCCCTGGTCTCCGGGCTGGTGAACCCGGACGTCTTCAAGGTGCGGGACGACGAGGTCGTCGTCAGGACGATCGGCGCCAAGGAGCGTGCCGTCCGGGCGCTGCCCGGCGGTGGTACGCGGGAAGTGGCGGTCGACGCGCGGCAGCGGGAGCAGCCGTCGCTGACGGACGATCAGGTCGTGGAGCTGGTGCGGCTCGGACGGCGGATCGAAGCGCACTTCGGCCGCCCCCAGGACATCGAGTGGTGCCTGGCCGACGACGGCTTCCGGATCGTGCAGAGCCGGCCCATCACGACGCTGTTCCCCGTCCCGAAGGCCGACGACCAGGAGAACCACGTCTACGTCTCGGTCGGCCATCAGCAGATGATGACCGACGCGATGAAGCCGCTGGGGTACTCCATGTGGCAGCTCACGGCCATGGTGCCGATGCACGAGGCCGGGGGGAGGCTGTTCGTCGACGTCACCCGGCGCCTGGCCTCGCCCTCGAGCCGCGCCGCCCTCCTGGACGCCATGGGGAAGGGGGATCCGCTGGTCAGAAACGCTCTGGAGACCGTCCTCGATCGCGGCGACTTCGTCCCCCCGCTCCCGGACACGGGCCCCGCCGGACCGCCCGCGAGCGGGGCGTCGATGCCGGCCGAGGCCGACCCCGCGATCGTCACCGAACTGATCGAGCGCAGCCGGGCGTCCGTCGCCGCCCTGGAGCGCGGCATCCGGACGAAGAGCGGACCTGAACTGTTCGACTTCCTGCTGGATGCCTTCGAGGAACACAAGCGGGTCCTCGGTGATCCGCTGAACATGCGGGCGATCATGGCGGGGATGGAGGCCGCCTGGTGGCTCAACGACAGGCTGCTGGAGTGGCTGGGCGAGAAGAACGCGGCCGACACGCTGACCCTGTCCGCTCCCGACAACATCACGTCGGAAATGGGCCTGGACCTGCTCGACGTCGCCGACGTGATCCGCACCCGGCCGGAGGTGGTGGCGTTCCTCCAGGGCGCCGAGGGCGACGGCTTCCTGGACGAGCTGCCGGAGCTCGCGGGCGGGACCGAGGCCCGCGACGCCATCGAGGCCTACCTCGACCGGTACGGCATGCGCTGCGTCGGCGAGATCGACATCACGCGGCCGCGGTGGCGCGAGCGCCCCGGCACGCTCGTACCCGTGATCCTCGACAACGTCAGGAACTTCGGGAGGGGCGCCGCCGAACGGCGCTTCGAGCAAGGGCGGCGCAAGGCGCGGGAGAAGGAGGAGGACGTGCTGGCACGTCTGCGGGCCCTGCCGGACGGGGAGCGCCGGGCGGACGACACCAAGCGGATGATCGACCAGGTCAGGGCTTTCGCCGGGTACCGCGAGTACCCGAAGTACGGCATCGTCAGCCGCTCCTTCGTCTACAAGCGGGCCCTGCTGGAGGAGGCCGGACGCCTGGTGCGCGCCGGCGTGCTCTCTAAGGAGGAGGACGTCTTCTACCTCACCTTCCAGGAGTTCCACGACGTCGTCCGCACGAACCGGGCCGACGAGCGTCTCATCCGGCGGCGCAAGGAGGAGTTCGGCTCGTACCGGACGCTCACACCGCCCCGGGTGCTCACCTCGGACGGTGAGGCCCTCACCGGGTCCTACCGGCGTGACGACGCGCCCGACGGCGCCCTGGTCGGCCTGCCCGTCTCCGCCGGGACGGTCGAGGGACGCGCCCGCGTCGTCCTCGACATGGCGGACGCCGACCTCGCACCCGGCGACGTCCTGGTCACACCCTTCACGGACCCGAGCTGGTCGCCGCTGTTCGTCGCGGTCGCGGGCCTGGTGACGGAGGTGGGCGGTCCGATGACGCACGGCGCGGTGATCGCCCGGGAGTACGGTCTGCCGGCCGTCGTGGGCGTGGAGGGGGCCACCCGGCTGATCCGGGACGGGCAGCGGATCCGCGTGCACGGCACCGACGGGTACGTGGAACTCCTGTCCTGACCGGACAGGTCCTAGTCGTCCGGCCGGCCGGGGACGACCATCCCGTACTCGTACGCCATGACCACGACCTGGGACCTGTCGCGCGCGCCGAGTTTCGCCATGATGCGGCTGACGTGGGTCTTCGCCGTGAGGGGGGAGAGCACCAGCCGTGCGGCGATCTCGCCGTTCGTGCACCCGGCGGCGACCAGCCGCATCACCTCGCGTTCACGGCCGGTGAGGGCGTCGAGCCGGGTGTCGGGCTCCCGGGTGTTCCTCTCGCGGCGCGCGAACTCGGTGATGAGCCGCCGGGTGACGGACGGGCTGATGAGCGCGTCGCCCCGCGCGGCCACGCGCACGGCGTGCAGGAGCTCCTCGGGTTCGGTGTCCTTGACCAGGAACCCCGTCGCTCCGGCGCGCAGGGCCCCGTACACGTGGTCGTCGAGGTCGAAGGTGGTCAGCATGACGACCTTCACCGCCGACAGTTCCTCGTCCTCGGAGATGAGCCGCGCGGCCTCCAGTCCGTCCATGCCGGGCATGCGGATGTCCATCAGCACCACGTCGGGGCGCAGTTCGCGGCAGGCGGCGAGGGCCGCCCGTCCGTCGGCGGCCTCCGCCACGACGTCGAGGTCGTCCTCGTCGTCGAGGATCGAGCGGATCCCGGCGCGGACGAGCCGCTGGTCATCCGCCAGCAGGATCCTGATCATCCACCGCTCCGCTCCTCGGCTGGTCGTGGTCCGTGAACGGTAGCCGGGCGCGTACGACGAACCCGCCCTCGCGTCCCGGCCGGGCGCTCAGCGTTCCGCCCAGTGCCCGCGCCCGTTCCGTCATGCCGGCGATGCCGCTGCCGCCCGTGTCGCCGCCGTGCCGCGGGCCCCGGCCGTCGTCCTCGACCGTGAGGACCAGCCGGCTCTCGTCGTGGTCGAGCCGGACGACGACGTGGCGGGCGCCGCTGTGCCGGGCGGCGTTGGTCAGCGACTCCTGGACGACGCGGTAGGCCGCCAGGTCGACGGCGGCGGGCAGAGAGGGTCCGCTCCCGTTCCGTTCCACGCGTACGTCCATGCCCGCCAGGGCGGCCGACGCGACCAGCTCGTCGAGCCTGCCCAGGCCCGGCACGGGAGCCGTCGGCGCCGCTTCGTCCACCTGCCGCAGCACGCCGAGGGTGGCCCGCAGTTCCCGGAGGCCCTCCTTGCTGCCCTCCTTGATGGCCGTGAGCGCCGTTTCCGCCTGGCCCGGGTCCTTCTTCAGCCGGTGCAGGGCGGCGGACGCCTGCACGTTGATCATGGACATGTTGTGGCCGATCACGTCGTGCAGTTCACGCGCGATGCGCAGTCGCTCCCGGGTGGCCCTCAGCCGGGCCTCCTCCTCGGCGTAGGCGACCCGTCCGTGCCGCACGGCACCCAGGGCCACGACGGCGACCAGCCAGCCGCCGAGCATGAACACGGCCGTGCCGTTGACGTCGCCGGTCCCGGCGAGGGCGCCCGCGCCCACGCCGACGACCATCACGGCCGCCATGGCGGCGGACGCCCGGAGGCGCCCTTGGGACGCGAGGGCGTACAGGACCGCGATCGGCACCAGGACGAGCGGGCCGTCGACCGTGCTCAGCAGGTAGTAGGCACCGGTGCCGACCACGGTGAACCAGCCCACCGCGACCGGGAACCGGCGACGCGGCAGCAGGGCGCAGCAGACCGCCGCGGCGAGGAGCCACGAGAGCGCCGGTGACGTCGCCGCGTGGCCGTCCGGGCCCGGCCGCTGCCCCTCGGCCACGCCCACCAGCACCAGCACGACCAGGGCCGCCAGGAGATCGGCGCGGAGTCCGCCGGGCAGGCGGAAACGGGTCGGGACGAGGCGCGGCATGCCTTCATTCTGCCTGCGGCACGGCCCCGGCCGGTGCGTATGCCGCCGCCGCGGCCCGAATGCCTGCCAGGGGCGCAGAGCCGGCCCGCGTGACGTACCTCCGCTGGTGCAGGGCGCGGATCCACGTACTACCGCTGGTGTACGCGCGTTGTCAGCCATGGGCAGACGCCCGCGGCCCGGGCCCGCGGGCACGATCGGGATCACCGCCCCGTCCGGCACCACCCGGCGTACCGGCGCCGACCCCGTCGGCGCGCCCGCGGGCTCCGCACCGGCCGGCACGGTGACGGGCGCGGCGGTGACCCCACGCAACACTCGCTCGAATCCGAGGCAGGCATCATGTCTTTCCCCCGCGGCTCGGCCGCGTCCCTCGCCCCGTCCGCGCCAAGGGCCGCCGGGCCCGCGCGTACCGGCCGGTTCGGCGCCCTGGCCGGCTGGGCGCAGCGCAGGCGCTGGACGGCGGTCGTCCTCTGGCTGGCGGTCCTGGCCGCGATCACGCTGGGCTCGGCGGTGGCCGGTCCCGCGTACGAGAACGACTTCTCCCTGCCGGGCACCGACTCCCAGGCGGCGACCGACCTGTTCAGGCGGCACGGCAGTGACCGGGCGGGCGACAGCGTCGAGATCGTCTTCAAGGACGCCGGCGGTGTCGGGAGCGACCGGGCCGCGATCGGGCCGATGCTGGACGGGGTGAAGCGGATGGCGGGCGTGGCCGACGTGCGGAGCCCGTTCGCCGACGCCTCCGCCGTGTCGGAGGACGGCACGGTCGCGTACGCGTCCGTCACGCTGGAGGGCAAGACGGAGGACGTCCCCAGGGAGGACGTCGCCAGGATCATCGACACGGCCCGGAGCATCGGGACCGACCGTCTCCAGGTCGAGGTCGGCGGTGAGGCGGCGCGCAACGCGGAGGACAAGGAGGGGCCGACCGCCGAACTCGCCGGCATCGTGGCCGCCCTGGTCGTCCTCGTGCTGCTCTTCGGTTCCGTGCTCGCGGCGTCCCTGCCCCTGATCACCGCGCTCTTCGCGGTCGGCGGGGCGGTCGGCCTGATCGTCCTGGCCTCGCACGTCCTCACCGTCGCGGACTTCACCCCGCCCATCCTGATGCTCGTCGGACTCGGTGTGGGCGTCGACTACGCCCTGCTGATCTTCCACCGCTACCGCCAGGAACTCCTGGACGGCGCCCGTCCCGCCGAGGCCGGCAGCAGGGCCCTGGACGCCGCCGGCCGTACGGTGTTCTTCGCCGGCTGCACCGTCATCGTCGCCCTGCTGGGTCTGGTCGCGCTCGGGCTCGGCTCGCTCCAGGGCATCGCCCTGGCCGTGAGCGTCACGGTCCTGATCACCATGGCCGCCTCCCTCACGCTCCTTCCCGCCCTGCTGGCCCTGTTCGGCGGGCGCATCCAGGGTCAGGTCCTCAGGCGGCGGGCCGGGGCGGAGGCGAGGGGAAGGACCGAAGGCGACCGCTGGCGCGCCATGGCCCGGGTCGTCCAGAGCCGCCCGGTCCCGACCCTGCTGGTCGGTGCGATCGCCCTGCTCGCCCTGTCCGCGCCGACGCTGGGGATGCGGCTGGGCTTCGCGGACTCCGGCAACGATCCTGTGGAGACGACCTCCCGGAAGGCGTACGACCTGCTCGCCGAGGGGTTCGGCCCCGGCTTCAACGGTCCGCTGATCGTCCTGGTCGAGGGTGAGCGGGCCGCCGGGGCGACGGTGCGGGCCGCGCTGGCCGGGACCGAGGGCGTCGCGGAGGCGAGCCCCGCGCTGCCCTCCGAGGACGGCGCCCTGTCCACGGTGTTCGTCTACCCGACGACCTCTCCTCAGTCCGAGGGCACCGTCGACCTCGTGCACCGCCTGCGCGACGACGTGGCTCCGCCCCTGGAGCGCGAGACCGGTGCCCGCATCCTGGTGGGCGGTGCCACCGCCGCTTCCCAGGACGTCTCCGAGACGCTCGCCGACCGGCTGCCGCTCTTCGTCGCCGTCGTCGTCGGTGTCTCCTCGCTCCTTCTCCTGCTGGTCTTCCGCTCCCTGTGGATCCCCGTGAAGGCGGCCGTCCTGAACCTCCTGTCCATCTCCGCCTCGCTCGGCGTGATCACGCTCGTGTTCCAGCACGGCTGGTTCGGCGCGCAGCCCGGGCCGGTCGAGGCGTTCGTCCCCGCTCTGGTCTTCGCGATCGTCTTCGGGCTGTCCATGGACTACGAGGTCTTCCTCGTCTCCCGCATCCACGAGGAATGGACGCGCACCAAGGACCACTCACGGTCGGTGCGCGAGGGGCTGGCCTCCACCGGCAAGGTCATCACCGCGGCCGCGGCCATCATGATCGTCGTCTTCGCCGCCTTCGTGCTCAGCTCCGACCGGATGCTCCAGCAGTTCGGGCTCGGCCTCGCCGTGGCCATCCTGCTGGACGCCGTGGTCATCCGCTGTCTCGTCGTCCCCGCCGTCATGCAGATGCTCGGCGCACGGGCCTGGTGGCTGCCCGCGCCACTCGCCCGAAGGCTCCCGAGGGTGTCGATCGAGCGCCCCGCGGACGACTAGGACCACGACGCCAGGAGCCTCCTTCACGGGTGCGGCCGGGTGCGATGATGGGGGCATGGGACGACATAGGACCAAGCCGGCTCCGACGCCGC
The DNA here is from genome assembly GCF_042746485.1 of Streptomyces sp. NPDC058751. Lineage (NCBI taxonomy): Bacteria > Bacillati > Actinomycetota > Actinomycetes > Kitasatosporales > Streptomycetaceae > Streptomyces > Streptomyces sp. NPDC058751. The sequence goes on along the minus strand of NZ_JBHYPZ010000045.1, from coordinate 48,855 downwards.
CGACCACCACGCGTGGTCGGCGCACTCGTGACGGCCTGGTCCTCGCCGGCCGCAACGTGCTGGAGCGGCAGGGCTGGTCGGCGTTCAGCCCCGAGGCGGTGGCCCAGGAGGCGGGCGTCTCGTACGGCACCTTCTACACGTACTTCGAGTCCAGGGAAGACCTGCTGCACCACGTCGTCCGGTCGGTCGCCGGCGAGATGTTCGCGTCCAGCCTGGTGCCGCCGGACACCGCGGACGATCCGTACACCAAGCTGGTGGAGGCGAACCGGCTCTACCTCCGCGCCTGGGACCGGGCGTCGAAGGTGATGCGGCTCGTGGACCAGGGGGCGGCCGCGGACGAGACCTTGCGGCAGATGGTCCTGGAGATACGGGAGTTCTACGTCGACCGTGCCACGCGGGGCATCCGGCGCCTTCAGGACGCGGGGCTGGCGAACCCGAACCTGGACACCCGGCTGACCGCGCTGGCGCTGGGGTCGATGGTCGAGCAGGTCGCCCACGCGAGGTTCTCCATGGACGAGTCCTACGACGAGGACACGGTGGTCGACCACCTCTCGCGGCTGTGGGCGTCGGCCATCGGCCTGCGGGGCGCGCCGGACGAGGGCTGGGCGGCTTCCGCCGACGCCCCCGTCGGTACGACGTCCGGCTGAGGCACGCGGGCCGCCGCGTCCGGGTGCGCCGTCCCGTCGCCCGCGGGCACGGCAGCGGTCGCCGCGCGGCGGGTTCAGCACCCCGTGAACGCGGGTCTCCGCTTGGCCAGGAAGGCGTCCAGGCCCGTCCGGTAGTCCTCCGAGGCGCCGGTGAGGGCGATCTGCCGCGCTTCGTGTTCCAGCGCCGCGTCGAGCGTCGGTCCGGACGCGAAGGTCACGGCGGCCTTGATGGCGGCGAACGCGCGCGTGGGTCCGGCGGCGAGTTCGGCCGCGTTCCGGCGAACCGTGTCCTCGAACTCCTCGTCGGCGACGACCTGGTGGAGCAGTCCCAGGTCGAGCGCTTCCGCCGCGCCGAGGAGCCGGGGGCGCAGCAGCAGGTCGAGCGCCACCGCGCGCCCGGCGATGCGGGGCAGGGTCCAGGAGATCCCGGTGTCGCAGGACAGGCCGATGCCGGCGAAGGCGGTGGCGAACGTCGCGGACGAGGCGGCGACGCGGACGTCGCACGCGAGCGCCAGCGCCATGCCGGCGCCCGCGGCGACCCCGTTGACCGCGGCGACCACGGGCTTCGGCATGGTCAGGAGCGTCCGTACGAGGGGGTTGTACTGCTCCCGTACGGCATCGGCCATGGCCTGCGCGTCGCCCGCGGACCGTGCTTCCTCCAGGTCCTGGCCCACGCAGAACGCCCGCCCGCTTCCGGTGAGCACCACGGCGCGGACGTCCGGGTCGTCGGCCGCGGTCCGCAACGCGTCCAGGAGCCGGGCCTTGGCGTTCAGGTCCAGGCTGTTCATCCGGGCCGGCCGGTCGAGCCGGACCGTCCGGACGCCTCCCCGCGTGGAGGTGGTGACGGCGGTGGTTTCGGTCATGGTGGTTCCGTTTCTGGATCGGTGCCGGGTCGTCCGACGGGGAGGGGGTCTTCAGGCGGTCGTCGACGGGGCCGTACGGACCGTGGCCCCGAGCGTCTTCGCCCCGAGGGCGCGCAGCGCGTCGTCGTACTGCGTCTTGAGCGTCGCGACGAGTCCGGCGACGGTGCGGCTCTCCTTGACGGCGCCGATGCCCTGGCCGGATCCCCAGATGTCCTTCCACGCCCGGGCGTTCGTGTTGCCGCCGGAGCCGAAGTCCATGGCGGAGGGGTCGGACTCGGGAAGGTCGTCGGGGTCGAGACCGGCCGCGGTGACGCTGCCGCGCAGGTAGTTGCCGTGGACGCCGGTGAACAGGTTGCTGTAGACGATGTCCTTGGCCGTGCTGTCCACGATCATCTGCTTGTAGGCGGCCGAGTTGTTGGCCTCCGTGGTCGAGAGGAACGCCGATCCGATGTAGGCGAGGTCGGCGCCCGCGGCCAGGGCGGCCAGGATCGACCTGCCGTGGGCGATGGCGCCGGACATCAGCAGGGGGCCGTCGAACCAGTCGCGGATCTCCTGGACGAGGGCGAAGGGTGACTGCGTCCCTGCGTGGCCGCCGGCTCCGGCGGCCACGGCGATGACGCCGTCGGCGCCCTTCTCGACGGCCTTGCGGGCGAAGGCGTCGCTGGTCACGTCGTGCAGGACGATCCCGCCGTACGAGTGCACGGCGTCGTTGATCTCGGGGCGCGCCCCGAGCGAGGTGATCACGATCGGCACCCGGTGCTTCACGATCACGTCCATGTCGGGTTCGAGGCGGTCGTTCGAGCGGTGGACGATCTGGTTGACCGCGAACGGGGCGACGACGGCGTCCGGATGCGCGTCCGCGTACGCGGCGTTCTCCTCCGTGATGCGGTCCAGCCAGTCGGACAGGAGCGACGCGGGCCGGGCGTTCAGCGCGGGAAAGGAACCGATCACACCGGACTGGCACTGGGCGATGACCAGTTCGGGTCCGGAGGCGATGAACAGGGGCGAGCCCACGACGGGCAGCGTGAGGGGCCGTGACAGGGCGGGGGGGCAGCGGCATGACGGGTCCTTCGGCAGCGTGCGTCGAGCCCTCGGCGGCATGACGGCCGGCGGCGGGGCCTCGGCGGGAGCGGGGCGGAGCAGGACAGAGCAGCGATTGTGCAACTCGTTGCACAATCGGGCAAGGGCACTCTCCGGCCGCCCGCGCGGACCGACGGCATCGACACCCGAGCCCCCGGCCTCCCCGTCCACGGCCCGACCAGCGGCTTTTCCAGGAACGCGCCGGACCGAATCCGCAACCTGACTTTTTTGTCAAAGAGACGCGCATCACAGCACCAGAAGGCCCCTCAAGCACCAACCCCAGGCTCATCAAGCCGCAGAAGTGCTCGATCCAAGACTTGACTATTTTGTCAGCTTCATCGACGCTGCCGTCATCGCAACCCCAGCCCACCGTGAACGGTGCGGCTGTTCGCATCGGACAAAGCCCCAGGGAGAGACGCGCATGGACGTCCAGTTCGATTTCAGCGGCAAGAGGGTGGTGGTGTTCGGCGGCACGTCCGGCATCAACCTCGCCATCGCCGAGGCCTTCGCCGCGAGGGGTGCCTCGGTGGCGGTGGCCAGCCGGAGACGGTCCAACGTCGACGCGGCCGTCGAGCGGCTCGGCGCGCACGGGAACCCGGTACGCGGCTTCACCGCCGACGTGCGGGACATGGGGTCGGTCACGGAGGTCTTCGCGGCGGTGCGCTCCGAGTGGGGTCCGGTCGACGTCCTGGTCTCCGGCGCGGCCGGCAACTTCCTCGCCGAGGCGGACCAGTTGTCGTCGAACGGCTTCAAGGTGGTCGTGGACATCGACCTGAACGGCACCTTCCACGTCATGCGCGCCGGTTCCGAGCACCTGGCTCGCGGTGCCTCGGTCATCAACATCACCGCGCCGCAGGCGACGATCCCCGTGCGCTACCAGGCCCATGTGTGCGCGGCGAAGGCCGGAGTGGACCAGCTCACCCGGGTGCTCGCGCTGGAGTGGGGCGGCAGGGGCATCCGCGTGAACGCGATAGCGCCGGGACCGATCGCCGGAACGGAGGGGCTGGCCCGGCTCTCGCCCGGGGACGACCCGGACGGCGACAGGTCGGTCGGGAGCGTTCCGCTGGGCCGGTTCGGCACCACGCGGGAGATCGCCGATCTGGCGATGTTCCTGTCGTCGTCCGCCGCCGCCTACATCTCCGGCGCGGTCGTCCCCTGCGACGGCGGGGGTTCCTTCGAGAGCGTCCGCGCGATCGAGGAAGCCGGCCGCTTCCTCGCCTCGGCCGCGCGATGACGGAGCCTCGACCGGCCCCTCCCGGGGCCGTGTCCGCTCCGCCCTTCACCTCTCGCCTCTCACTTCTCACCTCTCAGGAGCCTTCCGCATGAAGCGTCTGATCTACACCGAGGACCACGAAGCCTTCCGGGCGGTCGTGCGCGCCTTCCTCGAGAAGGAGGTGCTGCCGCACTACGAGCAGTGGGAGGAGGACGGCATCGTCTCCCGCGAGGTCTGGCGGGCCGCGGGCCGGCAGGGCCTGCTCGGTCTCGCCGTGGAGGAGGAGTACGGAGGCGGCGGGAACACCGACTACCGGTACAGCGCCGTGCTCGCCGAGGAGTTCGGCCGCGCGTACGCCGCCGGCTTCGCCATCGGCCTGCACAACGACATGATCGGCCCCTACCTGACCTCGCTGGCGACCGCGGAGCAGAAGCGGCGCTGGCTTCCCGGCTTCTGCGACGGCTCGATCGTCACCGCGATCGCGATGACCGAACCCGGGGCGGGCTCCGACCTCCAGGGCATCCGCACCACCGCCGAGGACCACGGGGACCACTGGGTCCTGAACGGTTCCAAGACCTTCATCTCCAACGGCATCAGCGCGGACCTGGTGATCGTCGTGGCCCGGACGACACCCGAGGGCGGTGCGCACGGGATGTCGCTGCTGGTCGTCGAGCGGGGCATGGAGGGCTTCGAGCGCGGCCGGAACCTCGACAAGATCGGCCAGAAGGCGCAGGACACCGCGGAGTTGTTCTTCGACGACGTCCGCGTGCCCAAGGAGAACCTGCTCGGCGAGCTCGACGGGGCTTTCCTGCACCTGATGACGAACCTCGCGCAGGAGCGCATCACGATCGCGGTGGCCGCCGTCGCCGGAGCGGAGCGCCTGCTGGAGATCACCACGCGGTACGTGAAGGAGCGTGAGGCGTTCGGGCGGCCGCTGTCCGAACTCCAGCACGTCCGCTTCGAGTTCGCGGAGATGGCGACCGAGTGCGCCGTCACACGCGCCTTCCTGGACCGGTGCGTCGAGGAGCACGCGAACGGCTCCCTGGACGCCGTCCACGCCTCGATGGCGAAGTGGTGGGCGACCGAGCTGCAGAAGCGCGTCGCCGACCGGTGCCTGCAACTCCACGGCGGCTACGGCTACATGACCGAGTACCCGATCGCCAAGGCGTTCACCGACGGCCGCGTCCAGACCATCTACGGCGGGACGACGGAGATCATGAAGGAGATCATCGGACGCTCGCTGCTCGCCTGACCCCTGCGGTCGGTACGGTGCGGTCATGTCCGCGTTTCTTCAGCAACTCCCCGCTCTCGCAGGCGTCGTGATCGGTGCGCTGGGTTCGTACCTGGCTCTCGTCCGCAGCGACCGCCGGCGCTTCGAGCGCGATCAGGCGGGCCGCTGGGAGGAGCGGCGTCTCGCCGTGTACTCGGAGTACGCGCGGTCCCTGAAGAAGTCGGTGACCCTCACCTACCGGGTCGCCGCCCACATCGGAAACGACCCGCATCCGCACCCGCTGCCCCCTGGCCGAGGCCGAAGCGCTCCTGGCCCGGGCCACCGACGACCGCGATCCTCCGGGAGAGGCCCTGCTCATGCTGGGCAGCCGCGAAGTGGTGGACCGGGCCAGGGAATGGGTGACCGTGGTGATGGAGATGGAACGGTTCCTGCGCGCGGGCACCCACGACCCCCGGGCGTGGCAGGCGCTCCTGGAACGCCAGCGCAGGGGCCGCGAAGGCTACTACGCGGCCGTGCGCGAGGATCTCCGGCTGCCCCCGGGACACCCGGGCCGCTGGCTGACGACGCCGGACGCGTGACGTCCGGACGCGTGACATCCGGACGCGGGGCTCGCCGGGAACGACGCCGACGACCTGCCATCGCGTCCGCGTCCGCCCTTCGGACGCCACGGTCGTCTCCCCCGGCACGGCGAAGCGCTCCCGCCGCCTCGAAGACGTCCCGCTCCGGCGTCACACTCGTCTCGTACCACTTCGTCGCCTCGTACCTCTTCCCCGCCTCGGATCCCTTCCTCTCCTCGCGCCTCTTCCTCGTCCCGTGCCTCTTCGTCCGTACCCGCACCCCGGCGGACCGGCCGTCCGCCCCGTCCGCCAGGGCCACCGGGGTGAAACCGGCACCCGGCGCCCGGCACCTGCTCATGGAGGACAGCATTGGCTTCCGCCGACATCACCTACGCGATCACCGGATCCTCAGGCCGCCTGGGCGGGCGGATCGCGCGCAGGCTGGCCGCCGCCGGCATCGCGCAGACCCTCCTGGCCCGCACCCCCTCCCGCGCTCCGCGGCTCCCCGGCGCGATCGCGGTGCCCGGCGCCTACGACGACCACGAAGCCCTCGTACGCGCGCTGCACGGCACCGACCGCGTCCTGATGGTCTCGGCCTCGGAGTCCCCCGACCGGCTCCGGGACCACCGCACGTTCGTCGACGCCGCGGCCCGGGCCCGTGTCGCACACCTCGTGTACGTCTCCTTCTACGGGGCCTCCCCCGACGCGACCTTCACACTGGCCCGGGACCACTGGCACACCGAACAGCACATCCGCGCCGCCGAAATCCCGTTCACCTTCCTCCGCGACAATCTCTACGCCGACTTCATGCCCGCTCTCGTGGGCGCGGACGGCGCGATCCGCGGGCCCGCCGGTGACGGCAGGGCGGCCCTGATCGCCCAGGACGACATCGCCGACGCCGCGGTGGCGGTCCTGCGCGATCCGCGTCCGCACACCGGCCGCGCCTACGAGCTCACGGGACCGGAGGCACTCACCCTCGCGGAAGTGGCCCGGACCCTCACCGAGGTCGGCGGCCGACCGGTCACCTACGTACCGGAGACGACCGAGGAGGCGTACGCCTCCCGCGCGGCGTACGGGGCGCCCGACTGGCAGCTCGACGCGTGGGTGTCCACCTACACGGCGATCGCCGACGGCTCGCTCGCCACCGTGACCACCGCGGTCGAGGACCTCACCGGGCACCGGGCGACACCCCTGGACCAGGTACTGCGCGCGGCGGCCGACGGCTCTCCCTCCCCGTGAGGGACGCCGCCGGCGGGTGTGACGCGCCGCCCCTCCTCCGTGCGCGCGGGACGCGCGGCGGACGTGTTCAGCGCGGGAGCACCCAGCCCGGGGTCCAGGTCCCGGCCGCGTCGTGACCTGCGGCCGCGGCGGCGAGGTAGGTGTGGAGCGTGGCCAGCGCCGGGTGGGGATCGTCGCGGTGCCACAGGAGCGAGTGCGGGTAGACGGGGGTCGGGTCGGTCACCGGGATCAGCCGCAGACCGCGTTCGTCGCGCCAGACGCCGGGGGCGTCTCCCGGCGAGAGCCGGGGAAGGGTCCGCACGCCCATGAACGTGGCGAGCTCCGGGGTGTCGGCGACGGTGTCGAGCAGCGCGTCGGAGCCGAAGTTGGGGCCCGTCGCCTCGATGGTGAGACCGAACTCGGCGGCGAGGTCGTCGTAGTACGCGGCCCACTCGGACCCGGGGACGAGGCCCGGCATCCAGATCCGGTGGCCCACCAGCCCGGCGACGGTCACCGACCGGGCTCCCGCCAGGGCGTGGCCGGCCCCGGTGAGCAGGTGGAGCGGCTCGTCGAGCACCCGTACCGACTCGATGTCCTCGGGGAGGGTCCGGCCCGGCACGGCGACGGCACGGAAGGACGCGTCGATCGTGCCGGACCGGACGGCGGCGACGGCCGTCTCGATGTCGAGGAGCATCACCACGTCGAGGTCGACCTCGGGGTGCGTACGGTGGAAGCCGCGCATCAGGCCCGAGGCCGCGCCGCGCGAGGCGATGATGTCGACGCGCAGCGGACGGCGGCCGGTGCGCACGGACGCGACCGCGCGTTCGGACACCCGCAGCAGCTCACGGGCGTGCGGCAGGAACGCCTGGCCGTCGATGGTGAGCTCGGCGCCTCGCGGTGTGCGGGTGAACAGCCTCACCCCGAGGGTGCGCTCCAGCCCGGCGACGCGTTTGGAGACGGCCTGCTGGGTGACCGCCAGTTCGACGGCGGCCTCCTGGAACTGCCCCGCGTCGGCGACGGCGACGAACGTCCGGACGGTTTCGAGGTCCACACAGGCACCCTAACGCCACAACCGATGGTTGTGGTGCACGCTCATGCGGTTGTTTGATCCCGGTCGCGGTGCTCGCTTTCATGTCCTCGGACGCGGATCGGCCGTGCGGGTGGGGAGCGAGGGGCGAGGGGTGTCGGGCATGAGGAGCGGGCACCGGCTGGGGCGGTCGTTCGGGTGGCTCTGGGGGGCGTACGGGACGAGCGCGCTCGGCACGTGGCTCGCCTTCGGCTCCTTCGAACTGATCGCCGTCCGGGTGCTGCACGCCGGACCGGCCGAGGTGTCCGTGCTCGCCTCCGTGGGGGCGGCGGTGGGCGCGGCCGCGGCGGTTCCGCTGGGCCCGTGGGTGGAGTTCCGGCGCAAGCGGCCGGTCCTCGTGGTGATGGACCTGGTGCGGTTCGCGGCCCTGCTGACGATCCCCGCCGCGTTCGCGCTCGGCGCGCTCACCTTCGTCCACCTCCTGCTCGTCTCGGTCGTCGTCGCCGCGGCCGACATCGCCTTCCGCGCCGCCTCCGGCGCGTACCTGAAGACACTGGTGGCGCCCGGGGACCTGCTCGTCGCGAACGCCCGGTTCGAGTCGACGGCCTGGACGACCACGATCATCGGACCGCCGCTGGGCGGCGCGGCGATCGGGCTTCTCGGTCCGGTGGCGACGGTGCTGGCCGACGCGGTCAGCTACCTGCTCTCCGCCCTCGGCATCCGCGCGGCGGGCGGGCACGAGCCGCGGCCCGAACACCGGGAGGCCACGCGCGTACGCGCCCCGGACCTGCTCGACGGCTGGCGGTACGTCCTCGCCGATCCCACCCTGCGTCCGCTGTTCCTCAACACCTCCCTGTTCAACGGCCTGGTGATGGCCGCCCAGCCGCTGCTGGCCGTCCTGATGCTCGGCGGGCTCGGCTTCGCACCGTGGCAGTACGGCCTCGCCTTCGCCGCGCCCTCGGTCGGCGGGCTGCTCGGCTCACGGCTGGCACGACCGCTGGTCACCCGGTTCGGACAGCGCCGGGTCCTGGTCGCGTCCGGGACGCTGCGTGCGGTCTGGCCGCTCGGCCTGGCCTTCCTGGGACCGGGCACCGGAGGACTGCTGCTGGTGATGACCGTCGAGTTCGGGCTCATCTTCTGCTGCGGGGTCTTCAATCCCGTCTGCTCCGCCCACCGCCTCGAACGCACCGCGACGGACCGGGTCGCCCGCACCCTGACCGCCTGGTCGGTGACGACCAAGGGCGCGACCGCGCTCCTGACCGCCCTGTGGGGCGTACTGGGCGCGCTGCTCGGCCCGCGCACGGCCGTCGCCCTGGCCGGCGTGCTCCTGCTGGCGACCCCGCTGCTCCTCCCCCGGCGGGCCGGGGCGCCGGTCGCCGGGGCGGAGACGGCACCGGCAGGCTCCTGACGCCCGCTCCCCGGTCGTCCCGCCGCTCTCGGGGCGGCGGTCATCCCACCGCTTCCGCGGCGACGCCCGGCTGCGGCCGGGTCCGCACGCCCCAGCGGGCGATAGACGGGCCGACGGCACCCAGCGCCGCGAAGAACGCCGCCAGCAGCAGCCAGCCCGCCGTGCCGAGGCCGAGCACCACCGTGGTGAGGATCGCGGGGGCGAGGGCCTGGCCCGCGCCGAAGCCGAGGCCGAGGACGCCTTGGTACTGGCCCTGGGCATGGTCGGGGGCGAGACCGAAGCCCAGGGCGAAGCCCGCCGAGGACTCCCAGACCTCTCCCAGGCTGTGCACGAAGACCGCCGCCAGGACCAGTCCCGCCGCCGCCCAGACAGGGGCGTACGCCGCCAGCGCCATCATCGGGCAGCTGACGAGGAAGAGCAGCCCCGCGACGCGAAACGCCCTGCCGCCGTCGTGGAGGGTTTCGACGCGGGAGCCGATCCTGGTCTGCGTCAGCACGCAGAAGGCGGCGTTGACGGCGAACAGCGCGGCCACCGTCCAACGCGGCGCTTCGGTGTGTTCGGAGATCCAGATCGGCAGGAGCAGGGAGACCACCGGGTACTGCAGTCCCATGGCCCCGTAGAGGGCGGTGAACGTCAGGAACGGACGGTCCGTGAAAGCGAGCCGGCGGCCCTGCCGCGGTGGTGCCGCCCGCACCGGATATCGGGGCAGCAGGAGCAGGAGCGCCGCGCACAGGGCGAAACTCGCCGCGTTGCCGAGGATCAGCGTGACATAGGCGCCACGGGTGTTCACGGCCAGCGCCAGCCCGGCACCCACCGTTCCGGTGATGACGCCCAGGTTGACGAAGGTGCGCATCTTCGCCCGGAACAGGGCCGGACGATCGCCCCCGACCCGGACCACCAGAACGCCCCAGGCCGCCCCGCCGGCCGCCGCGGCGATCTGGTCGACGGTCGCGACGACCGTGAGCGCGGCCCAGTTCTCGACGAGGACGAGGGCCGCCATCGACACCGCCTGGACCGTGAGGGCCAGCATCATGATCACGCGCGCCCCGCGCCGGTCGGCGAGATGCCCTCCGGGTACGCCCGCGCACAGGCCGATCACTCCGGCGACGGTGAGCGCGGCACCGACCTGCGCCGCGGGCATGCCCACGACCGAGGTGAAGTAGAGCGCCGACGCCGCGTTGAACAGACCGTTGCCGACCCGGTTGACGAAACTGGCGGCGATCAGCGCGCGCTCGGGCCCGCTGTCCCCCGCCATGCGGCCTATTCGGCCCGCGAGACCACTTTTGATCACGAACGGCAGGCTAGCAGTGGCCGCGGAACCCTCCGCGACGAAACGGACATCGGCTCACGTGCGGCCGCGTGCTCACGTACGGCCGCTGATGTAGCGGCTGATGCAACTGTTGGTGGTCGTACGGCCGCGTTCGGCGCAGAACGCGCGGGCCGCGTCGCTGTCGGCGAAGGGACCGGGCGCGTAGATCACCCAGTAGCCGGGGCGGAGGGGCGCGTAGTCGTCGCTGCGCAGGACGAGCGCTTCGGGCACGGTGGCACGGATCTGCGCGAGGTGCCGGTCGCGGGCCGCGGTGCCCGCGGAGACGGGCTCGGAGGACAGCTGGGCGATCCAGCGACCGGTCCCGGCCGGAAGGGGCGAGGGCTCGGAACGGCCGGGGGTGGAGGCCACGGGTTCGCTGGGCGCCTGAACGGGACTCGAACTCTGCTGCGGCGACGGACTCCGCCGCGACGGTGAACTCTGCTGTGGAGACGGACTCCGAGGTGTGGTGGCGGGTGTGGTGGATGTGCTCGGCGTGGAGCCTCCGGCCTGGTGGGAGGGCTCGTCGTCGCCGAACGGGACCAGGGTGAGAACCAGAGCGGTGACCGCGACGGCGGCCAGGGTGAGGGTGACGGCGAGGGCGGCTCTGCGATGCCGGTGCGGATCCCCGGGGAGCCGGGAGTCCGGCAGGGTGGGCGGCGCCGGGACGGGTGGGGCCGGTGTCGATACCGCGGTCAGTGTGGGCCGGTCCCATTGTGGTGCGTCGCCCGACTCGGCCTGGGTGAGGAGTTGGTCGAGTCGTGCGGCGTCGGGGCGGGCGGCGGGGTCGCGGACGAGGAGGGACTGCAGGGCCTGGGCGAGGGGGCCGGAGCGTACGGGCGGTGGGACGGGGTCGTCGAGGACGGCGGCGAGGGTGGCGAGGGTGGTGGCGCGGCGCAGCGGGCTGACGCCTTCGGTGCACACGTACAGGAGCAGGCCCAGGGACCACAGGTCGGAGGCGGGGTCGTCGTCGTGGCCGCGGATGCGTTCGGGGGCCATGTACTCGGGGGAGCCGACGAGTTCGCCGGTGGCGGTGAGGGCGGTGGTGCCCTGGAGGGCGGCGATGCCGAAGTCGGTGAGCACGGCCCGGCCGTCGGGGCGGAGCAGGACGTTGGCGGGTTTGACGTCCCGGTGCTGGATGCCCGCGGTGTGGGCCACGTGCAGGGCGGTGAGCACCTGGCGGCCGATGCGCGCGGTCTCCTCCGGGCTCAGCGGGCCTTCGGCCAGGCGTTGTTGCAGGGACTGGCCGGGGACCAGTTCCATGACGATCCACGGGTGGGGGTGGGTGTCGATGATCTGGTGGACGGTCACCACGTGCGGGTTGCTGAGCCGTGCCAATGCCTTCGCCTCGCGGATGACCCGTTCACGGACCGCGTGGGAGGCCTCGGCTTCAGGGTGCACGGCCTTGAGGGCGACGTCGCGGTCCAGCACGGTGTCGCGGGCCCGCCACACCGTGCCCATGCCCCCGCTGCCGAGCCGTTCGATCAGCTCGAAGCGTCCGTCGACCACGTCCCCCGCTGCGTTCATACGCGTCAGATTAGAGCAGGAAGCGAAGGACGTCGGTGCTGTTCAGGAGCAGCCGCCCCTCGTTCCCAACGGGTTCTATTCCAAAGGGCATTCGGTCAGCAGCGTCGAAGCGTCCGCGCCGGCCGGGCGCGGCACGGTGCGGCCGGCCGGAGGCCGTCCCTCGCCGGCCACCCAGCGTTCCAGCGCGGTGAAGGCCGAGCGGTGACAGGGGGTCATCGGGCGGAGTTCGCCCGGGAAGGCGTCGACGAGCGAGTCGGTGTGCGTCCCGCCCTCGATGCGGTAGTAGCGCAGTGACGAACTCCGCCCGGCCTCGCGCACCATGCGGGCGTAGACGTCCCCGTCGCGGCCGATCGGCAGCAGCACGTCGAGCGTGCCCTGGAGGGTGACGAGCGGTTTGCCGATCCGCCCCGTCAGCGCGATGCGGCCGACGGCGCGGTGCACGGTCCGCGGCCTCGCGCCGTAGTCGTAGTCGGCGTCGCATCCGGGGGTTCCGGAGGCGCAGAACGGGGTTCCCGCCTCGGTCGCCCCGTCGTATCCGGGGTCCAGTTCCTCACGGTAGAGGCGCTGGGTCAGGTCCCAGTAGGTCTTGTGGTGGTACGGCCACAGGAACTCCGACCCGGCCGGATAGCCGGCCGCGTGCAGGGCGTCCTCGGCCGCGTCGGCGCCGGGTCCGCCCGCCGCGTAGAGCGGGTAGGCGCGCAGGGCGGGCGGCAGGAAGGCGAGCAGGCCGCCGTCGGAGTTCCAGAGCGTGCCCTCCCAGTCGACTCCCCCGTCGTAGAGCTCGGGGTGGTTCTCCAGCTGCCAGCGGACCAGGTAGCCGCCGTTGGAGATGCCGGTGGCGATGGTGCGGGACGGGGGCTTCCCGTAGCGCTCCTCGACGACGGCGCGGGCCGCCCGGGTGAGCTGGGTGAGCCGTGTGTTCCACTCGGCGATCGCGTCGCCGGGCCGGCGGCCGTCGCGGTGGAAGGCGAGACCGGTGTTGCCCTTGTCGGTGGCGGCGTAGGCGTAGCCGCGCGCCAGCACCCAGTCGGAGATCGCGCGGTCGTTGGCGTACTGCTCGCGGTTGCCCGGTGTTCCGGCGACGACGAGTCCGCCGTTCCAGCGGTCGGGCAGCCGGATGACGAACTGCGCGTCGTGGTTCCAGCCGTGGTTGGTGTTGGTGGTGGACGTGTCGGGGAAGTAGCCGTCGATCTGGGCCCCGGGCACTCCGCTGGGCGTCGGCAGGTCCCTGGGCGTCAGGCCCGCGTAGTCGGCGGGGTCGGTGTGGCCGGAGGCCACGGTCCCCGCGGTGGTCAACTCGTCCAGACAGGAAGCCTGTTGGTGAGCGGCCCCGGGTACGCGGGGATGGCCGCCCGTGGAGCAGGGCCTCGTGTGCGGGCCGTGGCCGCCGACGGCGGGTGACGGCGCGGCCGACGCGAGGACGCCGGAACCGGCGGTCGCGAGCACCAGCGCGCAGAGCGCGGCCCGCCATCGGGGCCGCCCGCGACCGGGTGGGGTGACGTCCGTACGAAGGCGGGGCATCCGGGACCTCGAATCCTCGTGGGGATGGGGTGGACGCGCCGGAGGTTAGTGACATGAGGGCAGGTGGGGACATATGTCGGGCCACCATGATGGCGGTGGCGGGAGCAGCGTCGGCCACCATGGCGGCTCCTGCCTCCTTGTGCGGACGGGACTTGACGCCATGTCAGGAGCAGTCGGTGTCGCACGGATCGCGGATGCTCCGCCCGGTCCTCCGGGGCGGGCGAGCGGTGGACCGTGGGGATCAGTCCCGCTGTCGTCGGCCGGACGCCGCCCACAGGTCCGGGCAGAGCACCGCCACGACGCGTTCGAAGCGCGCGGCCATCTCGGCGGCCGTCTGCTCGGGGTGGTGCCGCCACCAGGCGACCGCGGCGCTCACCGTCCCGTACCACAGGTGCGTGACGAGGTCCGCGTCGAGCGGTTCGACGGCCGACGAGGTGTCCAGGAACTCGGACACGCCCACCGCGCCCATCCGGTTGAGCTCCCTCCGGTACTCGCTCGCCGCCTCGTGCAGCGGTCCCTCGGCCGGAAGGGTCCCGTCGTAGACGAGTTCCCAGTCGTGCGGGCGCGATTCGAGAGCGAAGAAGACGGCCTCCAGGGTGCGCACGGCGCGCGAGAGGTCGGAGGGCCCCTGCTGGGCGGACGCGACGGCTTCGGCGAGGCGGGTGCCGGCCTGGTCGAGGCAGGTCAGATAGAGGCTGTCCTTGGAGCCGAAGTACTCGTAGATCATGGGTTTGGTGATGCCGGCCCGCGCCGCCACGTGCGCGGTCGACGCGCGTGCGTAGCCCTTCGCGCCGAACTCCTCGGCGGCCGCCTCCAGGATCAGCCGCTCCCGGTCCTTGCGGGGCATCCCTTTGGTGCCCACGCCCTGTGTCGCCCTCGCCTGCTTGCTCATGTCCCCCACCCTATGCCAAATTGACCGAGCGGTAAGTTACCTGGCGTTCAGTTGAGGGTGGAGGGACGATGAGCGGCAAGACGCGTTCGTGGTGGGGCTGGGGGAACGTCGAGGACGCGGTGCGGGGCGCGGAGCGGGCGGAACTCACCCGGCGCACCGCCGAGTTGCTCCCGGACGCGGACCTGACCGTGCACGGGGCTCCCCCGGTGGAGTCCTTCGACGTGGCCCCGAGCCGGGTCACGGCTCCGCCCGCGCTGGCCCCGCTGGCGTCGTACGACATCCGCGACCGGCTGGCGCACAGCCACGGCCAGGCGTTCCGCGACGTCGTCCGCGCGCTGCTCGGAGAGCTGCCCCACGTGCCGGACCTCGTCGTGCGGCCCACGTCGGAGGCCGAGGTGGTGCGGACACTGGAGTGGTGCGACGGCGCCGGCATCGCGGTCGTCCCGTTCGGCGGCGGCACTTCGGTCGTGGGAGGCGTCGAGGCCCGTACGGGCGCGGAGTACGCCGGGGTGGTCAGCCTGGACCTCGGCTCCCTGGACCGGGTCCTGGAGGTCGACGGGACCAGCCGGACGGCACTCGTCCAGGCCGGCGCCCTCGGCCCTCGCCTGGAGGAGCAGCTCAGACCCCATGGACACACGCTCCGGTTCTTCCCCCAGTCCTTCGAGTTCTCCACTCTCGGCGGCTGGCTGGCGACCCGGGCCGGTGGTCACTTCGCGACCCGTCTCACCCACATCGACGACCTCACCGAGTCGCTGCGGGTGGTCACCCCCGCCGGTGTCGTCGAGAGCCGCCGTCTCCCGGGTTCGGGTGCCGGTCCCTCGCCCGACCGGATGTTCCTCGGTTCCGAGGGGACCCTCGGTGTCATCACCCAGGCGTGGGTACGCCTTCAGGACCGGCCGCGTTGGCGGGCGGGGGCGTCGGTCGCCTTCGAGGACCACGAGGCGGGCGTCCGGGCCGTACGAGCCCTCGCGCAGTCCGGACTCGATCCGGCCAACTGCCGCCTGCTGGACCCGATGGAGGCGTTCATCAACGCGGGCAGCCCGGCCTCGGTGCTCGTGCTCGGCTTCGAGTCCGCCGACCATCCCGTCGACGCGTGGATGGAACGCGCGCTGGAGCTCTGCCTCGACCACGGGGGCGCGCTTCCGGAACCACCGCGGTACACCGGCACCACGGACACGGCCGCCCGGACCTCGACCGCCGACACCTGGCGCTCCGCCTTCCTGCGGATGCCCTACCAGCGGGACGCCCTCGCGGCGCAGGGCATGATCGTGGAGACGTTCGAGACGGCCTGCACCTGGGACCGGTTCGCCGGGCTCCGCGCGGCCGTCGACGCCGCGGCCCGGGACGCCATGCGCCAGGTCGGCGCCACGGGTGTCGTGACCTGCCGGTTCACCCATGTCTACCCCGACGGCCCCGCCCCGTATTTCGGGGTCTACGCCGCGGGCACGTGGGGCAGGACCGTCGAGCAGTGGGACGAGATCAAACAGGCGGTCTCCGAGGCGCTGATCACGCACGGCGCCACCATCACCCACCATCACGCGGTGGGCCGGGACCACCGGCCGTGGTACGACCGGCAGCGCCCGGACCTGTTCGCCGCGGCCCTGCGTGCGGGCAAGGCCGTGCTGGACCCGTCCGGGATCCTCAATCCCGGCGTGCTGGTCGATCCGCTTCGCTGAATCGGCTCCCCTCGGCGGCGCGGCGGATCCCGGCGACATGTGCGACGACCACAGCGGCTTCAGACATCGGTCTGCGCCTCCGTGAAGCGATTCAGGCCCAGCACGGCGAGCAGGCCCAGCTTCTCGTGGCCCTCGGTGCGGGGCGGGGCGGTGAGGACGAGGAGGGTCTGGGACTGGTCCTCGGTGAAGAGCGCCTGGCAGTCCAGCTCGATCGGGCCCAGTTCGGGATGCAGGAGTGTCTTGTGGTCCTCGAAGCGCTGCGCGACCTCGTGCCGGTCCCACAGCTCGGCGAACTCCACGCTCGACCTCTGGAGAGTCCGTACGAGTGTCCCGGCACGCGACCCCGGTCCGCGCAGCCCGTGGGCCGCGCGCAGATTGGCGACCTGGGCGCGGCTCTGCCGTTCGTGATCGTCCTCGGGGTAGAGAGCGCGCTCCGACGGATCGGTGAACCAACGGTGGATCGCGCTGCGGGCGAGCCCCGTGTGCCGTGAGGCGTCACCGAACAGGGCGACGGCCATCCGGTTCTGCACCAGCGTTTCGTTGAGGTCGGTGAGGATCATCGCGGGTGTGTCGTCGAGGTGGTCCAGGACGCGCAGCAGTGCCGGGGCGACATGCGTGGGGGCGGACAGCCTGGCGGGCGCGTTGCGTCCGGCGACCCGGTACAGATAGGCACGCTCGTCGTCGGTCAACCGCAGGGCGCGGGCGAGCGAGGCCAGCATCTGGTCACTGGGCTGCGGGCCGCGCCGCTGTTCCAGCCGGGTGTAGTAGTCGGTCGACATCACCGCGAGGGAGGCCACCTCCTCGCGCCGCAGGCCCGGGGCCCGTCGTCGTGCGCCCGGAGGAAGGGCGACGTCCTCCGGCTGGAGCGCCTCGCGGTGGCGACGCAGGAATTCAGCCAGTGCTGCTCGGTCCATGGGGCCATTGTCGTCCGCCCTCCGAGGACGAACCAGGGATCGCCGATCCCCCGATAACCGGTCTCTGCACCTGCGGCGACGGAACGGTGAGGATCGGAGCATGAACATCTCCGGAAACACCGTCTTCATCCCCGGGGCCACCAGCGGTATCGGCCTCGCTCTCGCCCTCGCGCTGAAGGCGAGGGGCAACACCGTCGTCGTCGGCGGCAGGCGCGCCGACGTGCTGGACCGGATCGCGGCCGAGCACCCCGGTATCGACACCGTGCGCATCGACACCGCGGACGCGGCGAGCATCACCGCCGCCGCACGGCAGGTGCTGACCGCCCATCCGGACCTCGACGTCCTGGTGACGATGGCCGGAATCATGCGGGCCGAGGACTGGCGCAAGCCCGAGTCGTTCCTCGCCGACGCCGAGTCGACCGTGACGACGAACGTACTCGGTCCGATCCGGCTCATCGCCGCGTTCGTCGAACACCTCCAGAACCGCCCGTCCGCCACGATCATGACCGTGTCCTCGGGCCTGGCGTTCACCCCGCTGCGGATCACGCCGAGCTACAACGCGTCGAAGGCCGCGATCCACATGCTCAGCGAGTCCGTCCGGCTGCAGCTCTCCGGTACGTCCGTGAGCGTCGTGGAGCTCGTACCGCCGGCGGTGCGCACGGAGCTGATGCCCGGTCACGAGGAGAACGAACACGCCATGCCGCTCGACGAGTTCGTCGCCGAGGTGATGGACCTGATCGAATCCCGGCCCGACGCGAAGGAGATCCAGGTCGAGCGGGTGAAGTTCCTGCGCTACGGCGAGGCTCGTGGCGACTACGACCAGGTCGTCGAGACCCTCAACCTCCCGCTGCCGACGCATCCGTGAAGCGAGGCGGGCGAGCCGCCCGCGGCAGCACGGGGACTGCGGGGAGTCCGATTCGGCAGCCACGTCATGGGGCCGACACCCCCTACCGAACACCTCATCACGGTTCGTAGGATTGCCCTACCGTCGACGCCGGCAAGGGACGAGGCCGATGCAGACCGATGACATCCTGTGGCACGCCAACATGGTGTCCGCGAAACGACCTGGGCGTCGCTGGCTGATGAACACCCTGGGTACGGCCGGATTGACCACCCTGGCCCTCCTGCTCACAGCGACCGGAGGCGGCGTCGACGGAGTGCTCTTCCGCGTCGCCCTGGGCGGTACGGCGCTCACCTTCGCGGTCTGGGCCTTCCTCCTCGTACGTGACCTCAGGTCGCTGGTCGAGGTGCGGGTGACCGACGGAGGACGGCAACTGCGGATGACGACGACCGCGGGCCGCGTCCTGACGCGCGCGGCGAACGATGTGGCCCGGGTCAACCTGGTGTACACACCGTGGCAGGACGCCTCGGCCGTCACCCAGGGCACACTGACGCTGGAACTGCGGCTTCGCCAGGGCGTCCTGGGCTACCGCGGTCGATGGCGTGGCACGAACACCGAGGAAACACGGCAGACCGTGGCCACGTGGCAGCGCGCCTGTCCTGCCGCCGCCATCACGGAGAGCCTCCGCATCAGGGCCGCGGGGACCGGGGACTGACGAGTTCGCGCACGGTTGGCCTCGGCGCGTCGAGGGTGGTGGGCGAGGGCACGCCAGTTCTTCGGGGGAGCGATGCCGTGCTCGACGCGGATGCGCCGTGAGGAGTGGGCGACCGGGGCGAGTTCAACCCGAAGGTGATATGGGCGATATCTACCGTAAGCTCTCTTTCAGTTCCTCCGCGCTACCCGACGCACCGAAATGCAACCGCCAGTTGATCCCCAACACCATGACGGGGGACACTACTCGGCGGATGCGCGTTCCCGACCGGGTGGCACTCGCTTCGGCATCCTCCCGCACAGGTCACCGAAGGCTATTTACCCAAGGATTACTGGGCAGTTGACCTCAGGGTTTCGTGGTAGCGTCCTTGTTCCGAGGGACAGTGCAACCTGAAAGGGAAATCGTGAACACGGAGAAGATCGCCGCTCGCCGCCTCTCGCTGGAAGAGGTGACGAAGCTCGGTGTGAAGGACAAGCTCTTCATTTCCGCCGACACGGCAGAACTCAAGCTTCCCGGCTGCTATGTCCCTGCTTTTCTGATCAAGTCCGGTGAGGATTTCGAGGGCGGCTCCGTCACGGCGAGAACCGTATTCCAGGAAGAGGTCTCCTGCCTTCCCGACGACGAGAATGAAGCCGGAATCTACTTGGCCGACGAGAACGGCTCGGTGACCATCGAGGTCCTCCAGTCCGCCGGTGTCGTGCTGGACCTGGCGCTTTTCGTCCCCGGTGGGGACAAGGGGGCCCTCACGGCCCTTTACGCCGCGGCCCGGCAGGCGTTCGGCGCCGACATCGTGCAGATCTGGCGCCAGGGCCTCAAGGAGGTTCCCGACGTGAAGGTCGACATCTTCGAGGAGCAGGTTCCCCGGGGGCGCAAGGGGGGCGACACCCCCAAGCGTGACCGTCGCGCGATCGACACCTACCCCACCCGTGCGGACTTCATCGAGTTCTCCGCGGGATGGAAGCCGGTCGTCGAGATTCACAAGCCGGTCGTCGACGACACCCCGACCATCTGAGGCGGCGTCACCTCTCGTTCTCGACCCGGGAGAACGCCGGGAACGCGTGCACCGGACCCGGCCGAACTCCGATCGGCCCGGGGATCCGCCGGAAAACAACTCACGAACGCCGAAGCGCCGTTCCACTCGACGGCCTCGCGGGACAGCCCGTCCGACCAAGACCAAGCCCTGAGGTCGTCATGCGACAGCCCTCAGGGCTTCGGCGTGGTCGAGTGACGTCCACTTCGCACTCGGGCGAGTGCGGCGGGCCGTGCCGACGCGGGCGGCGACTCCTCCGGACGCAGAGACTTGCGCCCCGTCTGAACGTACCTCCCCGGACCATCAGGATCCGTTGTCAGGGCGTCCGTTCCGAAGGATCAGCCTCGAACGGGGGCGGTACCGGCAGTGCGGTCAGTAGGGGGACACCGCGTTGTTCTCGGCCCAGAGTTTCTCGGCGTCGGAGCCTGCCGGGGGCGGTGCGATCCCGTTGATCATCCAGAGGTCTTCGCTGGTCTCGTCGACGTGGAACTCCCAGTGCAGCCCTGGGTGCCGTTCGAGGTGGGGCTGCAGCATGCCCTTGATCCACCGGGCGTTCCGGCGCCGACTCTCCCGGTCGGGGCTGCGGCGGGCGATGTGGTCGATGGTGATGCGGACTCCGACCGGGGCGGGTTCCCCGCCGACGTAGAAATCCTCGGGCCGGGTCTCGTGGAACACTGTGACCACATAGAACCGGGGCAGTCCGGCCTTTTCGTAGTGGTCGGCTATGTGTGAGGCGAGTCGGCGCTTCTCCTCGGCGGTGAAGATTCCGGGTGTGTGATGAACGGTCCACAACGGCATGGCGGTTCGCCACTCCTCGATCGTCGGGTCGGGATGTTCAACGGGCGGCCGAGAGGGCCAGGTGTTCCGCGGGGCCCGACAGAGCCGCCTTCGCGGCGACCGTGACGTCGTCGGCGAGCACCTCCACCTGGCTAACGATCTCGTTAGCCAGATCGAACCACGCCCCGCTGGGTAACGCAAGCGTTAGTTACAATGGCGGGGTGGTGATGAACTTCGAGGAACGGCTGGGCGACCGGGACGCGTGGTCGATCGGCGACGGATGCTCGGCCGGACGCGTGCTGGACCTGCTCAGCACCAGGACGGTGTTCCTGGTGGTCCGCGAATGCTTCTACGGCACGACCAAGTTCGACGACTTCGTGGCGCGGATGGGAACCTCGGCACCCGCGGTGTCGCGAGCGCTCAAACAGCTGAAGGCCGCGGGTGTCGTCGAGCCCGTTCCCTATCGGGAGCCGGGAAACCGTGCCCGCACCGAGTACCGGCTGACCCGGGCCGGCGAGGACCTGCTGCCGGTGTTCTTGTCACTGATGCAATGGGGCGACAAGTACCTGCAGGAAGACCGCCCGCCCCTGTCGTTCGTCGAGGCCGGAACCGGCCGTCCGGTACGGGCCCGCGTAACCGCGGAGCCGGCGCCGGAGGCGGTGTCCGACGACATCGAGATCCGGTTGAACCCCGCCTGGCGACGCGACTAGAGACCTTCGACGGTCGAGGTCACGGTGGTTTCACGGCGCGGCGCGTCGGAAGGTCCCCGGAGTGATGCCGTACGTGCGCTTGAACCAGCGGTGGAAGTGCGCCTGGTCGGAGAAACCGGCGGACGCCGCGGCGTCCGCCGACGACAGGCCGCCGAGCGGCATCCCGTCGGCGCGTCCGTCGGAGGCGTCGGCGAGTATCCCGCGCACCAGCGTTCAAGCCAGGCGGGGGGCCGGTCCCGCAGAGTCGCGGCCATGGAAACACGGAGTTGGACGAACGGTCCGTACCTGCACCTGTCGATGACCATGGCGCTCTGGGGGAGCGCCTTCTCGAGTTCCAAAGCGGTCGTGGAGCACGTTCCCCACTCCGTGGGCGCCTTCTTACGGTTCGGCGGCGCCGCCGTCGCCCTGCTCCTGGCCGTCCGGCTGGTCGGCGACCGCGGGACGTGCGTCCCGGCCCGCAACGCACGGCACGCGGCGGGGGCGGGCGTGCTGGGCCTCGTACACACTGGTGGGCCCCCGTGTCCTGTCCGGAGTCGAACCACTGCGCGCCACCACGTACGCGACCTGCGCGGGTGCCCTGCTGCTGGGTGTCCTCGCCGCAGTGGTCAACACTCTGTGCGCCACGTTCTTCCTCGGCGAGTCCTTCGGCCGGTCGCAGGGAGCGGGGGCGCTGATCCTGCTCGCGGGAGCCGCTCTCGCCGTCACCCAGGGCAGGCTGCCCGGACGCAGGGCCGTCTCCGCCCGGCCGCCGGCCGCGACGACCGCGGCCGGCCGGAGCGACGCGCGGGGTGAAGCGGCGGGGTGAAGCGGCGTCCGCCTCCACAGCTCAGCACGCAACTCACCCACGATCGCGACGAGTTCCGCATGGCTCGGCGACTCGCTCTCGGACATGCCCCCATGACCGGCCGGTCGAGGACACAAGATCACCCCCGGCGGGACACCGGACATCGCCGAGATCAACCCGCCGGGCGGACCCGAGCGGAAGGATCGGCTTGCGCCGCCTCCTGGAAGTCGGCGACGTCCCCTCCGTACTCCCTGGCCCAGTCCGTCAAGACCTCGATGGGTTCGATGAGGGTCCGACCGAGGTCGGTGAGACTGTATTCGACCCGCTTCGGCGCTTCGGCACGGCGGTCGACCAGGCCGTACTCCTGGAGCCGGCGCAACGTCTGGGTGAGGACCTTGCGCGAGACGCCGCCGATGAGGTCGACGAGTTCACCGTGCCTGCGGGGCTTCTGGCCGAGGCCGAAGAGCACGAGCACGGCCCATTTGTCGGAGATGATCTCGACTGCCAGACGAGTGGGGCAGTCGGCGAGGGAGGCTGCTCCGTCCACATTCTGCATGAAGGCCGAAGGTACCAGGAGGTAACCCACGGCTCCGTAGCGTTCTCCTCGATCAGGAAACCAGCACCGGATGCGGAGGAGTCACCATGCCACGAGTCGTCGTGTTCGACGAGTTCGGCGGGCCGGAGGTCATGCACGTCGTCGAGGAACCCCTCTCCGAGCCCACGGCCGGCGAGGTCCGGGTCAGGATGGAGGCGTTCGCCGTCAACCCGCTCGACCAGATGATGCGTTCCGGTGCCTCGCCCGCGCCCGTCCCCCTGCCGCACGCCCGCCTCGGCGTCGAAGGAACCGGCGTCGTCGACGCGCTGGGGCCTGGGACCACCGGGCTGAGGACCGGTGATCCGGTCATCCTCACGGCCGTTCCGGACGCGAGCGTCCGGGGCAGCTACGCCGAATACACCACGGTCCCCGTGAACCGGGTCGCCGCCCGGCCGACAGGGCTCGGAATCACGGAGGCGGCGGCGGTCTGGGTCGCCTTCTCCACCGCCTACGGCGCGCTGGTCGAGAAGGCGGGGATGCGGCCCGGCGACCACGTCCTCGTCACCGCCGCGTCCGGCGGCGTCGGCCGGGCGGCGATGCAGATCGCCCGTCAGATCGGTGCCGTGCCCATCGCCGTCACCCGGCACACCGCGAAGAAGGACGAGCTGCTCGCCGCCGGTGCCGCCGCGGTCGTCGCCACCGACCACGAGGACATCGTCCAAGCCGTGGACCATCACACCGGCGGGACCGGCGCGGACATCGTCCTCGACCTCGTCAAGGGCCCCGGCCAGCAGGATCTCCTGAAGGCGGCCCGGCCCGGCGGAACACTGGTCGCCGCGGGCTTCCTCGACCCCCGGCCCACGCCTTTCCCCGCGGGCCCGCCGCTCACGATCTTCAGCTACGGGAGCTTCGAGCACACCCTCGACGCCGTCGTGGTGAAGCGCATGGCGGCCTTCCTGGACGCGGGCGTACGCCTCGGCGCGCTGCGTCCCGCCGTCGACGACAAGGTGTTCTCCCTCGACACGGTCGTCGAGGCGCACCGCCATTTCGAGAAGGGGCTGCACGCCGGGAAGAAGATCGTCGTGACGGCCTCCTGAGGCCGTGCCGGCTCAGGGCGTGGCGGAAACCAGGCCGATCCGGTAGGCGAGGACGACGGCTTGTACGCGGTCACGCAGGTCGAGTTTGGTCAGGATCCGCGACACATAGGTCTTGGCCGTCTCCGGTGCGATGAACATCTCCGCGGCGATCTCGGCGTTCGACAGCCCCTCGGCGATCAGCCGGAGCGCCTCCAGTTCACGGACGGTCAGCGCGCTCACGACTTCCTCCCTGGCCGGCCGGGAGGTGTCCGCCGGGCGCAGCCGTTCGGCGAAGTGGCCGATGAGGTGGCGGGTGACGGCCGGTGCCAGCAGTGCCTCGCCCCGGGCGACCGTGCGGATCCCGCCCACCAGCTCCGCCGGGGGTGAGTCCTTGAGGAGGAAGCCGCTCGCTCCGGCCCGGAACGCTTCGTAGACGTAGGAGTCGACGTTGAAGGTGGTGACGACCAGTACCTTCGGGGGCGCCACGGCATCGGGGCCGGCCAGTCGACGGGTCGCCTCGATGCCGTCGAGCAGGGGCATCCGGATGTCCATCACGACGACGTCGGGGCGCAGTTGCCACGCGGCCTGGACCGCCGCGTGCCCGTTCTCGGCCTCGCCGACGACCTCCAGGCCGGGCTGGGCGGAGAAGATGGTGGCGTAGCCGGTCCGCACCAGTGCCTGGTCGTCGCAGACGAGTACGCGGATCGGCGGTGGCGCGTCGGACACGGGTCACTCCTGCGTGGGCTGGACGGGGATCAGGGCACGGACACGGAACCTTCCGTCCGGCAGGGTCCCGGCCACCAGTTCACCATCGAGCATCCGTACCCGTGACCGCAGCCCGGTCAGTCCTCTTCCACCGCCGCGGCCCACCGTCCGGGCGGCGGGTGCGGCCGTCGAGGAGGGCGCGGTTCCTTCGGTGGCCACCTCGATCTCGATGTGCTCGTCGCCGTGCCGTACCAGGACCTGTGTCCGCTGCCCGACCGCGTGCTTCATCGCGTTGGTGAGCGCCTCCTGCACCACGCGGTACGCGACCAGTTCCACCTCCACGCTCCGCGCCCGCCACTCGCCCCGCTCGGTGAACTCGACCGGCTGGCCCGACATGCGGGCCTGCGCGACCAGGTCCCCCACTTTTCCCAGGGTGGGTGCCCGGTCCTCGGAAGCGGACGCGGGCCGGCCGGTCGCCTCCAGTACGCCGAGCAGGTACCGCAGCTCGGTGAGCGCCCGGCGACCGGTGTCGCTGACGGCCGTCAGACTGTCGACGGCACGCTCCGGCGCGGACGTGAGCAGGAACTGCGCCGCGTCGGACTGGACCACCATGGCCGTCACATGGTGGGTCACCACATCGTGCAGTTCGCGCGCGATATGTGCGCGCTCGGCGGCCGCGGCCACCTCCGCGGCCAGCCGCCGCCGCTCGGCCTCCCCCGCCCGACGCCTGCGTATGCCGCTCCCCAGCAGCCAGACCCCTGCCAGAACCAGAAAGAACGCGAGGTGGTCCGGGATCCGCGTCGGTGAGCCGAGGCGGTGCAGGACGACCGCCAGCACGGCGTAGCCCGCGCCCGCCGCGATGGCGAGAGCGCGGCGGAAGGAGACCTGGTGGGCTCCGGCGGAGTAGAGGGCCGCGTAGAGCCCGACGCTCCCGAACGTCGCCGGACAGCCCAGGGCCTGGTGCACCGCGAAGGCGCATCCGACAGCGACGAGACAGACCGCGGGCCGCCGGGTGCGCAACGCCAGCGGCAGGGTCTGCGCCAGGGTCAGCCCGATGCTCAAGGGGCCCGGCGGCCGACCGGACAGGTCGCCGATCTGCGCCCCGATCTGCGACAGGGTCGGCACGAAGGCCAGCACGGTGAGAACCAGCGCGAAAGCACCGTCCTTGACGGGTTGCCGACCTTCCGTCATCCAGCCGAGCGGCCTCCGTGGCAGCGTCGGTGTCCGAGACCACCCGGGCATCGTCACTTCCCTCTCCGTTCCGTTCCGGTCAGCCGTGGGCGGTGCCGCGCGCGCGGGGCTCAGCGGACGGCGCGCCGCCGGGGCAGCAGACCGCCCCGCCGATGGGCGAGGACGAACATCGGGACCGCCAGCGCCACACTGATGAGGACGGCGACGATCGACGCCTCCAGACCGAAACCTCCACCGGTCAGCAGGCCCGAACCGCTGACGTGCACGGACAGCAGCCCCCCTTCGGCGTTGCCCGAGACCGGGATGCCGAGCAGCTGCTCGGTGGCGTTCCAGGCGAAGTGCATACCCACGACGAACCAGATGCTGCGCCGCCACAGGAACGCCGCGCCGAGCAGCACGCCCGCCTCGACGGCGATCGCCAGGGCGCTCCACGCCGTGGCCCCGGGGTTCGCCAGGTGCGCGGCACCGAAGAGCAGCGCGGTGATCGCGACGGCGGCACGGCTGCCGAACAGTCGCTCCAGGGCCAGGAGGGCGAGGCCGCGGAACATCAGCTCCTCCGTGACCGCCGCGCCCGCCTGCACGGTGACCGCGGACGCCACGACGGAGAAGAACCCGTTTCCGGCCCAAAAGAACGAGTAGCCTCCGAACGCCGCGACCACGAGGGCGGACACGAGGACGAAGACCAGGCCGATCCCGCCGCCGAACACCACCTCCCGCACGGCCCCGCGCCGGGCGATCTCCGCCGTCGGTCGTCGCGCGACGAAGCGCAGGACCGCCCAGTACACGACCGTCGCGACGGCGGCTCCCAGCACCGGCACCGGTCCCGGCCCGGTCGCGGTCACGCTGGAGACCGCCCCCACGCCGACGATCCCGATCAGCATCCAGCCGAGCGGAGAGCGGCAGATCCGGCCGACGCGGCCACCGCTCGAAACGGAGACGTCCGAAACGGAGACGTCCGCGAGCCGGTCCCGGTCCGCCTCGTGGTGCGTGGTGGATGGTGTGTCCATCATGGCCTCCCCCTGGTGTCCGGCCGCCCGGGCGGCAACCTGACAGCCATGCTAGGAATCCCGCGACATCCGCGGTTCACCCGCGAGCGGACAACCCCGGTAGCTCTTACGGGGGATGCGTTCCCGCCCCCTGCCGTGCATTCGCAGCGCACCCCCTGTCCTACCCGGCCGCGCCGACGCTTTCACCGCCCCGGGCCCCTGCCTCACCGTGCCTCCACCCGCCCTCGGCCCGCCCGGTTCCCGGCTCGGGACGTCACCCCGGTACCGTGCCAAGTTCAAGATCGCTCACGGAAGCGCGGCCGTCCCCGTCGGACGGCCCCTGGCCCGTGATGTCGCCGAGGTACAGCGCGGCGAGCCGTGGGAGGCGGCTGTGCATCTCGGCGGCGTCGTCGAAGTCGAAGTCTTCGCCCATTCCGTCGTCGCCGCGGCGTGCGGGGCGGTCGCGCGAGGCCTCGTACTCGGTCCACGCCTCGTAGAAATCCTCTTCGTCTCCGGTGACGCGCCCGAACGCGCGGGCGGCCACGTAGTTGACGTCCTCGTCGAAGAGCGCCTCGTCGCGGTACGCCCCTGCTGCGGCGATCACCGCCGGGTGCCCGGCGAGTCCGTCCGGGTCGGCCGCCGCCTTCTCGTACCAGTCCCGGCCCAGGGCGACGAGCCCGGCGCGGAAGTCCATGAAGCTGTCGTCGGAGCAGCCCCCGCCGATGAGGTAGGCGGCCGCCCACACGTCCCATCGGTACACGGCGCCGCTCACCTCGTCGAAGCGCTCCTGGTAACGCAGAATGTCTTCCTTGCTGCGGGTGGCCAGATCGTCGGCCAGCACCTCGGCGAACGGCCTGTCCGCCGAGGCGGCCGAGCGTGCGGCTTCGATGGTGGTCCAGAACTCAGTGGTGTCCATGCCTGGGCACTGTGCCACCCGGGTCTGACAACGGCGCCGGCGATCACGCCCGTGCGCCGGCGTCCACGGGCAGGCGCTCAGCCCCGCGGAGCCGGGGAAAGCACCGTGCGCCGTTCCGGTCGGGCGGACCGGCGCAGCAGGAGCGATGGATGCCTACCGCATCCGCCGCACGGCCCGGTACTGGCGCAGCAACACCCCCAGCAGAGCCGGTACGGAAGGACGTGCGCCGCCGTCGACGAGGCCGCCGCCCTTCCGCCCGACCGCACGCAACTGGAGCTCCTGCACCTGCAGCAGGGCGGTGACGAAGGGACGCGTCCGCGGACGCACCAGGAACGCCAGCTGTCCGCTCGCGGACAGTCGTGGACGGACCAGGTCGACCTGTTCCGCGACCAGTTGGCCCAGTCGCGCCCGAACGGCGGCCGTGGGACTGCGCAGAGCCTCCACCGACAGGCCGTGACGCTCCAACTCCTTGCCCGGGATGCCCGGTTGTCCCTGTCCCGCGTCCTCGGCGAGGTCGTCGAGGAAGTCGATGCGCTGCATCGCCTCGATGAGGTCACGGCAGCGCTGCACGAACACCTCGTCCTCGGCGGTGTCCTCCCGCTCCAGCAGGCAGGCCAGGAGCATGAAACCGGGCAGCGCGTACCCGTCGACATAGGCCTGCAGTTCGTCCTCGGTGTCGAACCCGGTGTAGTCGACCTCGTGTTGCGCTCCTCGCAGGAAGTCCTCGACACACTGCCGCAGTTGGGTGTGCCGCGTGACCGCGTCCGCGAGCACCCCGAGCGTCGCGTCGCCGCCGGTCTCACCGTCGAGCGCCGAACGCGTGGCGGACGCCCACGACTCCAGCGCCGTGGCGCGCGCTTCGCGGGTGCCGGTGTCGATGCGCTCGTCCGTCTCGTGCATGAAGGCGACCGCGGCGACGGCCGGTGGGTGCAGGTGCGCCGGAAGCAGGAGCCTGACGGTCAGGAACTCCGCGGGCTTGTAGCGCCGTACGAACCTGCGTTGCCGGCCGTACGCGGTCCGTAGGTCCGGCTCCGTGATGCCGGTCTCGCGCAGCGTGCGGGTCCACGTGGACATGTCGCGTTCCTTGGTCTGCCTGTGGGTCGGGGGGTGGGGATCCGGACCGCGCGGCGGTCGTCGCGTCAAGTGTGCTTCTGCAGGGTACGAGTTCGCCCCTGACGACGGAGGTGGCCTTCGCCTCAGTCGATCGGCGGTCGTGAAAGCTCGTACGACCGGGCGGCCTTGGCGGTGAGGTAGCGCTGCTCGGGGGTGCTGGTGGTGAGGGCTGCCGCCAGGCGGTAGTGGTAGGCGGCGCGGGCCGGCTCTCCGGCCGTCTCCAGCAGGTGGGCCCGCACCGCGTGCGTCCGGTGGTGGCCGGCGAGGGGGCCGCGGTCGTCGGCGGTGAGTTGATCGAGCAGGGCCAGGGCGGCGGCCGGACCGTCGACCATGGCGAGGGCGACCGCCCGGTTGAGGGTGACCAGCGGGCCTCCCGCGACGAGTTCGAGCAGCTCGTACAGGCCGTGGATCTGTGGCCAGTCGGTGTCCTCCGCGCGAACGGCGGCGTCGTGGACGGCCGCGATGGCCGCCTGCAACCGGTACGCGCCGGGCCGCCCGCCCTTCGAGAACGTGCCGACGAGCAGCGCGGAGCCCTCCTGGACCATACGGCGGTTCCAGAGCGTGCGGTCCTGCTCGGCCAGGGGGACCAGCTCGCCGTGCGTGCCGGTCCGCGCGGGTCGGCGGGCCTCGGTCAGCAGCATCAGGGCCAGCAGACCGGCCACCTCGCCCTCGGCCGGCAGGATCCGGTGCAGTTGCCGGGCCAGCCGGATGGCCTCCGTCGACAGGTCCGCGCGATGCAGCGCCGGTCCCGCGGAAGCGGTGTAGCCCTCGTTGAACAGCAGGTACAGCACGTGCAGCACGGAGCCGAGCCGAGCCGGCCAGTCCGGCACGTCCGGCGTCGGCATCTCGAACACCGCCGATGACGCCCTCAGGCGCTGCTTGGCCCGGCTGATGCGCTGCGCCATCGTCGCCTCGGGCACCAGGTAGGCGGCGGCGATCTCGGCGGTCGTCAGTCCGCCGACCGCCCGGAGCGTCAGGGCGGTCGCCGAGGCGGGTGTGAGTACGGGATGGCAGCACATGAACAGCAGCACCAGAGTGTCGTCGCCGGCGGGGCCCGTGCCCGGGGCCGGCTCCCTCGCCACGCGTTCCTCGCGCTGCCGCCGGGCGGTCTCGCTGCGCATCCGGTCGGTGTGGCGGTGCGTGGCGGTCCGCAGCAGCCAGCCGCGCGGATTCTCCGGTACCCCGTGTACGGGCCAGTGCCGGGCGGCGGCGATCAGGGCTTCCTGGACCGCGTCCTCGCACGCGTCGAAGTCCCCTTGCCGCCGGGCGAGCAGGCCGAGGACCTGCGGCGCCAGGGAGCGCAGCAGGTCCTCCACACCCGAGCCGTCGGTCACAGGTCGAACGCGACGGCGTCCATCACCCGGCGCACCTCGACCGGCTGCCGTGTCGGGACGCCACCGGGGCCGGGCACCGCCGAGATCCTGGCGGCGATCTCCAGCGCCCGGGCCTCGGAATCCACGTCGACGACGTTGAACCCGGCCAGCACTTCCTTGGACTCCGGGAACGGTCCGTCGGTCACCACCGGGGCGGTGGCACCGTCCGAGCGCACGATCCTCGCGAGACGCGGGTCGGCCAGCCCGGTGAACTGCACCATCTCACCGCTCTCGACCAGTTCCTCGGTCAGCGCCGCGTAGTAGTCGAAGTGCGCCGCGATGTCGCCCGGGGCCCACTCGTCCATGGGCTGCTCGAACTCTCCACCGTCGTGGTTGACCAGCAGCAGGAACTTCGGCACGTGAACTCCTCGATCTTCGGCGCGCCCAGTGTGACGCACTCCCCCCGTGAACGGAGCCGCCGGCGGTTTCTCTACATCGCCGAGAAGTACAATTTGGGTCCGAACGATCAAGGGAGCGTGCCTGTGCCCGGCCATCGGTCCATCACCGAAGCGGAGAAGCTGGCGGCTGCGAAGCTGGGCGGCATCCAGGTGCACCACGAGCAGATGGCGGTGGTCGCGAACGTCTACCGCGCCGCCTCCGCGGTCCGCCAGCACCTGGAGAACTCGGTCCTGCGCGACGCCGATCTGACCTGGACGTCCTTCGTCGTGCTCTGGGTGGTCTGGGTCTGGGGCGAGTCGGAGACCCGGCACGTCGCCGAGGAGGCCGGCATCTCCAAGGGCACGCTCACCGGCGTCTCGCGGACCCTGGAGGGACGGGGGCTGCTGACACGGGCCGGCCATCCCTCCGACGGCCGGCTGAAGCTGCTCGGTCTCACCGACGAGGGCGAGGCACTGATGCGGCGCCTGTTCCCGCGGTTCAACCAGGAGGAGGCGTTCGTCGCCTCACGGCTCAGCGACGAGGAGTGCCGCACCGTCGCCGAAGGACTGCGGCAGATCGTGCGCCAGGTCGAGGAGGAGGGCGAGGAACGCCGCCTCACCCTCCTCGACGGCGCCGAACCGGCGCCCCGCCGCAGCGGCCGCCGGGCCAAGGGCTGAAGCCCGAGGACTGAGGGCTGAGGACTCAGGGCTGAGGACTCAGGGCTGAGGACTTGGCACTGAAGGGCCGGGACAACCCCGCGCCCCGCAGCCCTCAACCCCTCAGCCGACTCAGCCGACTCAGCCGACTCAGCCGACTCAGCGTCCCTCGCCGAATCAGCGCCCCTCGCCCGCCGCGCGGACCAGCGCGTCGAACAGGGCCTGCTGGGCCGGGTCTTCATGGGCCGTGTCCTCCGGATGCCACTGCACCGCCGTGAACCACCCCTCGGCGTCCGGGAGTTCAAGGCCCTCCACGGTGCCGTCCGCGGCACGTGCGGTGACCGTCAGACCCGAGCCGAGGCGTTCGACGCGCTGGTGGTGGTAGCAGGACGCCTCCACCTTCTGCGCTCCGGTGGCCCGTTCGAGCAGGGTTCCGCGCTCGACGGCCACCGGGTGCACGACGTGCCGGTGTTCACGGTCGGGACCGCCCATGTCCTGTTCCAGGGTGCCGCCGAGGACGACGTTGACGGCCTGGAGACCGCGGCAGACGGCCAGCAGGGGGATGCCCGATTCCAGTGCCCGGCGGGCGACTTCGAGGTCGAAGGCGTCCTGGAGGTCGTCGACGTCGTAGACGCTGTCGTGGGTGTCGGCGGCCCCGTAGCGGTGGGGAGCGAGGTCGCCGCCGCCGGGGAGCAGGACCCCGTCGAAGCGGGCGAGGCGCGCGGCCACGTCCGTGTCGGCCGGATCGGCCGGGTGGATGGTCGCCGGTTCGCCGCCCGCCCGCCACACCGCCTCGACCAGGGCGCGGGCGTTGACCTCGGCTGCGTACCGCAGGGCGGAGGTCGTCGCGGAGAAGCGGGCGGGGACGGCGATCAGGGGGCGCGTCACAGCTGGATCCAGGTGGTCTTGAGTTCGGTGTACTTCTCCAGGGCGTGGGCCGACTTGTCGCGGCCGTTGCCCGACTGCTTCATGCCTCCGAAGGGGACGGTCAGGTCGCCCTCCTCGTAGCAGTTGACCCAGACCGTGCCGGCCCTCAGGGCGCGGGAGACCCGGTGCGCGGTGGAGAGGTCAGAGGTCCACAGTCCGGCGGCGAGGCCGTACTCGGTGTCGTTGGCCAGCCGTACGGCCTCGTCCAGGTCGTCGAACGCGAGGACCGACAGGACCGGACCGAAGATCTCCTCCCGGGCGAGCCCCGTGCCGGGGTCCACCCGGTCGAAGACGGTCGGTTCCAGGAAGCTGCCGCCGGTGTCGGTGAGGGTGCGGGAGCCGCCGGTGCGCAGCCGGGCGCCGTCGGCCAGGCCGGTGGCGATGTGGTCCTGTACGCGCGCCAGGTGCGCCTCGCCGACCAGGGCGCCCATCTCGGTGGACGGGTCGAGGGGGTCGCCGATCCGCAGTTCACGTGCGCGTCGTACGACGGACTCGGTGACCTGTTCGGCGATCGAGGCGTGCACGAGCAGCCGGGAGGGGGCCGTGCACATCTCGCCCTGGTTGAAGAAGATGCCCCAGGCGGCGGTGGCGGCCGCCTTCTCCAGGTCGGGGGCGTCGGGGAGGATGATGTTCGGCGACTTGCCGCCCAGTTCGAGCCATACGCGCTTGAGGTTGGAGTCGGCGGCGTAGCGCAGGAAGTGACGGCCGACGGCGGTGGAGCCGGTGAAGGCGAGGACGTC
Organism: Streptomyces sp. NPDC058751; assembly: GCF_042746485.1. Lineage (NCBI taxonomy): Bacteria > Bacillati > Actinomycetota > Actinomycetes > Kitasatosporales > Streptomycetaceae > Streptomyces > Streptomyces sp. NPDC058751. The sequence continues at coordinate 16,325 of NZ_JBHYPZ010000045.1, read as the reverse complement.
GACGTCCGGGTGGAGGCCGATCGCCCGGCCGGCCACCGGTCCGGTGCCTCCCACGACGTTGAGGACGCCCGGCGGCAGTCCGGCCTCGGTGGCGATCCTGCCCAGGAGGAGCGCGGACAGGGGCGAGTTCTCGGAGGGCTTGAGGACGACCGTGCAGCCGGCGGCGAGCGCGGGGGCGACCTTCCAGCCGGCGAGGGTCAGGGGGAAGTTCCACGGCACGACGGCGCCGACGACGCCGGCCGGCTCCCGGGTGACCAGGGCGAGCGCGTCCGCCGCGGTGTGCGGGGACTCGTCGGTGACCTTGTCGGCGAGCTGCCCGTACCAGCGGAAGGTGTTGATGAGGGCGCGCAGTTCGATCTCGTACGCGTCGGTGACGGGCTTTCCCATCTCCAGGCTGACGGTGAGCGCGAGGTCGGCGCGGCGCTCCTGGAGGAGGTCGGCGATGCGCAGCAGCGTCGCGCCGCGCTCGGCGGGCGCGAGGCGCGGCCAGGGGCCGGTGTCGAAGGCGCGGCGGGCGGCGGCGACGGCCGCGTCCACCTCGGCGGTGCCCGCGTCGGCGACCTGGGTGAGCACCCGGCCGTCCCGGGGTGAGACGGCGTCGAAGACCGCTCCCGCGCCGCCCTCGTCGGCGCCGTCGATGTGATGGGCGCCGGAAAGGTCCAGGGACTTGGCCCGGAGCAGCCACTCCTCGTAAGTGACGTCCGTCATGCGGGACCTCCAGAAAGTTATTTGAATCCAAACGATAAAGTGGCGGCGGAGCCGGGGCAAGGGCTCCTTCGATCGATCCGGCAGGCCCGCGGGTACCGCGGGGACAGGCCCGCGGGCACCGCGGGGAAGGGAGCGCCACCGTGCGCGCACTCGTGGTCCAGCACGACCATGTGACGGAGCCGGGGCTCGTCGGAGCCCGGCTCGAGGAGCGTGGTTACGACCTCACCGTCCTGACGGTCGTACCGGAGCACCGCCACCACGCGCCGGACGTCGAGTTCGACTTCCCCGCGGCCGGTGACTGGGACCTGATCGTGTCGCTCGGCGCCCCGTGGTCGGTGTACGACCGGACGACGGTCGGTTCCTGGATCGACGGCGAGCTGTCCCTCCTGCGCGAGGCCGACCGCCTCGGTGTCCCGGTGCTCGGGGTCTGTTTCGGCGCGCAGGCGCTGACCACCGCTCTCGGCGGCCGCGTGGAGGCGTCGCCGCGCCCGGAGATCGGCTGGGTCGAGGTCGCCACGGACGACCCGTCCCTGGTGGGGCCGGGCCCCTGGTTCCAGTGGCACTTCGACCGCTGCGTCCTGCCGCCGGGAGCGAAGGAGGTGGCCCGCAACGAGGTGTGCGTCCAGGCCTTCCGGACGGAACACGGCCTGGGCGTGCAGTTCCACCCGGAGATCACCACCGCGATGGTGCGCGGCTGGATCGAGGCGGGCGGGGCGGAGCAGTGCGTACGCCACGGCGTGGACCCCGGCGAGCTGCTGGCGCGGAGCCGGGCCATGGAGTCCATGGCCCGGACGAACGCCCGCCGGCTGGTGGACGGTTTCCTCGGCCTGACGGAAGGCCGGACAGGCTGACCGGCCGGCCCGACGGACCGGCCGGATCGTGGACCGGCCCGTCCGGCCGGTCACTGGACCCGGCCGGTCACTGGACCCGGCCGGTCACTGGACCCGGCCGGACGGCGGACCGGGCCGGACGACCGGCCCGGTGCGCGTCAGTCGCCGGCGGCGCCGGCCTTGTCGCGGGTGAGCCGTGCCGCCACGACGCCCAGGACGAGGACGGCCGGGACGATCAGTTCGAGCACGAGGGCGGTGCCGCCCTCGCCCCCGATGAGCGTGGTGAAGTTCTGGACGATCAGGAAGATCGCCCCGGCCACCCCGACGGCTCCCAGGGAGGGGGCGATCAGGGTGTTCCACGGCCGGGTGTCCAGGCGTTCGCGGCGGAAGAAGACCACCACGGAGACCGAGGTCATCAGGTACAGCGCCATGATGCCGAGGACGGCGACGCCGCTCCCCCACGAGAACAGGGTCACCACCGGGTCCTCGCCCGCCAGCGCGAACGGGACCACCAGCAGGACGGCGACGGCCGTCTGGACCCGGCCGGCCACGCTCGGCGAGTGGCGGTGGTTGATCGACGACAGCGCCTTGGGCAGCAGTCCGTCGCGGCTGAGCGAGAACAGGTAGCGGTTGGCGGAGTTGTGGAAGGCGAGGATGCCGGCGAAGAGCGAGGTGACCAGCAGGACGGGCAGGACGTCGTTGACCCAGGTGCCGAGCAGGTCGGCGATGGGCGCGAAGACGAAGCCCGTCGAGTCGCCGCTCTCCAGGGCCTTGCCGGCCGCCGCGGACACCTTCGAGGGGCCGTAGGAGGAGACCAGCATCCAGGAGGCGAAGCCGAAGAAACCGGTGACGCAGGCGACGGCCGCGTAGGTGGCCCGCGGGACGGTCCTGCGGGGCTCGCGCGCCTCCTCGCCGTAGATCGCGGTGGCCTCGAAGCCGATCATCGACGCCACGGCGAACATCAGCGCCACGCCCGGGGCGCCGTCGAAGGCCGCGCTCGGCGAGAAGGACTCCGTGAAGGCCAGCCCCTCGGGGCCGCCGCCCTTGAAGAAGGTGACCAGCGCGAAGACGGTCAGGATGCTGAACTCCGCCATGACGAAGACCGCCAGCACCTTCGCGCCCATCTCGATGCCCGCGCTTCCGAGCACCTGGACGATCACCATCGTGACCAGGGCACACGCCCACCAGGGCACGTCGACCCCGGTGTAGTGCGCGAGCAGACCATTGACGGTCGCCCCGTACAGGCCGTACATGGCGGCCTGGATCGCGCAGTAGGCGAACAGCGCGACGCCCGCGCTGCCGGTCCCGACCGTCCGGCCGAGGCCCTTGCCGATGTACGTGTAGAAGGCGCCGGCGTCGACGACGTGCCGGCCCATGGCCACGAAGCCGACCGAGAAGAGCAGCGTGATCAGGCCCGCCACCACGTATGCGGCGGGCGCTCCCGCGCCGTTGCCGATGCCGACGGCGATGGGCACGGCTCCCGCGACACCGGTCAGCGGCGCCTGGGCGGAGAGGACGAAGAAGAGGATGCCCAAGACGCCGAGCGAGTTGGGCTTGAGCTTGCCTGCTGTGGGGGCGTCGGCCGCGGTCTGGTTCACGACCGCCGTCTGACTGTCCACTCGGATCACCTGCCAGGGAGGAAGAGGAATTCGTTTCAGGCCAAACGAGTTGCCTCATACTGGGCTGGAACTATCCGTTTGACAAGGGCCTGGGCCCGGTTTCCTGCTCCGAACGCGACAGGCCCCGGACGACGGGCGTCCAGGGCCTCGAAACGCGGGGTGCGGACCGTCAGTCGCGGCTCTCGGCGTCGGTGTCGGTGTCGGTGTCGGTGTCGCACTCGCTCTGGCGCAGCCGGAGCAGCGAGCGCAGTTCCTCGACGGCGCTGTCGGTGATCTCGGGGCCGCCGAAGACGAGCTGGTGCAGCACGAGACCGTCGAGGGCGGCGAAGACGAGCCGGGTGAGCGGCTGCCCGGCGCCGTCGGGCATCATGCGGGACAGTTCCCGTCCGGTGGCGTCGAAGTACTCGTCGTACAACGCGCGCAGGTGCGGGAGCAGTTCGGGGCGCCGCCTGGCCTCCAGCAGCAGCTCGTACTGGAAGGACTGGATGTCCGGATCGGCCGTGACCATCTCGGAGACGCCCACCGAGAAGTCCTCGACCCTGCCGGTGCCCGGTTCGAGGGCGCTGGTGTTCAGGGAGGTGCGGATCGCGTGCGCGACCGCCTCCTCGATGAGCGCGTCACGGGAACCGAAGTGATGCACGACCAGCCCGTGCGTGGTGCCCGCCTCCTCCGCCACGGCGCGGTAGGTGAGCCGGCGCAGTCCGCCCCGGGCCACGACGCGCACGGCGGCGTTGAGCAGGGCTTCGCGGCCCTCCCCGTAGTTCATGCGCCGGCGCGGCTTGCGGCTCTCAGGAGTCTCGGCGGTTTCGGTCATGGCTCCGACCCTACTCGCCCGTTTCCGGCCCGCGGCGCAGGCCCGACCGGGGCCGTGGTCCGGTCCGCGGCCCCGCCCGTCGACCCGCCCGGGCCCGTGCGGGCGGGCGCCGGGTACGGGCCGGGGCGCCGTACCGGGTGTCCTTCTCCGTGACCCCCGGTACGGCGCGCTCGTGCCGACCGCATCAGCGCCGCGGCGGCCGGACGCCGCGGAACTCCCAGTCGCCGCCGAGCGCGGTGGACAGGACCTCTTCGGACTCGGTGGGCTGGGCTCCGACGTCGGTGCGGATCGGGGTCGGGCCGGTCACGATGTGGTTGGTGAGCCGTCCCAGGCCCTCGACCTCGACCTCGACGACGTCACCGGGCTGTACGGGACGGGAGTTGGCCGGGGTGCCCGACAGCAGGACGTCGCCGGGGTACAGGGTGATGGTGCGGGCGATGTCGGCGACGAGGTAGTGCATGTCCCACTGCATCTCGTCGGTCGAACCGTCCTGCACCACCTCGCCGTTGACATAGGTGCGCAGGCTCTTGCCGCGGAAGTCCCAGTCGGTGACCAGGCCGGGGCCGAGCGGGCAGAGGGTGTCGGAGCCCTTGACGCGGAGCATGGAGCCGGCGTCGGTGTCCCGGAAGTCGTGCAGGCCGTAGTCGTTGGCGACGGTGTAGCCCGCGATGTACTCCCCCGCCTCGGCCGGGGAGATGTTCCGCGCGGTCCTCCCGATGACGATGGCGACCTCGCCCTCGTAGTTGAGCCACTTGCAGCCCTCGGGACGGACGATCGCGCCCTTGTGGGAGTTGAGGGCCGAGGTCGGCTTGTGGAAGTACGTGGGAGTGGGCGGGAGTTCGATCCCGAACTCGTCGACGCGGCTCCGGTGGTTGAGGTGGACGGCGATCACCTTGGAGGGCACGACCGGGGGCAGGTGCTGCGCGTCCTCGGTCTTGACGCGGCGGCCGTCACCGGCGACGAGTTCGTCCCCGTCGACGGTGACCTGGACGGCGGCGCCGTCGAGGAGGATGCGGCGGTATTCGGGCATGGCGGCTTCCTAGGAACGTCGGTGCGGGTTGTGGGGTGCGGCGGCCGCGGGGGTACCCGCGCCGGTCCAGCCGTCGGCCGGGCGGTCGAACCAGAGGTGGACCTGGCCGGTGCCGATCGAGTTCTCGTACTCGCCGTACTGGCGGGCCTTCGCGACGCAGGCCCCTTCGCCGAGGGCGCCGGCCATCATCAGGTAGTGGAAGAACTTCGCCTCGGGCTTGTACTTCCAGAACTCGTCCATGGTGTCGAGGACCTTGTCGTGACGGCCCTCCTTGAACCAGGCGATGCGCTCCTCGTCGGCGTCGCGCGCCTCGGGAGTGAAGATGTGCGCCGGGTCGCTGGACTCGTGGTCGCGCAGTTCGCGCAGCGGCCAGAAGGTGTGCGAGAGGGCGCCGGAGGCGATGAGGAGCACCCGGCGGCCGGGGGTGGCGGCGATGCCGTCGGCGAGGGCCCGGCCGAGACGGAGGTGGTCCTCCATGTCGCCGGTCTGGCACACCCCGATGGTCACCCACCGCTTGTCGGGCAGCCCCTCGCCGAGGAACTTCCAGAGGTTGATGGTGGCGTAGTAGACCGGCAGGTAGGCGTCGTCGATCGCGGTGATCCAGGTGCCGTGCTTGTCGGCGAACTTCGCGATGTTGTGCGCGAGTTCGGGGTCTCCCGGATAGTCGTACGGCATCCGGCTCATGCCGCGCGGCAGTTCCTCGGAGGTGAACAGGCCGGCCCTGCGGTCCTGCGCGGTGGCGACGAACTCGACGGTGGTCGCCCAGTGCGAGTCGAGGACCACGACGGTGTCGTAGTCGTCGCGCTCGAAGACCTCCTCGCGGAGCTGTTCCAGGCCGGTGACGAGGGTGATCTCCTTGCCCTCGTTCAGCTCCAGCCGGATCTCCTCGGGGAGCACGATGGTGGGGACGTGGGCGAGCAGCCCCGCCCCGACGATCTCACCCATGGTCCTTCCATCCCTTCGGCGCGGTCACGGTGTTCTTCAGGTCGCAGTAGAAGTCGAAGCTCCAGGTGCCGCCCTCGCGGCCGACGCCGGAGTGCCGGGAGCCGCCGAAGGGTGCCTGGAGGTCGCGCACGAAGAAGCAGTTGACCCAGACCGTGCCCGCGACGAGCCGCTCGGTGACGCGCGCGGCGCGGTCCCGGTCCCCGGTGGCGAGGGTGGCGGCGAGCCCGAAGCGGGTGTCGTTGGCGAGGTGGACCGCCTCCTCCTCTGTGGTGAAGGTCTGGAGGGTCAGGACGGGGCCGAAGACCTCCTCCTGGACGATCTCCGAGTCCTGGGCGACGTCGGTGAGCAGGGTCGGCGCGTAGTACTGGCCCTCTCCTCGCCGGCCGCCGACGACCGCGCGGGCGCCCGCGTCGAGGGCGCGCCGCACGAAGCCGTCGATCTTCTCCAGCTGGCGCTCGTGGATGTTCGGGCCGATGTCGGTGGCCTCGTCGCGCGGGTCGCCCTGCACGATCGTCGCGGCCTTCTCCGTGAACCGGCGGGTGAACTCCTCGGCGACGGACTCCTCGACCAGGATGCGGGTGGCGGCGAGGCAGACCTGGCCGGCGTTGTCGTACTGCTCGACGGCGAGGTCGACGGCGAGGTCGAGGTCGGCGTCGGCGAAGACCAACAGGGGTGACTTGCCGCCGAGTTCGAGGCTGAGCGGGGTGAGGTTCGCGGCCGCCGACGCGGTGATCCGCTTGGCCGTCGGCACGGAGCCGGTGAAGCTGATGCGGCGCACGTCGGGGTGCGAGGTGAGGGCGTCGCCGATCTCGGAGCCGTAGCCCTGGACGATGTTGAGGACGCCGGCGGGCAGTCCTGCCTCGGCGGCGATGTCCGCGAGCAGGGACGCGGTCAGCGGGGTCCACTCGGCGGGCTTGAGGACGACCGTGTTGCCGGCCGCGAGGGCCGGGGCGACCTTCCAGGTCGACAGCATCAGCGGGGCGTTCCAGGGGGTGATGAGCACCGAGGGGCCCGCCGGGTCCCAGCTGACGTGGTTGGTGTGGCCGCGGGTCTCGAAGTCGCCGTGTTCCAGGTTCAGGAGCCAGTCGGCGAAGAAGCGGAAGTTGTGGGCGACGCGCGGCATCACGCCCCGGCGGTGCGAGCGCAGGAGGGCGCCGTTGTCGGTGGTCTCGACGATCGCCAGGTCCTCGATCCGCTTCTCCACGCCGTCGGCGATCGCGTGGAGGACGCGGGCGCGTTCGGCCCGCGGGGTCGCGGCCCAGGCGGGGAAGGCGGCCTTCGCGGCGGCCACGGCCGCGGCGGCCTCCGCCTCGGTGCCCCGGGAGATCTCGCCGAGGACGCTTCCGTCGATCGGTGAGACGTCGGTGAACGTCTCGGCGGAGGCGACGCGTTCGCCGCCGATCCAGTGCCGGGTGTCGACGGCGACCCCGGCCACCGTGAGGGTGTGCTCGGTCATGTCCGGACTCCAAGTCCTGTGGTGGGTGAGGGGGTCACTCGGCGCCGGAGGTTCCGGACTCCAGGAGGCGTCCGCCGTCCCAGACGACGCCGACCTGGCGGTAGTAGGCGGCGATCGGCTCGCGGATCTCCAGGCGGGCCAGTTCCTCGGTGGGCGCCTCGAACAGGGTCAGGTCCGCGTCGCCGACCCAGGCCTGTCCGGCTTCGAAGGAGGCCGCGCCGGTCTCGATCAGTTCGTCGAGCGCGAGACCCTTGCCCTTCTCGACGGAGGGCAGCCAGCGGTGGTGGGCCATGGGGTGGCCGTTGACGAAGCCGTTGGTCTCGGACGGCTCCCGCAGGGTGACCACGGCCTCGGCCAGGCGCCGGTCGGCGGCGGCGAGGGTGGCGCCGAAGCGGGCGCCGGCCTCGATGCGCGGGGCCGGGCCGTAGGGGTGCGGGCGGGTCTGGTGGATCGAGCCGAGCTTCTTCGGGTAACCCTGGTGGAGTCCGCGGGCGATGGCGAAGTCCTTGTCGACCCAGATGTAGACGCAGCGGCTGTAGGTCTGTCCCCGGTACTGGCAGCGGACGACCGCGAATGCCTCCTTGTACTGGGCGCGCACCGGGTCGAGCAGTTCCTCGGCGGAGGTGGAGCAGGACTGCCAGTCGGCCCAGATCAGCGCGACCGCGCCCGGGTCCTCGTCGGCCGGCTCCAGCGGTTCGGGGAGGAGTTCGCGTACGCGGGCGGGGTCCGTGCGGTACTCGACGGTGAGCAGGTCGCCGGAGTAGCGCCACGGCGGCGACGGGATCAGCGACGAGGAACCGGTCGCCGTCTTGGGGTGGAAGTAGCCACGGACAGGGGACATAGCGGGGATTCCTTACGCTTCGTTACGCGGTGGGGGCGGGCTGCTTCAGCAGTTCGGCGCGGTAGCGTGCCGCGCGCATCGCGGCGGACTGGCCGCCGAGGGCCACGACGCCTATCAGCCGGCCGCCGGTGTGGTAGCCGACCACGACGTCGCCGTCCGGGTCGCCGTCCAGGATCCGTACGTCGTCCTTGCCGAGGAGCGGCGAGCCGAAGGACTGGAGCCTGAACTCGTGCTGGTCGCTCCAGAAGGTGGGCAGCGGGGAGAACGGGGCCAGCTCGGCTTCGGTGCCGGCGAGATGGGCGGCGAGGACCTTGGCGGCGTGCTTGGCGGTGTCGGTGGGGATGGACCAGTGCTCGACGCGGCGGGGTACGCCGTCGTAGCGGGCGTTGGGGAAGCGGGCGACGTCGCCGACCGCGACGACCTCGGGGCGTCCGCCGACCCGCAGGTGCTCGTCGGTGAGGACTCCGTCGGACAGGTCGAGGCCGTTGCCGTCCAGCCATTCGGTGTTGGCGACCGAGCCGACCGACTCGACGACCACGTCGGCCGGGAGGACCGTTCCGTCGCCGAGGACGACTCCGGTGACCCGCTGGTCGCCCTCGAAGGAGGCGACGCCCGTGCCGAGCGCGAAGCGCACTCCGCGCTCCTCGTGCCGCTTGAGCAGCGCGCCGCCGAGCAGGTCCCCGAGCGGTCCCGCCATGGGCAGCGGGAGCGGGTCGACGACCGTGACCTCCCCCGCTCCGAGTCCGACCGCGGTGGCGGCGACCTCGCAGCCGATGAATCCGGCGCCGACGACGACCACACGCGCTCCGGGCCGGATCAGCGCGTCGCGCAGGGTCTGGGCGTCGGCGAGGGTGCGGACCGTGTGCCGCCCGGCGAGCGGACCCGGGCAGCGCAGCCGCCTCGGCCGCATTCCGGTGGCGACGACCAGTCCGTCGTACGGGATCCGCTCGCCGTCGGCGAGTTCGACGACCCGCTCGTCCAGGCGTGCGGAGGCGACCGGTGTCCCGAGCCGCCACTCCACGTCGGCCGCGGCGGCCTTCGGGGTGAAGAGGAGGGACTCGAACGACGCCTTGCCGGCGAGGACCTCCTTGGAGAGCGGGGGCCGGTTGTACGGCATGTGCGGCTCGTCACCGACGACCGTGACGGTGCCGGTCCAGCCGGCCGCGCGCAGTTGTTCGGCGGCGCGCAGGCCGCCCATCGAGGCGCCCGCGACGACCACGCGTCCGGTCATGGCCCTCAGCCCTCGATCCGGATGGCCTGGAGCGGGCACACGTCGGCCGCTTCCTCGACCTCGTCGCGCAGCGCCTCGTCCACGTCGGAGACGTAGGCGAGGTGGCCTGCGTCGTCCATGGAGAAGACGTCGGGGGCGGCGAAGACGCACTGGCCGTGGTCCTGGCACTTGATCATGTCGACGACGACCTTCATGGCCGGTCCTCCTGGGGATACGGGCGCCTGAGCAGGGAGAAGGGGAAAGAGAGGGGCCCGACCTGTGTCGGACCGGGCCCCTCGGCCAAAGGGATGCGGAACCGCACCCCTGACTCGTTTGGCTTCAAACAACATAGGAAGCCGTTCGACCCTGGTCAATACCTGTCCAGGTGGATAAATTCTTACCGCCGAACCCCTTGCGGGACCCCGACCCTCCTCATACCGTTCGGACTCAAACGACCGACTCGGGGTTCGACCCGGCGGGTGTCGCCCGGAACGTTCCGGATCCGGCCGCGGGGCCGCCGGACCGTTCCGGACGGCGCCCCCGCCTCCCCCGCACCCCGGCTCCCGTTCTCTGCACACCACGCGTCCCCGGCGCCCCAGCCCCCGGGGACATCCCACCTTTCCGCCAAGGAGACAACGGTGAGCGCATCCGACACCCCAGACATCCGCCGGCACGTGGAGCGGCTCGCCGCCGAGGGCGTCGACGTGGTCAGGGTCGTCTATCCCGACCTGATCGGCACCGACCGCGCCCGTGACGTCCTGCTCGACCACCTGCCCTCGGCCTGCGAGCACGGACTGGCCTTCTGCCGCGCCGTCTACCACACCACCCCGCAGGGAGACGTGGTCCCCGTCGCGGGCGGCCTGGACGCCGGACTGCCCGACGTGACCGTACGCCCCGACCTGTCCACCGCGGCCGTACTGCCGTGGGAACCCGGGGTCGCGACCTGCCTCGGCGAGGTCACCGACCCGGCGACCTCGGCCCCCGCCCCGGAATCACCGCGCGACCTGCTGCGGACCGTCCTCGCCCGGTGCGCCGAACAGGGCCTGCGCCCCGTCGTCGGCCCCGAGCTGGAGTACTTCCTGCTGGAGCCCGCACCCGACGCCCCCACCGGCTGGCGCCGCGCCCCGGAGACCACCGGATCCGTCTACACCGCCGGCCTGCGCGCCGACCCGGGCAACCACCTGCTGCGCACCCTGCGCCGGCTGCGCGACCTGGGTCTCGGCGTCGTCACCGGCAACCACGAGTTCGACGGCGGCCAGTACGAGATCAACCTGACCCACTCCTCGGCCCTGGACGCGGCCGACCGCGCCTTCCGTTTCAAGGCCGCCGTCAAGGAGCTCGCCCGCCTGGAGGGCAACCTCGCCACCTTCATGGCCAAGCCCTTCGGCGACGCCGGCGGCTCCGGCTTCCACCTCCACCTGTCCTGCGACGACGCCGAGGGCCGCAACGCCTTCGACGACCCGTCGGGCGCGTACGGCCTGTCGGCCACGGCCCGCCACGCCATCGCGGGCATCCTCGCCCACGCCCCCGCGCTCGCCGCGCTCGCCAACCCGACCGTGAACTCGTACAAGCGCTTCGGGCCCGACACGCTCGCGCCCTGGCTGATCGACTGGGGGCTCGACAACCGCAGCGCCATGGTGCGCATCCCGCCGGAGCGCGGCTCGGGCGCCCGTCTGGAACTGCGGCTCGGCGACGCCAGCGCCAACCCCTACCTGCTGATCGCCGGGACCATCGCCGCGGCCCTCCTCGGCGTCCAGGCGGGCGAGGAGCCGGAGGCCCCCCTGGAGGGCTACGGCTACGACACCGCGCGCTCCGCCCTGCTGCCCACGAGCCTGGCCGCCGCGCTGGACGCGCTGGAGGCGGACACCGCCCTGACCGACATCCTCGGCAAGGACTTCACCTCGTCCTTCCTCACCTACAAGCGGGACGAGGTCGAGCGCTTCGGGCGGCACGTCACCGACTGGGAGTTCACCGAGTACGCCTACCACCTGTAAACCCTCGAAGCCCGGCCCAGGAGAACCACCATGACCAGCCCCACCGTTCCCGCCACGCCCACCACCCAGGCCGAACTGCGCGCGGCCCTCGCCGAGCCGCTGCCGCTCGAAGAGGTCGACCTCGCGAACCTCGACAACTTCGCCGACGGCATCAAGCCCTGGCGCATGTTCCACACCCTGCGCCACGAGGACCCGGTGCACTGGCAGCCCGAGGAGGCCCCCAACTCCGGTTTCTGGGCGGTCACCCGGCACGCGGACATCGCCACCGTCGACCGCGACGCCGAGACGTTCACCTCCTCGAGGTTCGTCAACCTCGAAGAGCTCGACGACGACCAGATCAAGAAGCGGGCGTCCATCCTGGAGCTCGACGGCGTCCGCCACCGCGCGATGCGCAGCGTCATCCAGCGCCAGTTCGGCGCGAGCGTCATCAACAGCTACGGCGACTTCCTGCGCGGTCTGACGGCGCAGACCCTGGACGCGGCCCTGGCCAAGGGCACCTTCGACTTCGTCTCCGACGTCTCCGCCGACTTCCCCATCAACGTGCTCGCCCGCCTGCTCGACGTGCCGCCGGAGGACAACCAGCAGCTCATCGACTGGGGCAACCGCATCATCGGCAACACCGACCCGGACTACGCGGACGTGCTGCTGCACAGCGCGGAGAGCGACAAGTACCGCGACCTGCCGTTCCGTTCGCCCGCCTCCCTCGAAGTCTTCGAGTACGGGCGCGAACTGGCCAGGCAGCGCCGCGGCGGCAACGGTACGGACCTGGTCTCCAAACTGGTCAACACCGTTCCGCGCGACGGGATCCCGATGTCCGAGCAGGACTTCGACAACTACTTCCTGCTCCTGGTCGTCGCCGGCAACGAGACCACCCGCCACACCATCTCGCACTCGATGCTGGCGCTCCTCCAGCACCCCGAGCAGCTCACCCGCCTCAAGGACGACCCGTCCCTGATCCCGGGCGCGGTCGAGGAGTTCCTGCGCTGGGCCTCCCCCGTCTACCACTTCCGCCGCACCGCCACCCGCGACGTCGAACTCGGCGGCAAGCAGGTCAAGGAGGGCGACAAGGTGGTCATGTGGTTCGCCTCCGGCAACCGTGACGAGGAGGTCTTCGGCAACCCGTACGACTTCGACGTCACGCGCACCAACAACGACCACATGACCTTCGGCAAGGGCAGCCCTCACCTGTGCCTGGGCAACCTGCTCGCCCGCACCGAGATCCGCATCATGTTCGAGGAGCTGATCCCGAGGATCGCCGACATCAGACTGGCCGGCGACGCGCCCCGCGTCCTGTCCAACTTCGTCAACGGCATCAAGAAGCTCCCGGTCGAGGTCACGCTCGCCTGACGAGGATGCCCCGCGGAGCACGTTCCGCGACGCGCGAAACGGCTGTCCCCCCGCCCCGCCGGACGGGGGGACAGCCGTACGAGCGGCCCGTATTGGTCCTACTTCACGTCGACGTAGTCACCCGTGGCCGTCTTGGCGCCGGTCGTCGTGGTGCCGGCGAAGTTCCAGCGCCAGTAGCCGTCGGTGGACGCGGTGACCGTGGTCTTCAGGGTGCCGGTGCTGCTGGTGTTCACCGTCTTGACCGTGGTGTAGGTGCTGGAGCCCGCCTTGCGGAACTGGAGCTTGACCGACTGGCCGGTGTAGCCGTGGTACTGGTAGTCGTCCCAGTTCGCGCGCTTGAGCGTGCCCGTGACGGTGATGGTCCTGCCCTTGCTCACCGGCTCCGGCGACGCGTTGACCGTCAGCGTGCTCGCGCGCTTGAGCCGGAAGCTGTCGATGCGCTCGTCCCAGCGGTAGTCGTCGTCGAGGGCGTCCACCCAGGAGCCCACGTACCAGGTGCCCGCCTGGTCATTGTCGAGATCGACCCGGGGGTCGACGATGAACGAGTGCGTGCACTCGCTGTCGGTCTCGCAGATCGTCTCGTCGGTGGCATACCCGAAGCCGGGGCCCTCCAGGGAGGTGTCCGCCGACAGCAGGCCCGAGTCGTCGTAGGCGTAGATCGTCACGTCGAAGGTCTTCGCGGCCGTGGTGCCGATGACGACGTCCGAGCCGTGGTTGACGGTCACACCGAGAATCTCGGTGTCGCCCCAGCCGCCGTCGGCGTGAGCCGTCGGCGCCACGAGGCCGACGACCCCGAACGCGGCGGCGACAGACAGCGCTACGCGCTTGCCCATGTGGTGTTTCTCCTTCATTCAGGTCACGCGCGCCAGGGGCGTCGCGACCTCGTCCTCGCAGGCGACCGCGACGACGAGGCCCCCTCGGCAGTCGATTCCGGTGCCGGGCAGGGGATTCGCGCCGCGAGCCATGTTGGTGAGCTGTGAGTCTCGCAGAAGGAAACCGTGCCGTGCGGCATTCGTGACGATCTTGTGACGATTATGAAAATGCGCAGCTCAAAGGACCTGGCCGGCCTGGAGCGAGGTCGCCGCCGGTCGGTCGGCCCGGTGGTCCGGGGTCCCCCCGGGGAAGACCGTCTCCCGGGCCAGGAAGGCGAGTTGGGCCCGCTTCTCGGGGAGGTACACGTCCGGCAGGTCGACCTCCGGCAGGACGACCACCGGGCCCGGGGTGAAACCCTGACGGCGGAAGCGGGCGATGGCCCTCTCGTTGCGCACGTCGGGGTCGACCACGACGCGGTCGCGCTCGAGGCCCAGCAGGACGTACGACGCCACCGCGCTCAGCAGCGCCGTGGTCCAGCCGGGACGCCCGCCGCCGGGTCCGGCCGGCGCGAGCAGCAGGTGGACGCCGATGTCACCGGGTTCGACCGGGTAGCACTCGCCGACCCGGTCGGCCGCCGGCTCGTACGTCTGGAGCAGCGCGACCGGCTCACCGTCCTTCACGAGGAGGTAGGCGTGATGGGTGTCGAGCGTCTCCATGTGGGCGTATATCTCGATGACCTGACTCTCCGTCAGCTGTCTCATGCCCCAGAAGGCGGCCCGGTCCGCGTTCACCCAGCCGTGGACCACCGGACCGTCGAGCCCCGCGTCCACGGGCAGGACGCGGACGGTGCCGTAGCCGTCGACGAACTGCTCGTGCAGGGCCGCGCGCGTGGCGTACGTGTCGGACATCGGTCTCCCTCGTTCGGCCGGCCACGGGTGCGCCCGGCGGTTTCCTGTGAGCACCCTGTGCACCACCCGGTCATATTAGGTTAGGCTCACCTAATTGATCACTCGGGTGCAGTCGTACCGAAAGGCGAGGAAACGATGGGGCAGGCGCAGGGGCGGGGTTGGGAGGGCGCGGTTCTCAGACTGCTGCGCGCGAAGGACTACGTGTTCACCGTGACGGGTTCGGAGGACGTCACCGCGGAGTACCGCCGGCTCCACTTCACCGACGGGGGCATGCTGGCGGTGACCGGCGTCCACCCCACGATGTGGGTGCGGCTGTGGTTCGACAACGCGGGCAAGCCCCACCAGCGGGCGTACACCCTGGTCGACCCGGATCCGGCGGCCGGCACCTTCAGCCTGGAGTTCGCCCTGCACGAAGGACGCGCGAGCGACTGGGCCAGGGCGGCGGAGCCCGGGGACACCATCGAGGCGACGATCCAGGGGACGGGCTTCGAGCACCCCGGCCCCGCGCCCTCGCACGTCGTCGCCGTGGCCGACCCGGCTTCCCTGCCCGCCCTGAACTCCCTGCTCACGGCACTCGGCCCGGTTCCCGCGACGATCTGGTTCGAGGGCAGCCTGGAGGGCCTGCCCTGCCGGGCCGCCGCGCACCACGACGTACGGCAGGTGGCGCGCCGGGACGCCGGACGCCATCTGGTCGACGAGGTGAAGGCGGCGTTGCCCGAGGTACTGAAGGACAGCCCGCACCCCTATGTGTGGATCGCGTGCGACACGGCGACCACGCGCGCGCTGTCGGCGCACGTCCGCAAGGAGCTGTCGGTGCCCAAGCAGCGGGTCAACGCGCTCGGGTACTGGCGGGCGACCTGAGCACACGCGCGTGACCGGGCGGAAGGGGACCGGGGGCGACAGCCGGGCGCGCCGTCCCGGGGCGCCCGGCCCCGACCGACCGTGCCGCGGCCGGCCCGTCCGGCACCTGACCGTGCCGCGGCCGGCCCGCGCGCCCGCATCGCGGTCCCTGCCGCCCCGCTCCCGGTACCGCCCGTTTGGCGGCGCTGAAAGCGGGGCGCGCCAGGAACCCATCCACCATGCAGTCCCTCACGCCGTACGCCGTCGCCGCCCGCCGAGCCGCATCCGCAGCCGCCGCCCCGCCCACGGCCGTGAAGCCCGAGCGGCCTGCCGGATCTCCCGTACCTCCCGGCGACGGTCTGGAAGCCCGTCTGGCCGCGGTCAAAGAGGAGATGGACGCCCGTCTCGCACTGGCGGCCGTCGCCTACGAGGTCAACACGGCGCACATCGAGACGCCTCCGGTCGACTGGACCCGGATCGGCGCTCCACCGGCTCCCGCCGTGCTGCCCCCCACCACTCCCCCGGGCCCCGACCCAGACGCCACACCCGTCGCGGCACTCCTGCACCGGGCGTCGCTGCGGCTGCGGACGGACGGCTGGTGCTCGGGAACGCTGACGGACGAATACGGCTCCCTGTGCTCACAGGGCGCGATCCGCAAGGAGTCGGGCGGCGACCGAACCCTCGAGGCACGGGCCATGACGGTACTGCTGGAGGCGATCCGCAGACGGTTCGGCCCGCAGGTGGAGTCCGTACCGTCCTTCAACGACGCCTGGGGCAACGGCCGCGAGCCGACCCGCATGATGGAACAGGCCGCGATCCTGGCCGGCGCGCGCGGCATCTGAGGCAACGGTCCGCGCCGTGGCCGTGCGCGGCCGGGGGCCCGCGCGGGGGGCCCCCCCGGGGGCCGCCCCCCCCCCGACGCCGAGCTCCTGAAGTCCCTCGACGACCAGGGCCGCGAGTCGCTGCGCCT
>NZ_JBHYPZ010000044.1:12433-84790 GCF_042746485.1 Streptomyces sp. NPDC058751 | reverse complement strand
TGATGTTGGGGGGGGGGTTGGTGTGGGGGGCCGGCGGGGCCCCCGCGGGGCGGGGGGGGGGGGGGGGGGGCCCGCCCCGCGGCGGGGGGCCCCCCCCCCCGCCCCGTCGGCACGCCGTCACCGCGAAGCCCCGTCCCGTCACCGCGAAGCCCCGTGGCTCAAAAGCCCTCTCCCCCGCCGGGTCCCCGGGAATTCCCGGCCCCGCCGGGGGTAAGCGGGCTGCACCAGAAGGCAGTTGAAAAGGGGAGGGTCTCATGGTCCGCACCGCGTTGCGTGCCCGCGCCGCGAAGGCGAGCCGCCGGAAACCGGCGCCGAAGACGGAGACGGACCGGGCGAAGCCCGCGCCGAAGGCCGAGCGGGGCAGGACGGCCTCGAAGTCCGGGCCGACGGCGAAGGCGGACCGGGGCGAGCCGGGGAGACGGCGGTCCCTCTTCGGCCGCGTGAGGCCGAAGCGCGACCCGGCGCCGACTCAGACCCGGCCCCGGGAGACCGGAGCCCTGGCACTGCCCTTCCGGCTGCTGGCCATGCTGGTCGCGTTCGCGGCCATGGTGGCGTTCGCCGTCGTACTGGCCCGGCTGACGCTGGAGCCCTCGCCGGCGTCCACGGAGCTGATCCACGACAACCTCCACCCAGGGGCCTCCCTGCGGGCCTATCTCGACCAGCCCGAGCTGCGCGACGCCGTCAGGCAGATCGGCGGCAACCTGCTGCTCGGGGTTCCCTTCGGCGTGCTGCTGCCGGTGGTGTTCCCGAAGACCCGCGGCATCCTGCGCGTCCTCGCGCTCACGGCGGCGGTCATGCTCCTGGTCGAACTCGTCCAGGGAGCCCTCATCACCGGCCGTTCCTTCGACATCGACGACGTCATCCTCAACACGACCGGGGCACTGGCGGGTTACCTCCTCCTGGGCCGGCGGTTCGGCCGGGCCGTGCACCCCAGGAAGCGTTCCCGCGCCTGACGGAACGTCAACTGCCGGTCCGTACCAGAGTATTGACACTCCCTTACCTCACTTCTTAAATCAAGAGGCGAAGCATGGACCCCCCACCCCCCCACCTCAGTCGGCCCACCCGTCACGGACGGCCGTACGGAAATGAGAGTCATGGGCTCCCCACGCCTGCTCCGCCGATGTCTGTTCGCCGCGCTGTCCGCCGCGCTCCTCGTCTCCGCCCCGGCCTTCGCCGCTCCCGCCCCCGCGGGTCCGGCGGCGGCCGCGGCGGCCGTGACGTTCCAGGACACCTTCGACGGTCCCGCCGGTTCGGCCGCCGACTCCTCCAAGTGGCAGCTGGAGACCGGGGACAACGTCAACAACCACGAGCGGCAGTACTACACGTCGGGCAACAAGAACGCCGCTCTGGACGGCCAGGGCCATCTGGTGATCACGGCCCGCAAGGAGAACCCGGCCAACTACCAGTGCTGGTACGGCACGTGCCAGTACACGTCGGCCCGGATGAACACCTCCGGGAAGTTCACGTCGACGTACGGCCATGTCGAGGCCCGCATGAAGATCCCGCGCGGGCAGGGCATGTGGCCGGCCTTCTGGATGCTCGGCAGCGACATCGGGCAGGTCGGCTGGCCGAACTCCGGCGAGATCGACGTCATGGAGAACGTGGGCTTCGAGCCGTCCACCGTGCACGGCACCATCCACGGTCCCGGGTACTCGGGCTCCGCCGGCATCGGCGCGGGCTACTCCCTCCCGAACGGCCAGGCGTTCGCGGACGCCTTCCACACGTTCGCGGTCGACTGGGCGCCGAACTCGATCACCTGGTCGGTGGACGGCACGGTCTACCAGCGGCGCACACCCGCCGACCTGGGCGGGAAGACCTGGGTGTTCGACAAGCCGTTCTTCCTGATCCTGAACCTCGCGGTCGGCGGATACTGGCCCGGCGACCCCGACGGCTCCACCTCCTTCCCGCAGCAGCTCGTCGTCGACGAGGTGAAGGTGACGACGGGCGACGGCCCGGGCGGCACCAGCGGTCCGATCAGGGGCCTCGCGGGCAAGTGCGTGGACGTGGCCGCCGCCAACCCGGCCAACGGAACACCCGTACAGCTCTACGACTGCAACGGGACGAACGCCCAGCAGTGGACGGTGTCCGCCGACGGCACGGTCCGCGCTCTCGGCAAGTGCCTGGACGTCACGGGCAACGGCACGGCGGACGGCTCGACGGTCCAGCTCTGGGACTGCACCGGCGGCCCCAACCAGAAGTGGACGGTCACCGCGGCGCACGACATCGTGAACCCCCAGGCGAACAAATGCCTGGACGTCACGGGCAACAACGCGGCCAACGGCACCCGTCTGCAGATCTGGACGTGCACGGGCGGCGCCAACCAGAAGTGGACGGTGGGCTGACAGCCCCTCGGCCGCACGGCTCCGCATCCCGCCCGCCCCGTCCCCCGGCCACGGCCTCCGCCCGGCCCGGGGGACGGGACGGTGTGCCGTGCGTGGCCGGTACCCCCCGTCCGCCGCCATCGTGCGGGCAGGGCCATTGACATCGCAACCCGGCGTGGAGATCGTGTGACGACGAGCGTCTTGTCGTGCGCGGATCCTCGTGACGACGACGTCGACCGCTCATGCGCGACCGGCCGGACGGCTTCCGTCCGGCGATCCGGGAAGAGCCGGGCTCGGACGGGGCGTGGACATGGGGGGTGTCATGGGAAGCGTTCGTCGGCTGCCGCTGGTGGTGGCGGTCGTGGTCGGGCTGGTGCTGCTCGCGGGCCTGGGCGTGGTGGTGAGCGTGTCCCTCGGCGGTTCGGGACGCGGCTGCGAGGTGCGCCTGGAGGTCAACTCCTCGACGGAGAAGGGCGACCTGCTCGCCGAACTGGCCGATGAGTACAACGACTCCGGGCGTGACCTCCCGGACGGGGAGTGCGCCCGGGTGGAGGTGTCGGAGACGAGTTCCGGCGTCGCCAAGGACGCTCTGGCCCAGGGGTGGGACGAGCGGCGGGACGGCGCGCCCGAACCGCAGGTGTGGACGCCGTCCTCCTCGCTGTGGCTGACACTGCTCCAGCGCGACGCGACCGCCGCCGACCGCGCGCTGCTCACCGACGAGGAGCCGCGGTCGCTGGCCACCAGCCCGCTGGCGATCGCCATGCCCCGGCCGATGGCGGAGGCGCTCGGCTGGCCGGAGAAGCGGATCGGCTGGCGGGACGTGCTGTCTCTGACGAAGAAGGGCTGGGCCTCGGCCGGCCGGCCCGAGTGGGGCCGCTTCAGCCTGGGCAAGGACAACCCGCACACCTCCACCTCGGGCCTGGGTGCGACCGTGGCCTCCTTCTACGCCGCCACCGGCCGCTCCGGCGACCTCACCGTGAAGGAGGTGAAGGACCCGAAGACCCGGCGGTTCGTGGCCGGGGTCGAGGCGGGCGTCCTGCACTACGCATCCGACGCGACCGCGTACATGGCCAACCTCGCCGAGGCGGACGCCGACGGGCAGGCCCTGTCGTACGCCAGCGCCGTGGCCGTCCAGGAGCAGTTGATCCACCTGTACAACCAGGGCAGTCCCACGGGCGAGACCGACCGGCTCGGCAAGGGGAAGAAGCCGCGGGTGCCGCTGGTGGCCGTGCACCCGGCCGACGGCACGCTGATGTTCGACCACCCCTTCGTGGTGCTGCCCTCGGCCTCGGCGCAACAGCGGGCCGCGGCCGCCGACTTCCGCGCCTTCCTGCTGGAGGACGCCCGGCAGAAGCGCTTCCAGCAGACCGGGTTCCGCGACCACGAGGGCAACGCCGACAGCGCGCTGGCCCGTTCGGTCAGCCTGTCCGGGCAGAGCAAGCGGAACCTGTCACTGATCGACTCGCCCGCGCCCGAGGTGCTGGCGGCGGTGCTGGACAGCTGGGACGAACTGCGCAAGAAGGCCCGGGTGTTGCTCGTCATGGACGTCTCCGGGTCGATGAACCAGGCCGCGGGCGGCGGACGGAGCCGGCTGGAGGCCGCCAAGAAGGCCGCCGTCGACACCCTCGGCCTCTACCACCCCGACGACGAGGTCGGTCTGTGGGCGTTCTCCACCGAGACCGAGGGCCAGTCCGAGCCGTACCGGCAGATCGTGCCGCCCGGCCGCGTCCGCGACAACGAACAGCGGCTCACCGAGGCCATCGACGGGCTCAGCGCCGAAGGCGGCACCGCCCTCTACGCCACCGTGCGCGCCGCCCACCAGAAGATGCTGGCCGACCTGGACGCCGACCGCATCAACGCCGTCGTCGTCCTGACCGACGGCAGGAACGAGTACCCGCCGGACAACGACCTCGACGCACTTCTGCGCGACCTCGACGCCGGCCGGCTGGAGCGCTCCGTACGCGTCTTCACCGTCGCCTTCAGCGGCCAGGCCGACTTCGGCACGCTCACGAAGATCGCCACAGCCACCGAGGCCACCTCCTACGACGCCCGCGACCCGGCGGTCATCGACAAGGTGATGGTCTCCGTCATCAGCAACTTCTGACAGGAAGGACGCGATGGACAACCGGCTTCTTCCCGCCGTCGCGGTCGTGCTGTTCGCCTGCGCGGGCAGTGCCACGGCCTTCCTCGCCGGCGCGCCGGCGGTCGCCGCGCTGCCCGCCGGCGCGGGCGTCGGCGGCCTCGTATGGGCGGCGCACGCGGTCACCGGCCGTCTCACCCGCCCCGCGCTCCCCGCGTCCGCGAGGCCCGCGACCGGCCGGCCGGGCATCCGGCACGCGAACCGGCCGGCAAACG
The DNA here is from genome assembly GCF_042746485.1 of Streptomyces sp. NPDC058751. Classification (NCBI taxonomy): domain Bacteria; kingdom Bacillati; phylum Actinomycetota; class Actinomycetes; order Kitasatosporales; family Streptomycetaceae; genus Streptomyces; species Streptomyces sp. NPDC058751. The sequence continues at coordinate 80,114 of NZ_JBHYPZ010000044.1, read as the reverse complement.
CACCGGCCGAACCGCCCGCCGACGCCGCCGGCTGGCTGAACCGCGCGACGGCGGCCGCCGACCGGCTGGAGCACCAGTGCCTGCGGAGCACCAGCGCCTCGCTCCGCCCGACGCTGACGACGGCGGCGGCGTCCGTACGGGAGGCGGCCGACCGGCTGACCGTGGCGGCCGAGGCGGTCCGCGTCATCGACACCAGCGGCGCGGCCGCCGACCACCACGTCCTGCGCCACGAGCGGGAGCGCCTGGAGGAGGAGACCCGGACCCTCCCCGACGGCCCGCTGCGGCGGGCCAAGCAGGACGCCGCCCATGCGACGGGCGAACGCCTCGCGACCCTGAAGCGCCTGGCCGAACTGCGCCGGCTCCTGATCACCACCATGCAGGCCACCGCCCTGCGCCTGGAGGCCGCGGCCGAGCGCGGCGCCATGCTGCTGTCCCTCGACGCCGCGACGGACTTCTCCGCCGTCCCGGCGGACCTCACCGCCCTCGACCACGAACTGGAGGCGGTACAGGCCGGCCTCGACACGCTCGACGAGATCACCCGCTCACTGCACGGCGCGGCCGGGGAACGGCCGGAGTGAGGAGGCTGGCGGCACATGCCCGGAAGAGGCCGCCTCGCGGCGGCGATCCTGCTGAACCTGGTCGTGGAACCGGTCGCGAACTGGTGGTTGGACAAGGAGGGCAAAGGGCGCTTCGCGGTCGTGATGCTGTGGTCCCTGGCCGTCGTGCCGATCACGGTCCCCTTCGCCTCCCGCAACCAGAGCGGCAGATGGGCTCTGGCCTTCCTCGTCCTCGCGGGCGCCTCGCTCGTCCTGGCCGTGGCGATCGGCGGTTCCTGGGACGACTCCGGCCTTCGCACCGCGATACCCGGACTCACCGCCGCCGCTCTGCTCCTGACGGCACCGTGGCTGGCCCCTTGGACCCTCCACGATCTGGCCGGGCACCCCGTCCCGGCCCGGATCGCCGAGGCCGAGCCCGTCCTCGACCTGGAGGAGGAGGACACCTGGCGCACCCGCTACCGCCTCACGGACCCGGCGACCGGGCGTGACCTCGGTTCCCTGGCGTACGGCCCGCGAGCCCGCACACCCGTCGGTACGGTCGTCACCGTCTCGCTGGTACCGGACGGCTGGGCCCCGCCCATCGCCGCCGAGCGCCTGGACGACACCGACGTGCCACCGGGCATCACCGCCTTCGCGGCCCTCGCCGCCGTCCACGTTCTCGCCTGCGCCGCCACGGCGGCGGCCTGGCCCCGCGAGTGGTGAACGCCGCGGCCGGGCCGCTCCCCCTCCGCCGCCCGCTCTCCGGAGGGCCCCGGCCGTACCGACCGGGACGGGAAGGACCCCGACGCCGAAACCGCGCGTCAGCCCGGATGCCAGGTGAGTTTGTCGCCGCCCACCCAGCGGACCACGTCGGGGTCGTCGAGATCGTCGACCGTGATGCCGTACGCCGCCGCGTACTCCAGGACGTCCGTGATCGCCTTCGCCTCGCCCACCATCTCGCCGTCGATCTCCATGATCCGGAACGGCGGCGTTCCCGGCTGCACCTTGAGCACAAGGATCCGCGGGTGGGAGATGTGCGGGCTCTCGCTTTCGGTCATGACTAGAGCGTAAGGCGGTCCCGGCTCTTCCCGCTGGTCAGCGACGGAGCGCCAGGGGACCCGTCGCCCGTGCGGCCCGGCACGGACGAAGCGGCGGAGCGCCGGGCGTCCCCCGGCCGGGTGAACGCGGGCGCCGTCCCGGACCCCGGACCCGTGGGGCGCCGTGACACACGTCACCGCCGACGGCCCCGTTCCGGGGAACACACATAGGTAGTTACCCGTTGAACAAAACGTGGGTGCGGATGGGACGGTGTCCCCGGGCCCCGCCCGAGCCCGCAGGGACGATCGTCCGGCTGAAGCCCTGCGGAGCGTTTCGCCGCGAGGCGACCGCCGTCGGTGCCCACGCAGACGGCCCCGACCGAGATTCCCCCGTCCGGTCGGGGTCTTTTTCCTGCCCGTCGGCGCGGAGAGGATCAGCCGCGGAGGGGATCAGTGCGGTGCGCGCTCCTCTAGGGCCGTGCGCCAGGCGGGCGGGGGTCCCGTCGGCGCGGGTTCCGCGCGTCGGCCGCCGCGGGCGAAGAAGTCGGCCAGCGGGAGGATCGCGGCGCCGACCGTGACGGCGTCGGGGCCGAGACGGCCGAGGTCCACGGTGACGTGCTGGGCCGGGTAGCGCAGGGCGTACGAGGAGGCGTACCGGCGTACGGCGGGCAGGAAGCGGGAACCGAGCTGGAGGCCGGCCCAGCCGCCGATGAGGATGCGTTCGGGCTGGAAGAGGTTGATCAGGTCGGAGAGGCCCGCGCCCAGGTACTCGGCGGTCTCCTCCAGGACGGCGAGCGCGACGGGGTCGGGCTCGGCGCCCCCGGGCGGGTAGGCGGCGGCGAGCATCGCGGTGAGCGCGGTCTCCTCGTCCGTGCCCTCCGGGGGCCGCCCGCCCTCCTCGCGCCAGCGGTCGAGGAGGGCCTCCGCGCCCGCGTACGCCTCCAGGCAGCCGAGTGCCCCGCAGCGGCAGCGGCGCCCCCTGACCCGTACGGTCAGGTGCCCCCACTCGACGGACCGGCCGTTCTCGACCTCCTCGGTGACCAGGCAGGCGCCCACGCCGGAGCCGAAGAGCACGACCACCGCGTTGCGGGCGCCGCGTCCGGCGCCGAACCACATCTCGGCCTGGCCGAGGGTGCGGGCGCCGTTGTCCGCGAAGTACGGCACGGTGTCGGGGAGTTCGCAGGCGGAGCGGAGCAGGGACTCCAGCGGGACGGCGTCCCAGCCGATGGTCTGGCCGTGCACGACCGCTCCGCGCTCGGGGGTGCGGGCGACGATGCCGGGCACTCCTATGCCGACGCCCAGGAGCTGTTCCGGGGCGATGTCCGCCTCGGCCAGGACCTCGGCGATGCCGTCGCGGATGTGGCCGACGATGACGTCGACGTCGTACCCCTGGCGTCTCAGCGGCCGGTCGGCCTCGTATCCCTGCCGTTCCAACGGCCTCTCGGTGCGGGCGAGTTCGGTGAGGGTCAGGTCGAACAGCTCGACGCGGACGCGGGTCTCGCCGACGTCGACGCCGATCATGTGGCCGCTGCCGGGCACGACCCGCAGCAGGGTGCGGGGGCGTCCGCCGTCGGAGTCGACGCTTCCGGCCTCCTCGACGAGGCCGTCGGCGACGAGTTCGGCGACCACGTTGCTGACGGATCCGGAACTCAGCCCGGTCGCGGGACCGAGTTCGTAGCGGCTCAGCGGCCCGTCGAAATACAACCGTTGCAGTACGGCGGTCCGGTTGCCCCGCCGCAGGTCACGCACTGTCCGTCCGTTCCGCCCCGCCATGTGATGTCCCTTCCGGCCTGCCCGACCTGCAAGATACCCCTGCGCGATCCCTTGACGCGACTTTCTCAGGGGTCTTAACTCACGTCCTAAATTAAGCCATGATGGCCGTCCGGGAAGCGAACGCGGACGACGTCATCGCTCCCTCCGGGAAAGGGACAGAAGCAGCATGCGCAGAATCCGAGCCGCGGCCGCAGGTGCGGTCACCATCACTCTGCTGACCGCCGCGACCGCCTGTGGCGGCGGCTCGTCGAGCGGCGGGTCCAACGCCTCGCCGAAGACGCTCACGTACTGGGCGTCCAACCAGGGCGCGAGCATCGAGGTCGACAAGAAGGTGCTCGCGCCCGAACTGGCCAAGTTCGAGAAGGAAACCGGCATCAAGGTGAAGCTGGAGGTCGTGCCCTGGTCCGACCTGCTGAACCGCATCCTCACCGCCACCACCTCGGGCCAGGGCCCGGACGTCCTCAACATAGGCAACACCTGGAGCGCCTCGCTCCAGGCCACCGGCGCGCTGCTGCCCTGGGACGCGAAGAACTTCGGCAAGATCGGCGGCAGGGACCGCTTCGTCGACTCCGCGCTCGGCTCGACGGGCGTCGAGGGCAAGGACCCGGCCGCGGTGCCGCTGTACTCGATGGCGTACGCGCTCTACTACAACAAGAAGATGTTCGCCGACGCCGGTATCGCGAACCCGCCGGCCACCTGGGACGAACTGGTCGCCGACGGCAAGAAACTCTCCAAGGGCGGCAAGTGGGGTCTCGGCGCGGAGGGTTCGAACGCGTCGGAGAACATCCACCACGTCTTCGTCTTCGCCAAGCAGCACGGCGCCGACTTCTTCACCGCCGACGGCAAGGCCGACTTCACCAACGACGGTGCCGTCGCCGCGGTCAAGCAGTACGTGGACCTGATGGCGAAGGACAAGGTCATCGCCCCGGGCAACGCCGAGTACGCCCAGAACCAGTCGGTGAGCGACTTCGCCAAGGGCAAGAACGCCATGCTGCTGTGGCAGTCCGCGTCCGCCAACCTCAAGTCGCAGGGCATGGCCGAGGACGCGTACGGGATCGCCCCGGTCCCCGTGCAGTCCGGCACCCCGGGCACGGGCACGAACGTCAACTCGATGGTCGCGGGCATCAACCTCGCGGTGTTCAAGAACACCAAGAACCTCGACGGCGCCACGAAGTTCGTGAAGTTCATGACCAGCGACGCCGAGCAGAAGATCCTCAACACGGCCTACAGCTCCATCCCGCCGGTCAAGGCGGCCCAGACGGACACCGCGTTCAACTCCCCCTCGAACTCGGTTCTCAAGGACACCCTGGCCAAGAGCGCCGTCGCGCTTCCGCAGGTCGCCGACGAGTCCCAGTTCGAGACCGCGGTCGGCACCGCCGTCAAGGGCCTGTTCGCGGACGCCGCCGCCGGTCGCGCGGTGACCACCGCGTCGGTGAAGGCGGCGCTGGAGAAGGCCCAGCAGCAGATGCCGAAGAAGTGAGTGCGGACACCGTCATGACCACCACGACCGCCGCTTCCGCCGAACCCGGCGAGCGGACGGTGCGCAAGAGCTCCCCCGGTGCGGCGCGCGGCCCGCGCCGCACCGGGCGGATCAAGCGCATCGGACTCCCTTACCTGCTCCTGCTGCCCGCCCTCGCCCTCGAACTCCTGGTCCACCTGGTGCCGATGGTGATCGGCGTCGTGATGAGCTTCAAGGAGCTCACGCAGTTCTACATCCGCGACTGGGGCACGGCGCCCTGGGCCGGCTTCGACAACTACTCCGTGTCGGTGCGCTTCGACGAGCCGGTCGGTGAGGCACTGCTGCACTCGTTCTTCGTCACCATCGGCTTCACGCTGCTCTCGGTCGGCCTGTGCTGGCTGATCGGCACGGCCGCCGCGATCTACATGCAGGACAACTTCGTGGGGCGGGGAGTGCTGCGGGCCCTGTTCCTGGTGCCGTACGCGCTGCCCGTCTACGCGGCCGTGATCACCTGGGTGTTCATGTTCCAGCACGACAACGGCCTGGTGAACCACGTCCTGCACGACCAGCTCCACCTCACCGACAAGCCGTCCTTCTGGCTGATCGGCGACAACAGCTTCTACGCGCTGCTCACCGTGTCCGTGTGGAAGGGCTGGCCGTTCGCCTTCCTGATCGTCATGGCGGGCCTGCAGAACATCCCGGGCGAGCTGTACGAGGCCGCCGCCCTCGACGGCGCCGGCATGTGGCGGCAGCTCCGCCACATCACCCTGCCGTCGCTGCGGCCGGTCAACCAGGTCCTGGTGCTGGTGCTGTTCCTGTGGACGTTCAACGACTTCAACACGCCGTTCGTCCTGTTCGGCAGGACCGCCCCGGAATCGGCGGACCTCATCTCGGTCCACATCTACCAGTCGTCCTTCGTCACCTGGAACTTCGGCACCGGCTCGGCGATGTCCGTGCTGCTGCTGCTCTTCCTGCTCGTGGTGACCGGCGTCTACCTGCTGCTGACCTCCCGGGGAAAGAAGACGGCCGATGTCTAGCACCTCCAGCACCCCCCGCTCCCCGATGGCCCCGCCGCGGTCCTTCCTGTGGTCCCGGCGGATCTTCCTCACCCTGCTCGCCGGCTTCGTCCTGGTGCCCGTCTACGTCATGGTCTCCAGCTCGCTGAAGCCGCTCGCGGACGTCTCGGGGAAGTTCCGCTGGCTGCCGAGCGGCCTGACGGTACGGCCGTACATCGACATCTGGTCGACGGTGCCGCTGGCGAAGTACTTCATGAACTCGCTGATCGTGGCCGGGGCGGCCACGGCCTGCTCGGTCGTGATCGCCGTCTTCTCCGCCTACGCCGTCAGCCGTTACGAATTCCGCGGCAAGCGCGTCTTCACGGTCACCGTGCTGTCCACCCAGATGTTCCCCGGCATCCTGTTCCTGCTGCCGCTGTTCCTGATCTACGTCAACATCGGCAACGCCACCGGGATCGCGCTGTTCGGCTCGCGCGGCGGTCTGATCCTCACGTATCTGACCTTCTCGCTGCCGTTCTCGATCTGGATGCTGATCGGGTACTTCGACTCGGTGCCGCGCGATCTCGACGAGGCGGCGCTGGTGGACGGCTGCGGGCCGCTCGGGGCGCTCTTCCGCGTCGTCGTTCCCGCGGCGATCCCCGGCATCGTCGCGGTCGCCGTCTACGCCTTCATGACCGCCTGGGGCGAGGTGCTGTTCGCGTCGGTGATGACCAACGACACGACCCGCACCCTCGCCGTCGGCCTCCAGGGCTACTCCACGCTCAACGACGTGTACTGGAACCAGATCATGGCCGCCTCGCTGGTCGTCAGCGTCCCCGTGGTGGCCGGCTTCCTGCTGCTCCAGCGCTATCTCGTCGCCGGTCTCACGGCGGGAGCCGTCAAGTGACCGGGCCCACCGACCCCACCGACCCCGTTGACGAAGAAGGGACTTCAGTGACCATCGACCTCGCCGCCCTCCCCGAGGACTTCCTGTGGGGCACGGCCACGTCGGCCTACCAGATCGAGGGCGCCGTCGCCGAGGACGGCCGCTCCGCCTCCATCTGGGACACCTTCTCGCACACGCCGGGCAAGGTGGACAACGGCGACGACGGGGACGTCGCCTGCGACCACTACCACCGCTGGCGCGAGGACATCGGCCTCATGCGCCGGCTCGGCACCAACGCCTACCGGCTGTCCGTCGCGTGGCCCCGGGTGATGCCGGGCGGCGACGGCCCGGTCAACGCCAAGGGGCTCGACTTCTACGACGCGCTGATCGACGCCTTGCTGGAGGCGGGCATCACGCCCTCGGTCACGCTCTACCACTGGGACCTGCCGCAGGTGCTCCAGGACCGCGGCGGCTGGCCCGCCCGTGACACCGCGCACCACCTCGCCGCCTACGCGTCGGCCGTCGCGGAGCGGCTCGGCGACCGCGTCCAGCACTGGACCACCCTCAACGAGCCGCTGTGCTCGGCCTGGATCGGCCACCTGGAGGGGCGGATGGCCCCCGGCCTGACCGACCTCACGGCCGCCGTCCGGGCCTCGTACCACCTCCTGCTCGGGCACGGACTCGCCACCCAGGCGATCCGCGCGGCCGTGCCCGGCGCGCGGATCGGCATCGTCAACAACCTGGGCAGCATCGAGGCCGCCACCGACCGCCCCGAGGACGTCGCGGCGGCGAAGCGGCTGGACGGGCACACCAACCGCTGGTGGCTCGACCCGGTGCACGGCCGCGGCTTCCCCGCCGACATGGTCGAGGTCTACGGGGTCGAACTCCCTGAGGTGGCCGGTGACCTGGAGACGATGGCGGCACCGCTGGACTGGCTGGGCCTGAACTACTACTTCCCGTCCCACGTCGTCGACGACCCGACCGGCCCGGCCCCGTACGCGCGGCAGATCAGCCGGCCCGGCGTGCCGGTCACGGCCATGGACTGGGAGATCGAGGCCGCCGGCATCGAGAGCCTGCTGCTGCGCCTGACGGACGAGTACGGCGCCCGCAGGCTGTACGTCACGGAGAACGGCTCCGCCTATCCCGACGTCGTACGCCCCGACGGCACCGTCCACGACCCGGAGCGCGTCGCGTACCTCGAACAGCACCTGGCGGCCTGCGCGTCGGCGGCCCGCAAGGGGGCTCCGCTGGCCGGCTACTTCGCCTGGTCGCTGCTGGACAACTTCGAGTGGGCGTACGGCTACGACAAGCGGTTCGGTCTCGTGCACGTCGACTACGAGACGCAGAAGCGGACGATCAAGGGCAGCGGTCACCGCTACGCCGAGATCGTCCGCCAGCACCGCGGGGGCGCGCGCAAGGCCGCCTGAGGCCGCCCGGCGCACGGGGCACGGGGCACGGGGAGAGGCACCGGCATGCCTCAAGGCGACCTCGGCGCCGTGGCGGATCCGGTGCCGCAGCGGGCGGCGTTCCGCCCGCTGCGGCGCTAAAAGTCTTTGTCGGCCGGGGCGTTCGCGCCCCGGCCGATCTCGTCGAGGGCCGCCGTGAGCTGCGGGCCCACCGTCGCGCGCGCCCAGGCGGTCCGTTCGTCGCCGGACGCGCGCGGGACGGTCTCGATGAGCATGATCAAATACAGGTAACTGCGGTACAGAGCCAGGCGCTGTCGCGTCGAGCGGTCGAACGTGACCACTCCGCCCTCCTCTTGATAGCCCGTCAGGAAGTCGGTGTCCCGGCGGATGTCCCCGAGCAGGGCCAGGGAGACGAAGTCGGCGAGCGGGTCGCCCCAGAACATGCGCTCGCCGTCGATCAGACCGCCGATGCGCGGGCCCGACTCCGTCCGCTCGACCAGGATGTTCCCCCGCCACAGGTCGAAGTGGACGAGCCTGGGGACGGTGACCTCGTCCAGGGCGCCGAAGGCGGTCCGTGCCGTCCGGGCCACCTCGTCCACGGGACGGGGCAGCCAGGCGCGGTACTCCCGGGCGTCGTCCAGAAGCGCCTCGTACATCCCGGTGAAGGCGGTCCGCCAGTCGGGGGCGAGTGGGCCGAACGCGCCGGAGGGGTAGCCGAAGCCGGGACCGGTCACCGTGTGCAGCCGGGCCACCAGACGGCCCAACCGCCTGCGGAGCGGACCGTGTTCGTCCTCGAGAAGGTCCGCCCAGGGCTCGCCGGGACAGCGCGTCATCAGCAGGTGGCCGTCACGGCGGTCGCCGACCGGCGAGGGCGCCGGTACGCCGACGGTCGCCGCCCGGAGGCAGAACTCCGCCTCGGAGACCAGGAGCCGCCGCTCGTAGGCCAGGGCGGGAACGGTCCGCGGGGGCGGGACCTTCAGCACGTAACGGCTGCCGTCGGCGAGCCTCAGCTCCTCGACGGCGTTGTACGTACCCCCTGCCAGGGTCCGGCGGCCGACGAGGCTCCCGGGCGGCAGCCCGGCCTCCCCGAGCGCCCGCGCGGCCCGCTCCCACTCCCGTGCGCCCGCTCCCGCGTCCCCCTCGTCCATGGCCCTACCCTGCCAGGCCGCCGCACGGCTCCGCAGCCGTTGCGCACCGTCGCACCGTCCGGCCCGAAATCCATTGGCCCCTCTCCATCGAGCTAGATATCTTCGGTCAAAACCTAGTACCCCTAGGTTTTGATCGAAGATACCGCCGGACCCAGGAGAGCCACATGAGACCACTCACCGAACAGGCCGTCCGCGACTCGTTCGTCAACTGTTCCCGGGGCGAGGCCAAACGCCTCGCGACACCCCGCGATCTCGGTGAACTCCCCTGGGACGACCTCGACTTCCTGGGCTGGCGAGATCCCGGGGCTCCCGACCGGAGCTACCTCGTGGCCGAGCTGGAGGGGGACCTCGTGGGCGTGGCCCTGCGCCTGCCCTCCTCCCGGCGCGGTTTTCTGCACCGGAGCATGTGCTCGCTGTGCCTGACGACGCACCCCGGCGGCGGCGTCTCGCTGATGACGGCCCGCAAGGCGGGCGCGGCGGGCCGCGAGGGCAACTCGGTCGGCATCTACGTCTGCGCCGACCTCGCCTGTTCCCTCTACCTCCGGGGGAAGAGGTCCCCCGGGCCCGGAAGCCGCTTCGAGGAGAGCCTCACGACGGAACAGCAGATCGCCCGGACGGTCGGCCACCTGTCCGCCTTCCTGGCGAAGCTGCGCGACTGAACGCGGCCGGGGCCGCACACCCGGGGACCGGACGGTGTGCGGCCGCTCCGGCCCCGGTCCCCTCAGGACCCGGCCGGCGTCCAGTGCGGGTCGCGGCCCAGGAAGGCGAGCAGCGCCTCGGCCCGGCCGGCACCCCGCGGAACCTCGCGCGCGGCGGCGAACACGCCGAAGGAGTCGCGCAGGTGGTCGGCCAGCCGGTCCGCCGCGAGCCGGATGCCGTCGGCCAGGTCGTCGTCGAGGGGGGACGCCTGGCCGGTCGCCACCGCGATGTCCCAGGCGTGCACGCCCGCGTCCATGGCCGCCGCGGCGGCCGCCACACGGAACGGCAGCGGCCCGAGCGGCGTGGCCACCTCCTCCGCGTCGGCGGACAGCCCCGCGTAGACGTCGGCGACACGGTCGAGGACCTTGTCGAGCTCCGCCGTCACACCTGCCTCCAGAGCGCCGTCCGGGTGGAAGGCGTCCGACTCGGGCCACCCGGTGCCGGTGACGGCCGCGCCGTAGGCCTGCTGGTCGAGCCGGGCGTGGTTGAGCACCTGGGCCGCCGTCCACTCGGCGCACGGCGTCGGGGCCGACCAGGCGCCCTCCGGCACACCGGCGACCACGGCGCGCAGCCGGTCGTGCGACAGCGTCAGCAGTTCGATGCCCTGGACGTTGCTCGTTGCGCTCATTCCGGTGCCTCCTGGTGCGGTCCGTCCCGGTTGACGTCTTCAATCTAGGACCCCTTGCGGACAGGTACGGTCCGCGATCGGCACGTTCGGTACCCGTGTTAAACGGGAAGGCGAAAGGGATGCACGAGGCACGTGGTGAGTGGACGGCGTCCGTCGCGAAGATCGTGGAGCGGCGCCGCGAGCCGGTGGTCGTCCAGACGCTTCGCTCGACGGCCGCCGCGACGATCGCGTACGTGGTGGCCCTCCATCTCGGTCCCGAGCCCGCGCCGCTGACCGCACCCCTGACCGCGCTGCTGGTCGTGCAGGTCACCCTGTACTCGACGATCACCACCGCCGTCCGGCGGGTGAACTCCGTGGTGGTGGGCGTCGTCATCGCCATCGGCTTCAGCAGCCTGGTGGGTCTGACCTGGTGGAGTCTGGGTCTGATCATCCTCGCCTCGCTGGTGGTGGGACATCTCGTCCGGGTCGACGAGTTCGTGCCGGAGGTGGCGATCAGCGCCATGCTGGTCCTCGGCGTCACCCGCGTGGGCAGCACCGCGTGGGCCCGTGTGCTGGAGACGCTGATCGGGGCGGCCGTGGGCCTCGCCTGCAATTTCGTGCTCGCGCCACCCGTGTGGGTGGGCGTGGCCGGTGAGTCCATCGAGGACCTGGCACGCCGGATGCGGCAGCTCATGCTGCGGGTCGGCGAGATCGTCGTCGCGCGGACACCCGTCCATGTGGCGGCCGAGCGGCTGCACGAGGCCCGCCGGCTGGACAACGACATCGCCGGGGTGGACGCGGCCCTGCGGCAGGCGGAGGACAGCCTGAAGCTCAACCCACGTGTGCGCGAGGGGCTGCTGCACCGGGTCGTGCTGCGTACGGGCCTGGACACCCTGGAGATCTGCACGGTCGTGGTGCGGGTCATCGCGCGCAGCCTCACCGACCTGGCCAAGGAGCGCGAGCCCCGGCCGCTGTTCGAGCAGCAGGCCGGAGCCGTCCTCCAGGAGCTCCTGTCCGAGGTGGCCGACGCGATCGTCAGCTTCGCGGTGCTGGTGACCACCGACGTCACCCAGAACGCGGCGTCCGCCGAGGAGCGGCTCAGCGCGGAACTCGCCACCGCCGCCGCCACCCGCGACAAGCTGGCCCGGCTCTTCCTGGAGGAGGTCCAGCGCGATCCGAGCCAGTGGCAGCTGCACGGTTCCGTCCTCGCCGAGACCACCCGCATCATCGACGAGCTCGACACCGAGCACCGCACCCGTCGGCTGTTCGAGGAACTGGACCGCTGCACCCGTGAGCAGCGCGAGCGCCGGCCGCGCCTGGCCCGGTTGCGGGGCCGGCTGCGCCTGCCGCGCCGCCGGGACCGGAACCGGAACCGTTCCACCGCCTCCGGGCGTTCTAAGTGAGGAGTTCGTGAGAGGCGACGGCACGACGCCGTGGCGGTGAGCCGCACGGCGTGGCCGGAGGCAGGAGAGCGAGGGGGCGGGCGGATGACCGAGGACACCGTACGGATCGACGGGAACGCACTGCGGCTGCCGGGCGGCGTGCAGGTGAGGTTCATACGGACGCTGCGCCTGCCCGAGACGGGCACGCACGCGTTGCCGCCGGGGCTCGGCGAGTTCCCCGTCCGGCGCGTCGAGGACTACGGCGACCGGGTGCCCGCCGAGTGGCGGGCGCGCGGCGGTGTGATGCTGCCGGTGTACCTGCGCGAGGCCATGTGGCTGAGTTTCGCCGGTACGGCGGAGCCGGCCGCGCTGCAGGTGGGCGTCGGCAAGGTGTGCGCCGTCTCCGGCAGGCCGTGGAGCTCCCGGCTCACCCGCGACCCGCAGAACTATGCGGTACTCCCCCGGCAGCGTTGGCTCGACGGGATCAACTCCGGCAAGGGGACGGTCCGCCAGTTCGTGGCCGTGCCGCTGGGGCTCGGGGCGACGGTCGAGGGCCAGGTCACCGGCGAGGAGGTCTGGGGCGGTGTCCAGCTCCAGTCGTTCCCGCTGGAGGCCGGGGAACTGGCGGCGTGGCGGGAGGCGGAGCGCCGCCGGGCGGAGGAGCGCATGCGGATGCCCCGGGCGCCGGGCGCGGCCATGCCTATGGCGGCCGCGCCGCCCGCGCCCGGGTCCGCTCCCAGGCCCGGCGGGGCCGCCCGTCCGCGCAGCGCCCCGGCGATGGGCCTCGGCGTCGGCGGTTCGATGCGCCAGGAGGTCTACCGCGACGACCGGCCGCTGAAAGCCTGGGCGCGGGAGCCCGCCGGACGCGTGTTCGTCCACCTCGTGACACCTCCGGAGTGGCGCCGCATCACGGGCGAGGCGCCGCCGCCGTCCCCGGTGGACCGGGCGGCGTACACCCGCGCGGGACTCCCCTGGTTCGACTACTACGACCAGGACGCCACCGATCTGGCGCCCGCGGACGAGCTCGGTGCGGTGCGGCCGGTCGGCGACTGGCTGGGGGACGATCACGAGCCCTGGCAGCAGCCCTCGCCCCAACAGGTCCAGCCGCTCGGTGACGCGGCGGGCAAGCCCGTCGGGGACGGCGACTGGTAGATCCCGGCGTCGTACGGGGCGCGGCGCGCGGGGCCGTTCTTGCACGTCCGGGGTGTCGCACGCCAAGGTGGCCGTTCCGGCTGAGGCAACCGACACCCCGAGGTGCAGGCATGAACAGTGGTGCAGGACCGTCGCGCGGCGAGGGCGGCGGCTGGACCAGACGCCGTTTCGTCGGCGCGCTGGCGGGGGCCGCCGCGATCGCGGCGGCCCCGGCGTGCGCGGCGCCCCGGACGGACCCCGCCGCGGCGGCGCCGGCTCCGAAGGCGCCGCTCCCGAAGACACCGCCGGCCGGCCCCTCCGCGTCGGTGTCCCCCTCGGCGCCTTCGTCCCCGGCTCCCTCCCCGGGTCCGCGTCCGCTGTTCCTGGGCACCTACACCTCGGGCGACGGCGGCGGGAAGGGGATCGGTGTCGCCACGTACGACCCGGAGACCGGCGAGATCACCGGCGGCGGCGTGGTGACGGGCGTGGACAACCCGTCCTTCCTCGCGGTGCATCCGGACGGCCGGGCGCTGTACGCCGTCGACGAGCAGGACGCGGGCGCGGTGACGGCCGTGCGGCTCCCGGGGAACGAGGTGCTCGGCAGCCGCTCCACCGGCGGCTCGGGGCCCTGTCACCTGTCGGTGCACCCGAGCGGCCGGTGGCTGCTGAGCGCGAACTACGGCTCGGGGAGCGTCGCGGTGCATCCGATCGAGGCGTCCGGCGCGCTCGGCGAGCGCGCCGATCTGGTCGGGCACACGTCCCCGGCGCCCGGTCCCGGCCAACAGGGCCCGCACGCGCACCAGTTCGTCACCGCTCCGGACGGCGGGCACCTGCTCGCCGTCGACCTGGGCACGGACACGGTGTACACCTACCGTCTCGACGAGACCCGGGGCACGCTCACCGAGGTCTCCCGGGCGCGGACGAGGCCGGGCGCGGGCCCGCGCCACCTCACGTTCCACCCCGGCGGCCGGTACGCCTATCTCGCCAACGAGGTCGACGACACGGTGGCGGTCTGCGGCTACGACCCCGCGACCGGCCGCCTCTCGGTCGGTGAGCCGCGGTCCACGGGCACGGGAGGCGGCACGAGTTACCCGGCCCAGCTCGTGGTGACGCCGAACGGGGCGTACGCGTTCCTCGCCAACCGGGGCCACAACAGCCTGACGCGGTACGCGATCGAGGCGGACGGCGCCCGGCTGCGGCTGCTGGACACCGTGCCGGTCGGCGGAGACTTCCCCCGCCACGTCGCGCTCTCTGCGGACGGGCGGCTGCTGTTCGCGGCGAACCAGCGGTCGGGCACGGTCACGGTCTTCGGGGTCGACCAGGAGAGCGGTGAACTGCGGCGCGCGGGAACGCCGTTCGCCTCACCCCTCGCGGTCTGTGCGCTGCCGCTGTAGGGGACGGGGGCAGGAGGCGAGGTTCGCCTGGGTGAGCAGGACGTGCATGCGCTCCGTGAGCTGGGAGACGTCGTCGGCGGGTGCGTGGAACGGCAGGCGCACGTCGCCGTTGCCGCGCATCCGCTCGATGCGCAGGGTGAGTCCGTGGCGGTCGACGGCGAGGGGCTGGACGCGCACCGCGCCGTGCAGGCTGTCCGGTTCGACGAGACGGGTGAGCCGTTCGACGGCTTCCGGGTGGGCGTCGGCGAGATGGGTCAGGAGCTGGGCCTCGGCGAGGGCGAGCGGGTCGGGCCGGGCCCCGGCCAGCTCGTCCGGGTCGACCACCGCGGTCCCGCCGGGCCGGCGCAGCACCGCCCGGGTGGTGCGGAAGGAGAGCTGTCCGTCCTCGGGGACGAACCAGCCGGCGAGCCAGAGCCGGGCCCGGATGCGGTTCCGCACGGGAACCGGCGCGACGTCGGCGAACTCCAGCACGGCGGAGGGTTCTCCGCGCGGGGAGCAGATGGCCGCGGCGAGCAGCGCGCTGTCCTCGGGCACCCGCAGGAGCACCCGGCCGTCGGCCGCGACGGAGTGCGAGCCGACGAACTCCTCCCGGCCGCCCTCGGCGCTCACCGCGCAGGACCATGCCGCGGCGAGCACCGAGCGGGCGTGCTCGGCCGCGGCGGGCGCGGCGGTCCAGGTGTGGCGGTCACCCATCAGCTTCCTCCTTAGGTAAGGCTCACCTAACCTATCGAAGATCGGGGCGTACGCCAACCGTGCCGCGCCGTCCGAAGGCGGGCCGTGGATCCGCGCCCGTCCGCCTCACCCCCGGGAGGCCCGGCGGTCGGCGCCGTGATCCTCGTGCTCCCGCTCTGGAAGTCTCACGGCGCACCGGGTATCGAGTGCGCCATGGATGACACCGCGCTCCCCCGCCTCCCCGGCCTCCCCGCCCCTCCCCCGCCGGGCGCGAGCGCCCTGCCGGCCGGGACGTACGACGGCTCGCTGGTGCTGGTCACCGGCGGCGGCACCGGGCTCGGGAGGGCGATCGCGGCGGAGTTCGCCCGGCTGGGCGCCGACCTCCTGATCGTCAGCCGCAGCGAACGCCATCTGGCACCCGCCCGAAAGGAGTTGGCGAAGCTGGGCACCCGGGTCGGGTCCGCGGTCTGCGACATCCGGGACCCTCGGCGCGTCCGCGAGGTGTTCGACGGGTCCCCGCTGCCCGACGTGCTGGTCAACAACGCCGCCGCCAACTTCCCCGTCCCCAGCGAGGACATGTCCCCCAACGCCTGGCGGGCGGTCGTCGACATCACCCTCACGGGCACGTTCCTGATGACCCGTGAGTTCGGGCGGCGGCATCTGGCGGCGGGCACGCCGGGGTCGGTCATCGACGTCGGCGCGTCCTACGCCTGGACCGGCGGCCCCGGCCACGCGCACAGCGCGGCGGCCAAGGCCGGCGTCGAGAGCCTCGTACGGACTCTGGCCGTCGAGTGGGGACCGTACGGCATCCAGGTCAACGGCCTGGTGCCGGGACTGATGCCGCACGAGGACATGACGCGGGACATCCGCGGCAACCTGACACGCGCGGCGGCCGACGCGGACGGCGAGGACCGCACGGACGGAAGGGACGGCGAGGACGGAAGGGACGGCGAGGAACACGGGGACGGCGAAGACAGCAGGGACGGCCTGCGGGCCGCGGACGACGGGGACGCCCGCGGCGGGGCGGCCGACGGGCTCGGCCGGCGGCAGCCGGCCCTGCGCGTCGGCGCGCCCCGCGAACTCGGCTGGGCCGCCACCTTCCTGGCGTCCCCCTACGCCCGTTTCGTCTCCGGCCACACCCTGGTGGTCGACGGCGCCAACTGGCAGCGCCGGGACCTGGTCGCCCCGCCGGTCAGGCCGGTGCGGGACCAGCTGGGGCGTGGTCCCTTCACCGGCTGACCGTCGTCCACCGCCCTCACTCCCCCGGCTTCTCCCCCGCCAGGCCGAGGCGGGCGAGCCGTTCGGGGTCGGCCAGGATGTGCATCGCGACGATCCTGCCGTCGACGACGGTGACGGACATGACCGACTGCGGCCGGCCGTCCACGACCGCGACGACGCCCGCCTCCCCGTTGACCCTGACGAGCCGCGAACTCGCCGCGAACCGGCGGAAGGCGAGCGCCGACCGGGCCACCGCCTCGGCACCGCGCAGCAGCTTGGACCCGGTGACACCGCCGACCAGCGCGCCCGCGTCGGCGCGCAGCACGACATCGGGATCGAGGACGGCGACGAGCGCCTCGAAGTCCCCGTCGCGTGACGCCGCGAGGAACGCGTCGAGGGCCTCCCGCTGCCGGGCGGCGTCCCGCTCGGGCTCGACGGTGGCCGCCGCGACCCGGCGGCGGGCCCGGCTGGCGAGCTGCCGGGTGGCGGCGGCGTTCCGGCCCACGACGGGCGCGATGTCGTCGAAGGGCACCGCGAACATGTCGTGCAGCACGAACGCGAGCCGTTCGGCGGGCTCCAGGGTCTCCAGGACGACGAGGAGGGCGAGCCCGACGGAGTCGGCCAGCAGCACCTCCTGCTCGGGGTCGACCCGGTCCAGGGGGCTGACGACGGGGTCGGGGACGAAGGTGCCGGAGGGTTCCAGCGGGTCCTCGCGGCGCGCGGTGCGGGAGCGCAGCATGTCCAGGCACACCCGGCCGGTCACGGTGGTCAGCCAGCCGCCCAGGTTCCTGATCTCGTCCGGCTCGGTGCGGCCGAGCTTCAGCCACGTCTCCTGGACGGCGTCGTCCGCCTCGCTCAGCGATCCCAGCATCCGGTAGGCCACCGCCCGCAGCCGGCCCCGGTGTTCCTCGAACCTGCCCGCGAGAAGTTCACTGTCGCGCATCGGTTCCCCCCTGCCTGTCTCGTCGTACACAACAGTGACCGATCAAAACACGTGGGTCACTTCCCCTCGAAGCGGGGCGCGCGGCGGGCGCCCTTGGCCGCGTACCCCTCACCGGCGTCGTCGGAGGTGAGGGTGAGCGCGGCGGACAGGGCGGTCCGATCGAGAGCCGCGGCCAGCGGGGCTTCGGCGTACGCGTCGATGTCGTGCTTGACGCCCTGCACGGCGAGCGGCGCGTTCGCCGCGATCTCCGCGGCGACGGCCCGGGCCGTCCCGTCCAACGCCTCCTCTTCGGTGACCAGTTGGACGAGGTGCAGGCGTTCGGCCGTCGCCGCGTCCAGCCGTCGCCCGGTCAGCGCGAGGAACTTCGCCCACCCCGCGCCCGCCTCGCGGGCGATCCTCAGGTCCCCGCCGGCGTCGACGGCCAGCCCCAACTGCGCTTCGGGCAGGGCGAACACGGCGTCGCGGGAGGCGATCCTGATGTCCGCCATCAGCGCGAGCTCGAAGCCGAAGCCGAGGCAGTAGCCCTGGACGGCCGCGACCACGGGCTGCGGCAGCCGCGCGAAGGCCGCGAAGCGCTCGTGGGCCCAGCGGATGCCCTCGTAGTAGGCGCGGGCGCGTTCGGCACCCGAGCGGCCGGTGATCGCTCCGCCCGGGGCGCTCACGTCGATGCCCGCGCAGAAGGCGCGTCCCTCGGCCCGCAGCAGCACCGCCCGGACCGAGGGGTCGAAGCGGATCCGGTCGGCGAACAGGCCGAGTTGGCGGGTGGACTCCCAGCTCCACGCGTTGAGCTTCGCCGGCCGGCACAGGGTGAGGACGCCGATCCCGTCCTCCACGTCGAGGCGAAGCCGCTCCTCGCCCTCCGGGACGTCCGTGCGGGTGGTGTCGATCATCCGTACCCCCTCAGGATTCTGACGGTCCGTCAGAATCCTAGAGGAGGACGGACGGCTCAGACCTCGTCGCGCGCGAGCGCCAGCAGCCGGTCCAGTACGCGCGGCCCGCCGGCCCGGACCCCGTCGTGCTCGAACTCGTCGGTCACCCAGGTGCGCAGGCCCCGGATCGCACGGGCGGTGGCCAGGGAGTGGCCGGCGTCGACGTACATGTCGTCGTGGTAGACCGCCGCCGCGACCGGCACCTCGTTCACGGCGAGGCGGGCCGGGTCGTACAGCGGCGCCCAGTCGGTGCGGGCAGCCAGCTCCTCGGCGGTGTCGCGCAGCGGGCGCAGCGCCGGGTCGGTCTCGAACGTCCAGGGGTGCACGGACTCGCCGGTGAACAGCAGCGGCCCGTCGTCCGCGAGCGCCTTGGCCGCGTCGAACTGCGGGAACTCGGCGCGCACCCGCTCGGCGGACCAGGCGGTGGGGCGGTCCCCCTGGGCGTAGCACGCCTCGTGGACCAGGGCGTACAGCGGATGACCGGCGTACGAGAGCAGCCCCTGGACCTCCTCCTGGAAGGCGTCGGAGAGCACGTGGCCCTGCGGGGTGCGGACGAAGGCGTCCTCCAGCAGGTAGTGCAGGCGGTGGCTGCCCTCGCCGCCGCCGAGGAGGATGCCGAGCGACTGGAACGCCTCGGCCGTCAGGCGGTAGCCGCCGCTCAGCACGGGCTCGTGCTGGAGCAGGTACTCGGCGATCCGGCGGGCGCGCTCGACGTCCTGCGGGTAGCGGGCGTAGTGCGCGGCGACCTTGCGCTCGATGCGCGGGTAGGCGGCGCGGTAGACGTCGTCGGCGTGGGCGTCGAGGGAGGGCAGGCCGCCGGTGACGACGGCGGTGCTCAGTCCCTCGGGGGCGCTGGAGAGGTAGTGCACGGTGCAGAAGCCGCCGAAGCTCTGGCCGAGGACCGTCCAGGGCGCTCCGCCGGTGAGCCCGGGCCGGATGGCCTCGCAGTCGCGGACGATGGAGTCCGCGCGGAAGAGCGCGAGGTGGTCGGCCTGCTCGCGGGCGCCGCCGCGCAGCGGGAGCGTCTGCCGGTTGGCGGGCGTGGAGTGTCCGGTTCCGCGCTGGTCGAGCAGCAGCACGCGGAAGTCCTCCAGGGCCCGGCCGAGCCAGGCCTGACGGCCGACGAAACGATTCGCTCCGAAGCCGGGGCCACCCTGGAGGTAGACCATCCACGGCAGGTTCTGGTGTGCCTTGTCGCTCGCGACGACCTCGCGGGCGAACAGTTCGATGGTCTCGCCCGCCGGTCGGTCGTGGTCGAGGGGCACGGTGAAACGGTGGTCGGTGAGGACGACACCGGGCTGGCGGTAGCTGACGGTCAACGGGTCTCCCGAGACGTACGGATTCCAGGATGCGTCCCAGTTGAGCACATCCAGCCCCGCCTCCGCGGCCCGGGGATCAGGAAGACGGACTGAACAGTGACTCAGCAGACCGGTGACGGGAAACTGAACCGCTGGTCAGCGCGCCGGGAGGCTGGAGCGGCGCACGACCAGTTCCGGCTGGAGCACGACACGGCGGTGCTCGTGCGGCGTGGGCGCGGTCTCCGCGTCGATCTCCTCCAGGAGCAGTTCGGCGGCGAGGGCCCCCATGGTCACGGCCGGCTGGCGCACGGAGGTGAGCGGGACGGCCGCGGCGGCGGCGAACTCGATGTCGTCGTAGCCGACGATCGCGAGGTCGCCCGGCACGCCGACACCGGCCGCGTACATGGCCTGCAGGAGTCCGAGGGCGAGCAGGTCGTTGGCGCAGAAGACGGCGGTGGGCCGTTCGGCGAGGCCGAGGAGCCGGGCGCCGGCGTCACGCCCCGCGGCCACGTCGAGGCGCTCGGTGGGCAGCTCGCGCAGGTTCTCCGGGCCGAGGCCCGCCTCGCGCAGGGCGTTCAGCGCACCCGTACGGCGGTCTCTCACCTGGCTGAGACCGGGGGGTCCGCTGACGTACGCGATGGAGCGGTGTCCGGCGTCCACGAGGTGCCGGACGGCCAGCGCGCCGCCCGCCACGTCGTCGACCGAGACCGAGCACTCGGTGGTGCCCTCGGCGACCCGGTCGACCAGCACGAAGGGGATGCCGTTGCGGCGGAACGCCTCGATGTTGCGCCCGCTCGCGTCGGACGGCGTCAGCAGCACCCCGCGCACCCGCTGCTCGGCGAAGAGCGACAGGTAGTCGGCCTCCTCGCTCGGGGACTGCGCGCTGTTGCAGACCATCACGCCGAGACCGGCCTCCCGCGCGGCGCGCTCGGCGCCGCGCGCGACGTCCACGAAGAACGGGTTGCCCATGTCGAGGACGAGCAGCCCCATGATCCGGCTGCGTCCGGCCCGGAGCTGGCGCGCCGACTCGCTGCGTACGTAGCCGAGCCGGTCGATGGCGGACAGGACGCGCGCCCTCGTCTCGGAGGCCACCGATTCGGGGCGGTTGATCACGTTCGAGACCGTGCCGACGGAGACTCCGGCGGCACGGGCGACGTCCTTGATACCCACCGACTGGGCCATCAGGCGGGAACCTCCAGGAGAAGAGCGAGTAGCGGCGGGCAGACCCTCACATTACCCGCGGGCGGACCGGGGGCCGTGGTCATGAGGGCAGCCGGAAATCGACGACGTGCAGGGCCGACGGGGTGGTCCCGACGGCCTTCTCCTGGTACATCACGGACAGCGTCCCGTCCTGCGGGACGCGCGTCTCGTCGACGACGACCTCGCCGAAGGCGTTCAGGCCGCCGCCGTCGAACAGGAGCTTCCAGTCGGTGTGCCCGGATGCCTTCGAGGCGCCCGCGATCCGCCCGAACGGCAGGATCGCGTAGGCGTTGTCGTACCGGTCCAGGACCAGCTTGGTGCGCTGGCTGGAGTTCAGGGCGAAGGGGATCTCGGTCTTGGTCCAGCCGCCCGAGGCACCCTTGCGCAGGTGGAAGGCCCGGCCGTTCGCCGTGCGGTCCTTCACGTAGTCGGTGGTGCACTGTCCGAAGCGTCCGGGCACATAGCTGATGATCGCGTGCGGCAGCCCCGCGGAGTCGGTGGCCTGGCTCTCCTGGTTCATCAGGGAGTGGTCGGGGTCGAGGGGGTCGACGACGAGTCCGGCGTCGGTGACGGCGACCGTGTTCGCGGTTCCCGTGGTGCCGACGACGGTGCCCGCGTCGTTGCGCCAGGTGCGGCCCCGGTCGGTGGAGTGGACGTAGCCGGTGTCGTGGTTGGTGATGCCGCCGCCGCTGCACATCACGGCGGCGTTCTGCTCGCGCCAGGTGAAGAAGGAGTGCAGCCGGCCGTTGACGTCGTAGTCGATGCCGTGCAGGTACATGTTGCGGGCGGTGCTCGACCCGTGCGCGCCGGTGTAGGTCCCGGTGGAGGCGGACCATTCGCCGAGCGCGGTCCAGGACGAGCCGTCGTACTCCGCGAGGCCGTTGCGCCCGTTGCCCGAGACGCCGGCGCGGTAGCTGAGCTGGAGGCGGCCCTCGGGCGTCGCGACGAACTGCGGATAGGTGAACCGCGGGGTGAGCGCGAGGCCGTCCAGGGAGGTCTGGACGGCCCCGAGGACGGCGGGGGTCCAGGCCGTCGACGCGGGGTCGTCGAGCAGCCCGGCCACCGACTTGACGTAGAAGAAGCCGTCGCTGTGCGAGTCCATGTTCAGGTGGAGGCGGC
The DNA here is from genome assembly GCF_042746485.1 of Streptomyces sp. NPDC058751. Lineage (NCBI taxonomy): Bacteria > Bacillati > Actinomycetota > Actinomycetes > Kitasatosporales > Streptomycetaceae > Streptomyces > Streptomyces sp. NPDC058751. The sequence goes on along the minus strand of NZ_JBHYPZ010000044.1, from coordinate 58,282 downwards.
CGTCGGTCCTGGAGACGCCCATGGAGATCACGTTGTGGGAGTCGTCGCTCTTGAGCCTGTGGCCCACCCTGATCGTGGACCAGGTGGCGGCGCCCAGGGCGCGGCGGGCGACGACCGCGCCGCGGTCGGCGGTGTACCAGGCCGCGTACTGGTGGCCGCGGTGGGTCAGCAGGCCGTTCTTCTGGAACGAGTTGTTGTTGACCAGCCCGTCGTAGGAGACGAAGTAGAGGGCCTGGGCGTCGAGCAGGGTGGTGCCGGCCCGGGTGACGGAGGGACCGGGGGCGGCCGCCCGGGCGGCCCCGGCCGTGAGAGCGGGGCCCGCCACGGCACCCAGCAGGGCCGTCGTCAGTACGGTGCGTCGTCTCATGTGCGGGCTCCTCAAGCGGGCTGCGGGTGGACGGACGGGACGGGTGGGACGGTGGTACGGGCGGGACGGGACGCGCGGGACCGCCCCTGCCGGGGTGCACAAACCGGGACACGCGGGCCGGGCGGTGTGTGTCAGGCGAGGTGGAAGACCTCGGTGAGGGGCTTCATGGCCTCGTCGGGGCGGGTGCCGGCCGGCGCGGTGAAGAACGGTGCCATCTCCTTCTGCCAGCGGGCGTTGACGTCGGTGGCCTCCATGGCGGCCCGCGCGGCCGCGAAGTCCTCGGTCTCCAGATAGCCGACCAGCAGGCCGTCCTCGCGCAGGAAGAGCGAGTAGTTGTGCCATCCGGCGGCCGAGAGCGCGGCACGCATCTCGGGCCACACGGCGGCGTGCCGCTCGCGGTACTCGTCGAGGCGCTCCGCACGGACCTTCAGCAGGAAGCACACGCGTTGCATCGATGACCCTCCGGGGCCTGGGGCCGGGCCGGCGCGAACGGTGGAGCACCGGCCCGGCGGGACATCAGAAGTCGAACCGGTCGATGTTCTTCGCGTCGAAGACGGTGGGCTTGCCGAGGCTGATCACACCGTCCTTGCCGATGGTGAACGAGCCCATGTCGCCGGCCTTGAAGGTCTCGCCCTCCCTTCCGGTGATCTGGCCCGAGGCGAGCGCCACGGCGGTGCGGGCGGCCAGTTCGCCGAGCTTGGCCGGGTCCCACAGCTCGAAGGCCTCGACGGTGCCGTTCTTGACGTACTTGCGCATGTCGTTGGGGGTGCCGAGGCCGGTGAGCTTGACCTTGCCCTTGTACTTGGAGCCGGACAGGTACTGCGCGGCCGCCTTGATGCCGACCGTGGTCGGGGAGATGATCCCCTTGAGGTCCGGGTGCTCCTGGAGCAGGCCCTGGGTCTGCTGGAAGGACTGCTGGGCCTCGTCGTTGCCGTAGGCGACCTCGACCAGCTTCACGTCCTTGTACTTGGGGTCCTTCAGCTCGTCCTTCATGTAGTCGATCCAGGTGTTCTGGTTCGTCGCCGTCTGCCCTGCGGACAGGATCGCGATCTCGCCCTTGTAGCCGATCTGTTCGGCGAGCAGCTGCACCTCGGTGCGGCCCAGGTCCTCGGCGCTCGCCTGCGAGACGAAGGCGTTGCGGCAGTCGGCCTTGGTGTCGGAGTCGTAGGTGACGACCTTGATCTTGTTGGTCATGGCCTGCTTGAGCGCGGTGCACAGGGCGCCCGGGTCCTGCGCGGAGACCGCGATCGCGTCGACCTGCTGCTGGGTGAGCGTGTTGACGTAACTCACCTGTCCGCTGGTGTCGGTGGCGCTGTTGGTGCCGACCTCCTTGTACTTCGAGCCCAGTTCGGTCAGCGCCTTCTCGCCGCCCTTGTCGGCGGAGGTGAAGTAGGGGTTGTTGACCGCCTTGGGCAGGAAGCCGACGGTGAGGCCCTTCTTGGTGGCCGCGTCCGGGTCGGCCTTCGCGCCGGCGGCGGCGCCGGAGCCGGCCGAGTCCTTGACGTCGTCCTTGGTGGTGCCGCCGCAGGCGGTGGCGGCCAGGGCGAGGGAGGTGACGGCGGCGAGCGCCGCGCAGGTGCGGCGGATCGATGACTTGCGCATGGGTGAGGGTTCCTTTACGAGGGTGAGTGGAGCGGGGTCACGGGATCGGAGTCGGGGCGGCGGCCCTGCGGCCCGCCCTCGCCACGGAGATCTGCCGCCCGACCCGGGGGCCGAGCACGGAGACGACGAGCAGGACGCCGGTGACGACGATCTGCGACTGCGCGGAGACGTTGAGCAGGCTCATCACGTTCTGGAGCGAGCCCAGCAGGAAGACGCCCGCGATCGCGCCGCCGAGCGTGCCCTTGCCTCCGTCGAAGTCGATGCCGCCGAGCAGGACGGCGGCCACGACGGACAGTTCGAGTCCGGTGGCGTTGTCGTAGCGGGCGCTGGCGTAGTGCAGGGCCCAGAACACCCCGGTCAGGGAGGCCATGGATCCGGTCGCGACGAACAGGAGCAGTTTCTGCCGCTTGACCCGGATGCCGGCGAACCTGGCGGCTTCCTCGCTCGCTCCGATCGCGAACGCGGAGCGCCCGAAGGGGGTGGCGTGCAGCACGGTCACGGCGACGGCGAGCAGCGCCAGGAAGAGCGGGAGGGCCTGCGGCACGAAGGTGTCCCCGATGCGTCCGGCCGCGAACTCCTGGTACTGGACGGGGAAGTCGGTGACGGCGTCGGAGCCGAGCACGATCTGCGCGATGCCCCGGTAGGCGGCGAGGGTGCCGATGGTGACGGCGAGCGACGGGAGTCCGAGCCGGGTGACCAGCAGGCCGTTGACGAGCCCGCACACCACGCCGAGCACCAGACACAGCGGGATGATCGTCTCGATCGCCATGCCCTGGTTCCACAGCGCGCCCATCACCGATCCGGAGAGCCCGGCCGTGGAGGCGACGGACAGGTCGATCTCGCCGGCCACCACGAGCAGGGTCATGGGCAGGGCGATCAGCGCGATCGGCAGGGTGTTGCCGATCAGGAACGACAGGTTGAGCGCGTTGCCGAAGCCGTCCACGAAGGAGAAGGAGAAGAGCAGCAGGACGACGAGGAGGGCTCCGACGGCCGTGTCCCAGCGGACGGCGCGCGCGAGGGCGGAGTCAGCCATGGCGGGCGTTCCTCTTCTTCAGTGCGGAGGCCACGCGCAGCGCGACGATCCGGTCGACCGCGATGGCGAGGATGAGCAGGACTCCGTTGATGGCGAGGACCCACACGGAGCTGACGCCGAGGGCGGGCAGGACGCTGTTGACGGAGGTGAGCAGCAGGGCGCCGAGCGCGGCTCCGTAGACACTGCCGGAGCCGCCGGTGAAGACGACGCCGCCGACCACGACCGCGCTGACGACGGTGAGTTCGTAGCCGTTGCCGGTACCGGAGTCGACGTTGCCGAACCGGGCGAGGTACAGGGCGCCGGCCAGTCCGGAGAGGCCGCCGCAGACGACGTACGCGGTCAGGACGCGCCTGCGGACCGGGATGCCGGCGAGCCGTGCGGCCTCCGGGTTCGAGCCGAGCGCGTAGAGCTCGCGGCCGCTGCCGAAGTGCTTGAGGTAGTACGCGGCCACCACCAGGACGGCCAGCGCGATCAGCGCGAGGTACGGGACCGCGGAGATGCCGCCGGAGCCGAAGTCGACGAATCCGCCGGGGAGATCGGCCGCCGTGATCTGCCGGGAGCCGACCCAGACGGAGTCGACGCCGCGGACGATGTAGAGCGTGCCGAGGGTGACGACGAGGGCGGGTACCTGACCGAGGCTGACGAGCGCCCCGTTGACCAGTCCGCAGCCGACGCCGAGCAGGACCGCGAGGAGGACCGCGACGACGGGGCTGCCGCCGCCCTGGAGGCAGGTGCCGGCCGCGAAGGCGCTGATGCCGAGTGTCGAGCCGACCGACAGGTCGACGTTGCGGGTGATGACGACGAGGGACTGGCCGGTGGCGACCAGCACCAGGATCGTGGCGTTCAGCAGCAGGTCCTTGACGCCCTGTTCGGACAGGAACTCGCTGTTGCCCGTCTGGGTGACGGCGATCATCACCAGGAACACGGCCAGGATGGCGAGTTCGCGCATCCTGAAGACGCGGTCCACCAGCCGGGAGCCGTCGGCCCCGGGCGCCTCGGCGGCGGGGGCGGGGGTGGGCGCGGTGACCGTCATGCGGCGGCCCTCCGGGGGATGGTCGTGGTCATGCGGCGGCCCTCCGGGGGACGGTCGTGATCGTTCGGGCGGCCTTCCCGACGGCTGTCATGCGGCAGCCCTCCCAGTGGCGGCGGCCATCACGGATTCCTCGGTGGCTTCGGAGCGGGGGATCTCGGCGGTGAGCCGGCCCTCGTGCATCACGAGCACGCGGTCGGCCATGCCGAGGATCTCGGGCAGGTCGGAGGAGATCATCAGGACGGCCACCCCGTCGGACGCCAACTCGCTGAGCAACCGGTGCACTTCGGCCTTGGTGCCGACGTCGATGCCCCGGGTGGGCTCGTCGACGATCAGTACCCTGGGGCCGGTGGCCAGCCACTTGGCGAGGACCACCTTCTGCTGGTTGCCGCCGGAGAGCGTGGCGACGGTGTCGGCGATCCGTGCGTACTTCACCCGGAGCCTGACCGCCCAGTCGAGGGAGCGGCTGCGTTCGGCCCCGCGGTCCATCAGGCCCGCCCTGACCGTCGTACGCAGTCCGGTCAGGCCGATGTTGCGCTCGATGGACATGTCCATCACCAGGCCCTGGGCGCGCCGGTCCTCCGGCACGAGCGCGAGACCGGCGGCCATCGCGGTGGAGGGGGCGCCGTTGGTCAGTCTGCGTCCCTCGACCTCCACCTCTCCGGCGTCCCAGCGGTCCACGCCGAACACCGACCGCGCGACCTCCGTGCGGCCGGCGCCGACGAGGCCGGCGAGACCGACGATCTCGCCGCGCCGGACCTCGAAGGAGACGTCGGTGAAGACGCCCTCCCGGGTCAGCCGCCGCACGCTGAGGGCGACCTCGCCCGCCTCGACGTCCTGCTTGGGGTAGAGCTCGTCGAGGTCGCGGCCGACCATCCTGCGGACGAGGTCGTCCTCCGTCATCCCCTCCAGCGGTTCCGAGGCGATCCACGCCCCGTCGCGCAGGGTCGTGACCCGCTCGCAGATCTCGAAGATCTCCTCCAGCCGGTGCGAGATGAACAGCACGGCGGAGCCCTGCTCGCGCAGCGCCCTGACCACGCCGAACAGCCGGGCCACCTCGCTTCCGGTGAGTGCGGCGGTCGGCTCGTCCATGATCAGGACGCGGGCGTCGAAGGAGAGCGCCTTGGCGATCTCGACGATCTGCTGGTCGGCGATGGACAGCCCGCGCGCCGGGCGCTCGGGGTCGAGTCCGACGCCGAGGCGCTTCATGAGGGCCGCGGTCGCCGCGCGGGTGGCCTTGTGGTCGATGCGGCGAAGGGCCCGCCGGGGCTGGCGGCCCATGAAGATGTTCTCGGCGATGGAGAGGTCGGGGAAGAGCGTGGGTTCCTGGTAGATCACCGCGATGCCCGCGTCGCGGGCGTCGGCGGGGCCGTGGAAGACGGTGGGCTCGCCGTCCAGCAGTACCTGGCCGGCGTCCGGTCGGTGCACGCCGGCGAGCGTCTTGATGAGGGTCGACTTGCCCGCGCCGTTCTCTCCGGCGAGCGCGTGCACCTCGCCGGGGAACAGTTCCAGGGACACGTCCCGCAGGGCGCGCACGGCGCCGAAGGACTTCGAGACGTCCTTCAGCGCCAGCACCGGGGCCGGTGCCGTGTCGGACGGGTGGGTCATGAGGGGCTCCTCGACGACGCCGGCGGGACGGCCCTCACAGCGTCGTGAAAGGTTTCAATTGGGTTGCCGGGACGTTAGGCACGCCACCCAGGTCGCGTCAATGGGTTCGTATCGAAATTCTTCGACGCCCCCTTGTCACAACAGGATCACGGCGATCGGTCCATGCCGGAGGGGTTGACAGCCCTTCGAGGCACTCATAGCTTCGCCCCTGAATCGTTTCAGAGAAGCTGTTCCATTCGAAGTCGTAGGAGTCCCGAAGTGACCGAGTTCGCCGCGGTGAAGGCCGCGCTCAAGACCCAGGCCGTCGAGACGCCGTCGTGGGCGTACGGGAACTCGGGAACCAGATTCAAGGTGTTCGCGCAGCCGGGTGTGCCCCGCAGCCCGTGGGAGAAGCTGGACGACGCGGCCAGGGTGCACGAGTTCACCGGAGCGGCCCCGACCGTCGCGCTGCACATCCCCTGGGACCGGGTGGACGACTACGCGGCGCTGGCGAAGTACGCCGAGGAGCGCGGCCTGAGGCTGGGCGCGGTCAACTCCAACACCTTCCAGGACGACGACTACCGGCTCGGCTCCGTCTGCCACCCGGACGCGGCGGTGCGCCGCAAGGCCGTCGACCACCTGCTCGCGTGCGTCGACATCATGGACGCGACGGGTTCGCGGGACCTGAAGCTGTGGTTCGCCGACGGGACGAACTACCCCGGCCAGGACGACCTGCGCGAGCGCCAGGACCGGCTGGCGGAGGCGCTGGCGCAGGTCTACGAACGGCTCGGCGGCGACCAGCGGATGCTGCTGGAGTACAAGTTCTTCGAGCCCGCCTTCTACGCGACCGACGTCCCCGACTGGGGCACGGCGTACGCGCACTGCCTCAAGCTCGGCCCCAAGGCGCAGGTCGTGGTCGACACCGGGCACCACGCGCCGGGCACCAACATCGAGTTCATCGTCGCCACCCTGCTGCGCGAGGACAGGCTCGGCGGCTTCGACTTCAACTCCCGCTTCTACGCCGACGACGACCTGATGGTGGGCGCCGCCGACCCCTTCCAGCTGTTCCGGATCATGTACGAGGTGATCCGCGGCGGCGGCTTCGCCCCGGACGTCGCCTTCATGCTCGACCAGTGCCACAACATCGAGGCGAAGATCCCGGCGATCATCCGGTCCGTGATGAACGTGCAGGAGGCCACCGCCAAGGCGCTCCTCGTCGACCGCGCCGCGCTCGCCGAGGCCCAGCTCGGCGGGGACGTGCTGGGCGCGAACGCGGTGCTCATGGACGCCTACAGCACGGATGTGCGGCCGCTGCTCGCAGAGGTTCGCACCGAGTCGGGGCTCGACCCCGATCCGGTGGCCGCGTACCACCGGTCCGGGTGGGCGGAGCGGATCGCCGCGGAGCGGGTGGGGGGTACCCAGGCCGGGTGGGGGGCCTAGCCCCTTGCGCAGGGCCCGCTTTCCGGGTTCCCCGGGCTGGTCGGTCCTCCGTGTCGCGTCTGCCCCACGCGGTGGTTCGCGGGCCGCGGGTGGCGTCGTGGCCGGGCGCGCAGTTCCCCGCGCCCCTGACCGGCGCTTCTCGTCTCCTCGCTTCGGTGCGAGCCCGCGTCGCGGTCTGCCCCACGCAGTGGCCCGCGGGACGCGGGTGGCGTCGTGGCCGGTCGCGCAGTTCCCCGCGCCCCTGACGGGGCGCTTCACCTCCCCCTCTTCATGAAGGACCCGGAACATGGCACTCCATCCCGAAGCCGCCGCTCTGCTGGGCCGGTCCCACCGGCTCGGCGCCGATCCCCGCAACACCAACTACGCGGGCGGCAACGCCTCCGCGAAAGGCACCGGCACCGACCCCGTGACCGGCGGGGAGGTGGAACTGATGTGGGTGAAGGGGTCCGGCGGCGACCTCGGCACCCTCACCGAGGACGGGCTCGCGGTGCTGCGCCTCGACCGGCTGCGCGCGATGACCGAGGTGTACCCGGGTGTCGAGCGCGAGGACGAGATGGTCACCGCGTTCGACTACTGCCTGCACGGCAAGGGCGGCGCCGCGCCCTCCATCGACACGGCGATGCACGGGCTCGTCGACGCCCCGCACGTCGACCATCTGCACCCCGACTCCGGGATCGCGCTCGCCTGCGCCGCCGACGGGGAGAAGCTGACCGCCGAGTGCTTCGGCGACCGGGTGGTGTGGGTCCCGTGGCGCCGGCCCGGTTTCCAGCTGGGGCTGGACATCGCGGCGGTCAAGGAGGCCAGTCCGGAGGCCGTCGGCTGTGTCCTGGGCGGCCACGGCATCACCGCCTGGGGCGCCACCGCCGAGGAGTGCGAGCGCAACTCGCTGTACATCATCCGCACCGCCGAGGCGTTCCTCGCCGACCGCGGGAAGCCGGAGCCGTTCGGGCCCGTCGTCGAGGGGTACGAGGCGCTCGCCCCGCGGGACCGCCGCGAGCGGGCCGCCGCCCTCGCGCCGTACGTGCGCGGCATCGCTTCCCAGGACCGCCCGCAGGTCGGCCACTTCACCGACTCCGACGAGGTGCTCGACTTCCTCTCCCGCGCCGGGCACGGGCGCCTCGCGGCCCTCGGCACCTCGTGCCCGGACCATTTCCTGCGCACCAAGGTCAGGCCGCTCGTGCTCGACCTCCCTGCGGCCGCCCCGCTCGACGAGGTGGTCGCCCGGCTCGCGGAGCTGCACGCCGAGTACCGCGTGGAGTACGCCGCCTACTACGAGCGGCACGCCGAGCCCGGCTCCCCCTCGATGCGCGGAGCGGACCCGGCGATCGTGCTGGTCCCCGGGGTCGGCATGTTCTCCTTCGGCAAGGACAAGCAGACGGCCCGGGTGGCGGGCGAGTTCTACGTCAACGCGATCAACGTGATGCGGGGGGCCGAGGCGGTCTCGACGTACGCGCCGATCGAGGAGTCGGAGAAGTTCCGCATCGAGTACTGGGCCCTGGAGGAGGCCAAGCTCCGGCGGATGCCGAAGCCCAAGCCGCTCGCCACCCGGGTCGCCCTGGTCACCGGCGCGGGAAGCGGCATCGGCCGGGCGATCGCGCACCGGCTGGTCGCCGAGGGCGCCTGCGTGGCCGTGGCGGACCTGAACGGCGAGAACGCCGCCGCCGTCGCCGAGGAGCTCGGCGGCGGCGACAAGGCCGTCGCCGTCACGGTCGACGTGACCTCGGAGGAGCAGATCGCGGCCGCGTTCGAGGCCGCGGCGCTCGCCTTCGGCGGCGTGGACCTGGTGGTCAACAACGCGGGCATCTCCATCTCCAAGCCGCTCCTGGAGACCACCGCGAAGGACTGGGACCTCCAGCACGACATCATGGCGCGCGGCTCCTTCCTCGTCTCGCGCGAGGCGGCCCGGGTCATGACCGCGCAGAAGCTGGGCGGCGACATCGTCTACATCGCGTCCAAGAACGCGGTCTTCGCGGGGCCGAACAACATCGCCTACTCCGCGACCAAGGCCGACCAGGCCCATCAGGTACGGCTCCTGGCAGCCGAGTTGGGCGCGCACGGCATCCGGGTCAACGGCGTCAACCCGGACGGCGTCGTGCGCGGCTCCGGCATCTTCGCGGGCGGCTGGGGCGCGCAGCGGGCGGCGACGTACGGCATCGAGGAGGACGAGCTCGGCGAGTTCTACGCCCAGCGGACCATCCTCAAGCGGGAGGTGCTTCCCGAGCACGTCGCGGCCGCCGTGTTCGCCCTGACGGGCGGGGACCTGACACACACCACGGGACTCCACGTCCCGGTCGACGCCGGCGTCGCCGCCGCCTTCCTGCGATGACGGCGCCGAAGTCGTTCGCCGCCGTCGACCTCGGCGCGTCCAGCGGGCGTGTCATGGTCGGCCGCGTCGGCCCCGGCACGCTCGACCTGACCGAGGCGCACCGCTTCCCGAACCGGCCGGTCCGCGTCCCGGAGGGGCTGCGCTGGGACGTCCTCGGGCTGTACGCGGGCGTCCTCGACGGACTGCGCGCGGCCGGACCGGTCGACTCCGTCGGCATCGACGGCTGGGCGGTGGACTACGGGCTGCTGGACGCCGACGGGGCACTGCTCGGCAACCCGGTGCACTACCGCGACGCCCGCACCGAGGGTGCCGCGGAGAAGGTGTGGGCGAGCGTGCCCGCCGCGGAGCTGTACGCGGCGACGGGGCTGCAGTACGCGCCCTTCAACACCCTGTACCAGCTCACGGCGGCCCGCTCCTCCGCCCAACTCGCGGCGGCCCGGCATCTGCTGCTCGTCCCGGACCTGTTCGCTTACTGGCTCACGGGCGAGATGGGCACCGAGCTCACCAACGCCTCCACCACGCAGCTGATCGATCCGAGGACGGGTGACTGGTCGTACGGTCTCGCGGAACGGCTCGGCGTCGACCTGCGGCTGTTCCCGCCGCTGCGCCGTCCCGGCGACCCGGCGGGGACCCTGCTGCCGCGCGTGCTGGAGGAGACCGGAACGGCCGGCCCGGTGCCGGTGACGACGGTCGGCTCGCACGACACTGCCTCGGCGGTGGCCGCCGTTCCCGCGACCGGGGAGCGGTTCGCCTACATCTGCACCGGCACCTGGTCGCTGGCGGGCCTGGAGCTGGACGCGCCCGTCCTCACCGAGGCGAGCCGGGCCGCCAACTTCACCAACGAACTGGGCCTGGACGGCACGGTCCGCTATCTGCGCAACATCATGGGTCTGTGGCTGCTCCAGGAGTGCGTACGGGAGTGGGGCGGTCCCGGTCTGGACGGACTCCTCGCGGCCGCCGCCGAGGTGGCGCCCCTGCGGTCCGTCGTGGACGCGGGCGACGCGGCGTTCCTCGCGCCGGGCCGGATGCCGTCGCGGATCGCGGACGCCTGCCGGGCCTCGGGACAGCCGGTCCCGGAGTCGCGTGCCGAGATCACCCGCTGCGTCCTCGACTCCCTCGCCCTCGCGCACCGCCGGGCGGTCGAGGACGCGCGGTCGCTGGCCGGGCATCCGGTCGACGTCGTGCACGTCGTCGGCGGTGGCGCCCGCAACGAGCTGCTGTGCCGGCTCACCGCCGACGCCTGCGGGCTGCCGGTCGTGGCGGGCCCGGCGGAGGCGGCCGCGCTCGGCAACGTCCTCGTCCAGGCGCGGGCGCGGGGGCTCGTCGGCGACCGTGCGGAGATGCGTGGTCTGGTGGCGCGCACCCAGCCGCTCCGCCGCTACGAGCCGCGGGGCGACACGTCGGCGTGGCGCGCGGCCGGGGCGAGGCTCGGCACACCGTGAGGACCGCGTCCCGGCGGGCGCCCGCCACGTACCCTGCAACCGTCCGTGACCGACCCCGAGGAGCCGCGATGCGTGTCGCCCTGTTCCTGACCTGTGTCAACGACACGCTGTACCCGGACACCGGCCGCGCCGTCGTGGACCTGCTGACCAGACTGGGTGTCGACGTCGATTTCCCGATGGGGCAGACCTGTTGCGGCCAGGCGCACTACAACACCGGCTACCGCCGTGACGCCGAGCCGCTCGCCCGGCGTTTCGCCGAGGTGTTCGAGGAGTACGAGGCGATCGTGACGCCTTCCGGATCGTGCGGGGCGATGGTGCGGGAGCTGTACCCGCGGATGGGTGAACGGGCCAGGGCCGAAGGACGCGGCGACGCCCTGGCCAGGACACTGGCACCGGTCGTGCCGAAGACGTACGAGCTGACCGAGTTCCTGGTGGACGTGCTCGGTGTGACGGACGTCGGCGCGTACTACCCGCACACCGTGACGTACCACCCCACCTGTCACGGACTGCGCGGTCTGGGGCTGGGTGACCGGCCGCGCCGGCTGCTGGAGGCCGTCAGGGGGCTCGAACTGCGCGAGCTGCCCGGCGCCGAGGAGTGCTGCGGCTTCGGCGGCACCTTCGCCCTCAAGAACTCCGCCGTCTCCGCGGCGATGGGCGCGGACAAGGTGCGCAACGCGGAGTCGACGGGCGCCGAGGTGCTGTGCGCCGCGGACAACTCGTGTCTGATGCACATCGGCGGCACGATGGGCCGCCTCAGGACGGGGATGCGGCCCGTGCACATCGCGGAGATCCTGGCGGGCACGGCCGAGGGGGCGACGGCGTGAGCGGGACGTTCGTCGGTATGCCGGCCTTCCCCGAGGCGGCGCGCGAGGCGGTCGGCGACGCGACGCTGCGCGGCAATCTGCGCCACGCCACCCACACCATCCGCGCCAAGCGGGCCAGGGCCGTCGCCGAGGTCTCCGACTGGGCGGAGCTGCGCGAGGCGGGCAAGCGGATCAAGGACCACACGTTCCGTCATCTCGACCGCTACCTCGTGCGGTTGGAGGAGTCGGTGACCGCGGCCGGCGGTATCGTGCACTGGGCCGCCGACGCCGAGGAGGCCAACCGGATCGTCACGGACCTGGTGAGGGCGACCGGCGAGAGCGAGGTCGTCAAGGTCAAGTCGATGGCCACGCAGGAGATCGGGCTCAACGAGGCGCTGGAGGCCGCGGGCATCCGCGCGTACGAGACCGATCTCGCCGAACTCATCGTGCAGTTGGGCGAGGACCGGCCCTCGCACATCCTCGTCCCGGCGATCCACCGCAACCGCGGCGAGATCCGTGACATCTTCGTCCGCGAGATGGGCGCCTGGGGTCGGGCGGCCCCCGAAGGCCTCACCGACACGCCGGCCGAACTGGCGGAGGCGGCCCGCCTGCATCTGCGGGAGAAGTTCCTGCGCGCCAAGGTCGGCATCTCCGGCGCCAACTTCATGGTCGCCGAGACCGGCACCCTCGTGGTCGTCGAGTCCGAGGGCAACGGCCGGATGTGCCTGACGCTCCCCGAGACCCTGATCTCGGTCGTCGGCATCGAGAAGACCGTGCCGTCCTGGCGGGACCTGGAGGTGTTCCTGCAGACGCTGCCGCGCTCCTCGACGGCCGAGCGCATGAACCCGTACACCTCGATGTGGACGGGCACCACGGACGGGGACGGCCCCCGGGCCTTCCATCTGGTCCTGCTGGACAACGGCCGCACCGACACGCTCGCCGACGAGGTCGGACGCCAGGCGCTGCGCTGCATCCGCTGCTCGGCGTGCCTCAACGTCTGCCCGGTGTACGAGCGGGCGGGCGGCCACGCCTACGGCTCGGTCTACCCGGGCCCGATCGGCGCGATCCTCAGTCCGCAGCTCCGGGGCACCGCGAGCGAGATCGACGCCTCCCTGCCGTACGCCTCCTCGCTGTGCGGGGCCTGTTACGAGGTCTGTCCGGTCGCCATCGACATCCCCGAAGTGCTCGTCCATCTGCGGGAGAGGGTCGCGCAGGGCGGGCGGACGACCCGGGAGGGCGACACGGTCGTGCTGAAGCCGGCCGGGGGACACGCCGCCGAGCGGGCGGCGATGCGCGCGGCGCGCTGGGCGTTCAGCCGTCCCGGCGTCCTGCGCGCCGGGCAGCGGCTGGCGTCGGGGACCCGCCGCTTCCATCCGCGGACCCTGCCGGGCCCCGGCAGGGCGTGGAGCGGGACGCGCGAACTGCCCGCGGTCCCGGCGGAGTCGTTCCGCGTGTGGTGGCAGCGCACGCGGGGCGGAAAGGACGTGACGGGGTGAGCAGCAGGGATCTGGTCCTCGGCCGGGTGCGCCGGGCTCTCGCGGACGTGCCCCGGGACGGCACTCCCCCGGTGCCCGGACCGCCGGGGAGGGACACGCGGTACGAGCAGGTGGTCGGCCGGGATTATCTGCGGGAGCACGGCACGCGGAGCGTCGCGGAGACGGTGGACCTGCTCGCGGAGAACCTGGCGGGCTACCGGGCGGTCGTGCACCGCACCACCGAGGGCGAACTGCCGTACGTCGTGAAGCGGTTGCTCGCCGAACGCGGGTCCCGGCGCGTGCTCGTGCCGCCGGGGCTCCCGCCCGCGTGGATGTCGGCGGCGGACTGCGTGCGGGTCCACGACCGCGCCGCGAGCACGCCCCGTGAGCTCGACGAGGTGGAGAGCGTGGTGACCGGCTGCGCCGTCGCCGTCGCCGAGACCGGCACGATCGTCCTCGACGGCGGTCCGGACCAGGGCCGCCGCCGGATCACCCTGGTCCCTGACCACCACATCTGCGTGGTCCGCGTCCCCGGGCAGGTGGTGGCCTCCGTCCCCCGGGCGCTGGAACGTCTGGACCCGGCGCGCCCGATGACCTGGATCTCCGGCCCGTCCGCCACCAGCGACATCGAACTGGACCGGGTGGAGGGGGTGCACGGCCCGCGCACCCTGGAGGTGGTCCTGGTGGGCGAGGGGTGACGGACGCGCCCGGCCGGAGCGGCCGGGCGCGGATCAGCGCTCCTGGACCAGGTGGCGACCGAGGTCGTCGGCGGCCTCGGTTCCGTAGACCGAGCCGCACAGCGCCAGCAGTTCCTCACCCCGCAGCCGGTACTCCTGCGGCCCGACCGCCCGCAGCACGTTCGCGGCCACCGCGCAGCCGAGCTGGGCGGCCCGGGTCGGTGTGAGTCCCCATGCGAGCGCCGCGAGGAAACCCGCGCGGAACCCGTCGCCGACGCCGGTGGGATCCCCCGGTCCGGCGACGGGCACCGCCGCGACCTCGACGGGCGGCTCGTCCGTCCGCTGGACCCGGCAGCCCTTCTCGCCCAGTGTCGTGACCCAGGTGCCGACGCGAGCGAGCACGTCGGCCGTCGTCCACCCGGTCTTGCGCAGCAGCAGGCCGCTCTCGTACTCGTTCGTGAAGAGGTGGTCGGCGCCGACGACCAGGTCCTCGATCTCCTCTCCCCCGAGTCGTGCGAGCTGCTGGGACGGATCGGCCACGAAGGGCAGCCGCGCCGCACGGCAGTCCCGTGTGTGCCGCAGCATCGCCTCCGGGGCGTTCGCCCCGATCACCACGAGGTCGAGGCCGTCGACACGTTCCGCCACCGCGCCGAGGTCGATCGTGGCGGCCTCGTCCATCGCGCCGGGGTAGAAGGAGGCGATCTGGTTGCCGTCGTCGTCCGTCGTGCACAGGAACCGCGCGGTGTGCCGGGTCTGCGACACGTGCGTCCACCGGGTGTCCACACCATGGCGGCGGAGCCAGTCACCGTACTCCTCGAAGTCGCGGCCCACGGCCCCGACGAGCACGGGGCGCATGCCGAGGCACCCGAGGCCGAACGCGATGTTCGCGGCCACGCCGCCGCGGCGTACGTGCAGGTCGTCCACGAGGAACGAGAGCGACACGTGGTCGAGCTCCTCCGGCACGAGCTGGTCGGTGAAGCGGCCGGGGAAGCGCATCAGATGGTCGGTGGCGATCGAGCCGGTGACCGCTACGCGCACCTCACACCCCCGCGGCCTTGCGCGGTGAACGGGCGACGGGACATGTCGTTCCTCCGGTTGTCGGCGGTGACGGGGGTGGTTCCTCTCGGCGCACGGGACCGGGCGCCGTCGGCCGGCCCGGCGGGACCGCGACAGGAGCGGGTGCCGGACCGTGAGCACCGGGGCGTGGGTCAGGGACGGGGGGAGTGCCAGGAGCGCGGGTCCGTGTAGGGGGTGTGCCGCTCCGGGCGGTGCCATCCCGCGGCCGGGTGGACCCCGTCGGCGGGCGGACGGGGCTCGGCGTCGAAGGCGGCGGCGCGTGCGTGGAGCACGGCCATGAGCGCGGCGAGGTCCTCGGGGTCCGCGTGGCCCCGGTGCACGCGCAGAGCGCCGGCGGAACGGGGGGTCGACGGGTCCATGGGCAGGTCCTTCCGGGTCGGCTGGGCGTGACGCGTCACGGGGTGGAACGGGCACGGACGCCGCGGGCACGGACGCGGCGCCGGATCACTGCGGTGGGTTGCCGTGCTTGCGGCTGGGCAGCGCCGAGGACTTGGCCGTGAGCATCGCCAGGACGCTGGCGAGCACGGCCCGGGTGTCGCGGGGGTCGATCACGTCGTCCACCAGTCCGCGCTCTGCGGCGAAGTACGGGTGGACCAACTCCTTGCGGTACTCCTCGATCTTGCGCCGCCGCATGTCCTCCGGATCGGCGGCGGCGGCGATCTCCCGGCGGAAGACGACATTGGCCGCGCCCTCGGCCCCCATCACGGCGATCTCGTTGGTCGGCCAGGCCAGCGACACGTCGGCGCCGATGGAGCGGGAGTCCATCACGATGTACGCGCCGCCGTACGCCTTGCGCAGTACCACCGACACCCGGGGCACGGTGGCGTTGCAGTAGGCGTAGAGCAGTTTGGCGCCGCGCCGGATGATCCCGTCGTGCTCCTGGTCGACACCGGGCAGGAAGCCGGGCACGTCGACGAGGGTGACCAGGGGGATGTTGAAGGAGTCGCAGAACTGCACGAACCGCGCCCCCTTCTCGCTGGCCCTGATGTCCAGCACGCCGGCGGTGGCGGCCGGCTGGTTGGCCACGATCCCGACCACGTGGCCGTCGATCCGGGCCAGCGAGCACACCAGGTTGGGGGCCCACCCGGCGTGCACCTCCATGTGCTCGCCGTCGTCGACGACCTCCTCGATCACACCGCGGACGTCGTAGGAGCGGTTGCCGTCGGCGGGCACCAGGTCGAGCAGCGCGTCCACGGCCCGGTCCGCCGGGTCCGACGCGACGGCGGGGGGCGGCAGTTCGCGATTGTTCTGCGGCAGCAGCGACAGCAGGTAGCGCACCTCCTCCAGGCAGGCCCGCTCGTCGTCGTACACGAAGTGGCACACGCCGGAGACGGTCGCGTGGACGTCGGCGCCGCCCAGGCCGTTCTGGGTGATCTCCTCGCCGGTGACCGCCTGCACCACGTCGGGGCCGGTGATGAACATCTGCGAGGTCTCGCGGACCATGAACACGAAGTCCGTGAGGGCGGGGCTGTAGGCCGCGCCGCCCGCACAGGGGCCGAGCATCACCGAGATCTGCGGGATGACGCCGGAGGCCTTGGTGTTGCGCTGGAAGATGCCGCCGTAGCCGGCGAGCGCGGAGACGCCCTCCTGGATACGGGCGCCGGCGCCGTCGTTCAGCGACACCAGCGGGGCGCCGGCCGCGATGGCCATGTCCATGATCTTGTGGATCTTCGTGGCGTGGGCCTCGCCCAGCGCGCCGCCGAAGATCCGGAAGTCGTGCGCGTACACGAACACCGTCCGCCCGTGCACCGTCCCCCACCCGGTGATCACGCCGTCCGTGTAGGGGCGCTTGGCCTCCAGGCCGAAACCGGTGGCCCGGTGCCGGCGCAGCGCCTCGATCTCGGTGAAACTGTCCTTGTCGAGCAGAAGCTCGATCCGCTCGTGCGCGGTGAGTTTGCCCTTGGCGTGCTGCCGTTCGGTGGCCTTGCCGTCGGGGCCGTTGCGCGCCAGTTCCCGGATCGCCTGCAGCTCCTCCAGTGAGCCGGGGCCGGGCGGCGGGCTCGCGGACTCGTGGTCGGTGACGGTCATCCCACCCTCCTTCCTCTGGTCGAATGCGGTGGACGCGGACACGGACGCTCGGGTCGGTCAGCCCGCCGTCGGGGCGCCGAACCAGCGCCTCAGCGCCGCGTCCAGCCCGTCCGGGCCGTCGGTCCCGCCGGGTGCCCCGGGCCGGGACCAGGCGACGTAGCCGTCCGGCCGCACCAGGAGGGCGGTGGCTCCGTCGAGCGCGTCCGGCTCCACGGGTTCGGCGGTGGTCAGCACGACCCGGTCCTTCCAGCCGGCCGCGACGGCCCGGACCCCGGGGTCGTCGGCCAGGTCGATCAGCACTCCCTGAGCGGGGTGGAGCAGGCGGGCGGTGGTGGTCGTCCCGCCCTCGGCGGTCAGCTGGCGGGGCGGCAGGCGGCGCCCGTACAGCGGCCCTGCCGCCGCCGCGTCGCCGCCCATGTCGTAGACCACGTCGAGCCCGCTGACCACACCGGCCAGATGCCGTTTCACGTCGTCGATGGCGATCAGCCCGGCGAACAGCTCGCGCAGCGGCTCGGACTCGTCGCCGCCGAGGAAGACCAGGTTCTGCGCGCGGGTGTTCATCAGCAGCCGGGCGCCCACGGGGTGGCGCTCGGCCTCGTAGGTGTCGAGCAGCTCTGCCGGTGCCCACCCCTGGACGACGGCGGCCAGCTTCCAGCCGAGGTTCACCGCGTCCTGCACTCCGGTGCTCAGGCCCTGCCCACCGGCCGGCAGATGGATGTGGGCCGCGTCGCCGGCGAGCAGTACCCGGCCGCGACGGTACTCGTCGGCCTGCCGCGAGGCGTCGGTGAAGGAGCTGACCCACTCCGCGGAGCGGTCGGCGATGGACTCGCCGGTGATCCGCTCCCAGGCGGCGGCCACCTCGGCGAAGCCGACCGCCTCGGCGCGGTCCCGGGCGGGGGTGCCGTGCGGGCAGACGATGATCCGGTCGACGCCCTCGCGCAGCGGAGCGGCCATCACCATGCCCCCGGGCAGCCGCTCGCCGAGGAAGCGGGGCCGTATGCCGCCGCCGACCACGTCCGCGAGGTACATCTCACGGGTGGCGGACGTCCCGGAGAAGGTGAAGCCCGCCATGCGCCGGACGGTGCTCTGCCCGCCGTCGCAGCCCACCACCCACGAGGCGCGCAGCCGCCGCCCGCCCTCCGGGGTGGCCGCCACCACCTCGACCCCGTCGCCCCTGTCGGCGAGGGCGGTGACCTCCCAGCCGCGCCGCAGGTCCGCGCCCAGCCCCGTGGCCCAGTCCTCAAGTACGGCCTCGGTCTGGTACTGGGGCACTCCCCGGGCCCCGAAGTGGGCGTCGGGCAGCACCGTGTAGTCGAAGCGCACTCCGCCGAAGTGGCCCAGCGGGCTCCGCTCCAGCGGGCCGAACCCCGGAAGCAGCCCGCGTTGGTCGAAGACCTCCATCGCCCGGGCGGTGAAGCCCAGGCCGCGGGACTGTCCGGTCGGCTGTGCCAGGCGCTCCAGGACGATCACCCGGGCGCCCCCCAGGCGCAGTTCGCCGGCGGCCATCAATCCGGCCGGACCCGCGCCGATCACGATCACATCAGTGTCCAAGCGGTCCATACGTCCTCCACCTTCCTGATTGCCTTGCGGTGGTGCGTTCCGTTCCGCTCCCGTCGTCGCCGGAGTGAGCTCAGAGCCCCGGCTCGGGCGGGCCGAACCACCGCCTGAGTGCGTCGAGCGCGGCCTCCTTCCCGCCGCCGGCCCAGGCCACGTAGCCGTCGGGCCGGACCAGTACGGCATCGGAGCCCAGGGCCGCGGCGGCGGCTCCCGGCCGTACGGCGACGGTGGTGACCCGGTCCGACCACAGCTTCCCCGTCCAGCGCAGGTCGCTGCGGCCGGCCAGGTCGAGCAGCAGCCCACCGCCGGCCCGCATGAGCTCCGCGGTGGTGGCGGGGCCGCGGCCGGTGTCCAGCTCCAGATGCGGCAGGCGGGCACCCGCCAGCGGATGGCCGGCCGCCGCACCGACCGGGTAGCGGACGTCCAGGCCGGTGATCATGCCGGCCAGATGTGTCCGGACCGGTTCGGCGGCGAGCAACTCGGCCAGCAGCGCCCGGACCGGCCGCACCTCCGGGCCGCCCAGCAGCAGCAGTCCCTGTGCGCGGATGTTGGCCAGCACCCGGGCGCCGACCGCGTGACGCTCGGCGTGGTACGTGTCCAGCAGCCCGTCGACCGGCCGCGGGCCGACTTCCAGGGCGAGCTTCCAGCCCAGGTTGACCGCGTCCTGCAGCCCGAGGTTGAGGGCCTGGCCTCCGCTGGGCATCTGCACGTGAGCGGCGTCACCGGCGAACAGCACCCGCCCGTGACGGTACGAGGCGAGCTGGCGGTTGGCGTCGTCGAAGGCGTTCACCCACACCGGTCGGCCGTGGCCGATGTCCTCGCCGGTGACGTGCCTCCACGCCTCGACGACCTCGGCGAAGCCGGGCGCGCCCGTCCGCCGCCCGGCGGGGCGGCCGAAGGCGTGCACCATCACCCGGGTCAGCCCGCCCGGCATCCGGGAGGCGATCGCCAGGCCGTTCCGCAGGCGCTCGAAGCGCCGGTCGGCGACGGCTATTCCGCCGACGTCGGCCCGCAGCAGCTCCCGGACGGCGCCCGTGCCGGGGAAGTCCGCCCCGAGCAGTGCGCGGACCGTGCTGTCCTGTCCGTCGCAGGCGACCAGCCAGGACGCGCGCAGCCGTCGCTCACCGGCCGGGGTGGCCGCCACCGCCTCGACCCCGTCGCCCGTGTCGGTGAGCTCGGTGACCTCCCAGCCGCGCCGCAGGTCCGCGCCCAGGGAGAGCGCCCACTTGTGCAGCAGTTCCTCGGTCCTGGTCTGCGGCACCTTCCACTGGCCCGGGTGGGGGGAGGACAGGGTCAGGTCCATCGGCAGGCCGCCGAAGTGGCCGCGCGGCTCGTTCGGCGGCGAGCCGAGATCGGCGAGCAGGCCGCGGGCGTCGAAGATCTCCATCGTGCGGGCGTGCAGTGTCGAGGCGCGTGACTGGGTGGTCGGCGTCTCCCGCCGCTCCAGGACGACCACCTGGGCGCCGCCGAGGCGCAGTTCGCCGGCGAGCATCAGCCCGACCGGGCCGGCGCCCACGACGACGACCTGTGCGTCCTCGGCGGCGGGCGGCCGGGCCGGTGCGGGGCCGGAGGGCATCGTCAGCGGGCTTTCTCTGCGTACGCCTTGGCGTGGCGGAGCGTGGCCAGGCTGTTGGTGCTCAGCGCGGTCCGCACGTAGGCGCGCGCATCCGCGACCGTGGCCTGCGGGCCGAGAACACCGGCGACGGCGTCGGGATCGAGTACGACGGTGTGCTGCGAGGTGGCGGTGACACCGCCGCCCTCTCGCTCGGCGAACGTCCAGTAGCCGGTGTGGAGCGTCAGCAGCGCGGGCAGCGTGACCTGCTTGTAGGCGATGCCGTGGTGGGGGAAGGTGACCCGGAAGGACTTGGTGGTGTGCGTGGAGCCGTCCTTGGCGACGGTGTCCATCTCCAGTACCTGCAGGCCCTGCTCGACCTCCTCCAACCGGACCTTGGCCACGTGCGGCAGCCGGTCCGACCACAGGTTGGCCTCGTCGACGAAGGCGAACACGTCCTCGGCCCGGCCCTCGATGTCCACCGAGTCCTCGAAGGAGAACGTGAGGTCGCCGGCCGCGTGCGCCGTCTCCACGTTCTTCTTGAGGGCGGCCAGCTCGGAGCGGGAGTTGCGGTCGACCGCCTGGTCGATCCAGGCCAGGCCCTCCGGATCGTCGTCGACGGAGCGGTACTCGTGCAGGAGCCGCACCAGAGAGCCGTCGGCGTGCTCCTCGATGAGCCAGGCTCCGCCCATCGACGCCACCGGCGGGGCCGAGACGGTCTGCTGGAAGTTGATCCGGCGCTGTTCGGGCTGGAGGATGCGGCGGGAGGTCCAGTTCTTGGCCGTGCCGTTGGCGGTGGCCCAGATCCGGATGTACTCGTCGTGCTCTCCCCGCTGGGTGTAGTCGACGTGGATGGTCGGCGGGAAGATCCGCGGCCAGTTGCGGACGTCGGCGATCAGCTCGTAGACGGCTTCGGGCGGAGCGGCCACCGTGATGGTGTGCTCGACCTGGCGCGGGGCGTGCGTGGGCATGCTCTGACTCCTTGGCTGTGGAGGAGGGACGGGCGGACGCCGGGCGGGGACGGTTCCACGGCGGAACGGTCAGAAGTTGCCGAGGCCGCCGCAGACGTTGATCGCCTGGGAGGTGACCGAGCCGGCCGCGTCGGAGGCCAGGTAGCCGACCATGCCGGCGACCTCTTCGGGGGTGGAGTAGCGACCCAGTGGGATCTTGGCCTGGAAGCGCTCGAGGATCGTCTCCTCGTCGGTGTCGTAGGCGGCGGCGTAGCCCTGGCGTACGCGCTGCGCCATCGGCGTCTCCACGTAGCCGGGGCAGACCGCGTTGACGGTGATACCGGTGGGGGCCAGCTCGTTGCCGAGCGCCTTCGTGAAGCCCACCACGCCGTGCTTGGACGCCGAGTAGGGGGCGCCGAGCACCACGCCCTGCTTGCCGGCGGTGGAGGCGATGTTGATGATGCGGCCCCACGGCCTGTCCCGCAGACCACCGGTCGTGAGCACTTCCCGGGTCATGCGGAAGACGCTGTTGAGGTTGGTCTCGATGACGTCGAGCCACAGTTCGTCGGTGATGTCGGCGGTGACGCCGCCACCGCTGCGGCCGGCGTTGTTCACGAGGACGTCGACGCCGCCGAAACGGTCCACCGCCGCCTGCACGAACCCGCGTGCGCTGTCCCCCGAACGCACGTCCAGGGTGCTGCCGTCCACGTCGGCGCCCTCGGCCTGGAGCTCCTTGACCGTGGCGGTCACACCGTCCGCGCTGCGCGCGCCGACGTACACCCGCAGCCCCTGTCCGGCGAGTTGCCGGGCCGAGGCCAGTCCTATGCCGCTGGTGGCGCCGGTGACAAGAGCGACCCGTGGCTGTCGAGACATGCTGGTACCCGCTTTCCCGTGTGCGTCGTGACGTGTCGTGCGGTCGTGGAGGGGCGAGCCGCCGGGCGTGTCCCGCCCGGCGGGTCGTCCTGAGCGGGAGGCGTCGCGGTGCGCTCCCGGCGAGTTGGGGGTCAGGCGGCGTCGGCCGGAACCGACAGCCGGGCGTTCACCGCGTCGATGAGGCGCCGGGGGGTGGCGCCGTCGGTGAGCTCGTCGTCGTCGAGCGTGATGCCGTACTCGCGCTCGATCCGGCTGCCGGTCTCCAGCAGTGCCAGCGACTCGTAGCCGAGGTCGCCGAAGCCGAGGTCGAGGATGTCGCCGTCGAGATCCACGGTCTCGTCCGCGCCGGCGCCCTCCGTCAGGATTCGCCTGAGGTCGTCGAGGGTGAAGAGTCGGGTCTCCATGGGGTGTTCCCTGCCTTTCGTGGGTCCGTGGTGGTCCGTTCGGGAAGTGCCGGTGGCCGTGCGCGAGGTGTGGGGTCCGCGGACGGCCGGGTCAGGCCGCACGTACCAGCAGCGCCGAGTTGAAGCCGCCTTCGCCCCGGGCCAGCACCAGTGCGCAGCGCACCCGCGCGGTTCGCCGCTCGACGACGAGGTCGAGGCCGTATCCGGGCGCCGGGTCGACGTTGACCGTCGGCGGGATGAGACCGGCGTCCATCGACAGCAGCGCCGTGGCCAGATCCAGTGGCCCGGCTCCGGAGTACAGACGGCCCGTCATGGTCTTGGGCGCGGTGACCGGTACCCCGCGCGGTCCGAACACCGCGCTGATCGCCTCTGCCTCGACCAGGTCCAGTTCGGGGACGGCCGCGGCGTCGGCGAAGACCACGTCGACGTCACCGGGCTCCGCGTCCGCGTCCGCGAGCGCCAGCTCGATCGCCTTGCGCAGGCCCGGTTCCCGCCCGCTGCCGGGCCGAGGGTCGAAGGTGGCGCCGTAGCCGGCGATCTCGCCGTAGCGGCGGGCGCCGCGCCGGAGCGCGGACTCCTCCGACTCCAGCACCACGATCGCACCGCCCTCGCCCGGCACGTGGCCGGTGGCCGCCGCGTCGAAGGGCAGGTACGCCCGGCTGACGCACTCGCTCGTGCTCAGCCGCTCACCGGCCAGTTGGGCCACCCACCCCCAGGGGCAGATGGACGCGTCGATCGCGCCGGAGACGACCAGCCGGGTACCGCGCCGGATCTGCCGACGGGCCTGGGCCACCGCGTCGAGACCGCCGGCCTGGTCGCTCACGACGACGCTGCTGGGGCCCTTCATCCCGTTGCGGATGGAGATCTGGCCGCTGTTGACGGCGTAGAACCAGGCGAACGACTGGTACGCGCTGACATACCGGCTGCCCCTGCTCCACAGCGCCTGCAACTCGCCCTGGCCGAACTCGAATCCGCCCGAGGAACTGGCGGTGACGACACCCATGTCGAAGGGCGGCAGTTCGTCCGGGCGCACCCCGGCGTCCTCGAGTGCCCAGTCCGCCGCCACCAGCGCCAGCCGGGTCATGCGGTCGGTCTGCGGAATCAGCCGGCTGGGCAGGTGGTCCTCCGCGGTGAAACCGGGTATCTCGCCGGCCAGCCGGGCCGGATAGCCCGTCGGGTCGAACCGGGTGATCAGACCGATGCCGGACTTGCCGCTTCGGGTGCTGTCCCAGAAGTCCGCGGTGCCCAGGCCGTTGGGCGCCGCGATCCCCAGACCGGTCACCACCGCCTTCCCGGTCATGCCGCGCTCCTCTCCGGCCGGGCGAGCACCATCGCGCTCTGGAAGCCGCCGAAGCCGCTGCCGACGGTCAGTACGGCGTCGCTGCGCTGCTCGCGCGCGGTCAGCGGCACGTAGTCCAGGTCGCATTCGGGATCGGGGGTGTGCAGATTCGCGGTCGGCGGCACGAGCGAGTGCTCCATCGCCAGTGCGGAAGCGGCGATCTCGATGGAGCCGATCGCGCCCAGCGAGTGGCCCACCATCGATTTGATGGAGCTGACCGGGACGTCGTAGGCGTGTTCGCCGAGGCTCCTCTTGAACGCGGAGGTCTCGTGCCGGTCGTTCTGCTTGGTGCCCGAGCCGTGGGCGTTGACGTAGTCGATCTGGTCGGGATTCATGTGTGCCTCGTCGAGCGCGACCCGGATCGCCTCGGCCATCTCCGCGCCGTCCGGGCGCAGTCCGGTCATGTGGTAGGCGTTGCTGCGGGTGGCGTAGCCGGCGATCTCGGTGTAGATGTGCGCGCCCCGTGCCCGTGCCCGCTCCAGTTCCTCCAGGACGAACACCGCGGCGCCCTCTCCGAGTACGAAGCCGTTGCGGGTACCGTCGAAGGGCCTGGAGGCGGTGCCCGGATCGTCGTCACGAGGGGTGGTCGCCTTGATCGCGTCGAAGCAGGCGAGCGTTATCGGGGAGATCGGCGCGTCGGACGATCCGGCGATCATGACGTCGGCCGTTCCCTCGCGGATGAGGTCGGCCGCGTAGCCGACCGAGTCGATGCCGGAGGTGCAGCCGGTGGAGACCACCGTGCTGGGTCCCTGGGCGTCGACGGCCCAGGCCACCTCGGCCGCGAAGGAGCTGGGCACCAGGTAGTTGTAGAGGTGCGGCACGGCATAGGTGTGGTCGACGAGGTGCAGTCGGCCGCCGTCGCTGACGACGCGGTACTCCTCGTCCAGGCCCATGGTGGCGCCGACCGCGCTGCCCACGGTCACTCCGACCCGGTAGGGGTCCAGCCCGGCGAGGTCCAGGCCCGAGTCCTTCACCGCGCCCCGGGCGGCGACCACGGCGAACTGCGCGGCCCGGTCCATCCGTCGGATCTCCTGGGGACCGAGCCCGTGGGCCTCCGGGTCGAAGTCGATCTCGGCGGCGACCCGGGAGCGGAAGGGCGACGGGTCGAAGAAGGTGATGCCCCGGGTCGCGGTGCGCCCGTTGCTGATCAGGTCCCAGAAGGCGTCGGCTCCGACCCCGCCGGGGGCCAGGACCTCGATCCCGGTGATCACGACGCGGCGGCCGGTCACGCGCCGGCCTCCCAGTTGTAGAAGCGGGTGGCCATGGCATCGGCCGGGGAGCGCCAGGTGGCCGGATCGTACGCCTCGATGTAGGGCTTGAGGTCCTCGCTGATCCGCACGAACCTCTCGTCGGTCCTGGCCTTCTCGATCAGGGTGCCGCCGTTGTCGGCGTCGAAGTCCTGCAGGTGGAAGTACAGGCCCCGGTAGTGGAAGAGCTGGCGTCGGCGCGTGCCCATCAGCCGGGGCATCTCGGTCCGGTCGAAGTCGGTGAAGAGCTGTGCGACGTCCACCTCCGATTCGGGCTGCATCCGGGCCACGATCAGAGTGCTGTGCATGAGGTTGTCTCCTTGGGTTCTTCGCGCTCTCGGGCCCGTGGGGGCTGCTGTCGGTGGGGCCGGTCCTGTGCGGTGGCCTGGTGTCCGGCGGTGACGGTCAGTTCTTGATCTCGCAGATGACGGCGCCTGAGGAGATGGAGGAGCCCACTTCCGCGGTGAGGCCGATGACGGTGCCGGAGCGGTGGGCGTTGAGAGGCTGTTCCATCTTCATCGCCTCCAGGACCACGATCAGGTCCCCCTCGGCGACCTGCTGGTTCTCCTCCACGGCGACCTTGACGACGGTCCCCTGCATGGGAGAGGGCAGGGTGTCGCCCGAGATGGTGGCGCCCGCGCGGCCGGGGGCCCGGCGGGTGGGTCTGGTGCCGACGGCCGGGCCGGGGCGGGACAGGACGGCCCCCAGGCGCGAGGGCAGGGACACCTCCAGGCGTTTCCCCCCGACCTCGACCACGACGGTCTCCCTGTCGGACGCCTCCTCCTCGTCGGACGCCGGTCCGGAGAACGGCTGGATGGTGTGGGTGAACTCCGTCTCGATCCAGCGGGTGTGGACGGTGAACGGTCCGTGCTCGGGGGCGAAGGCGGAGTCCGTGACGACGGCGCGGTGGAAGGGCAGGACGGTGGCCATGCCCTCGACGCGGAACTCGTCCAGCGCGCGGGCGGCGCGCTGGAGGGCCTGTCGGCGAGTGGCTCCGGTGACGACGAGTTTGGCCAGCAGGGAGTCCCAGGCCGGCCCGATGACGCTGCCGGAGGTCACGCCGGTGTCCAGCCGCACTCCGGGGCCGGAGGGCGGGTCGAAGCGGGTGACGGTGCCGGGGGCGGGCAGGAAGTTCCGTCCCGGGTCCTCTCCGTTGATACGGAACTCGAAGGAATGGCCACGCAGCGGGGGGTCGTCGTAGCCGAGTGGTTCGCCGTCGGCGATGCGGAACATCTCGCGGACCAGGTCGATGCCGGAGACCTCCTCGGTGACGGGGTGTTCGACCTGAAGACGGGTGTTGACCTCGAGGAAGGAGATGGTGCCGTCCTGGCCGACGAGGAACTCGCAGGTACCGGCCCCGACGTAGCCGGCCTCCCCGAGGATGGCCTTGGAGGCGGAGCGGAGCTGCCGGTCCTGCTCGGGGGTCAGCCAGGGCGCGGGGGCTTCCTCGACCAGTTTCTGGTGGCGGCGCTGGAGGGAGCAGTCACGGGTGGAGACGACCACGACGTTGCCGTGGGTGTCGGCCAGGCACTGGGTTTCCACGTGCCGGGGCCGGTCGAGGTAACGCTCCACGAAGCATTCGCCGCGGCCGAAGGCGGTCATCGCCTCACGGACGGCGGAGTCGTAGAGGTCGGGGATCTCGGCAAGGGTGCGGGCGACCTTCAGACCGCGGCCGCCGCCGCCGAAAGCGGCCTTGATGGCGACGGGCAGGCCGTGTTCCTCGGCGAAGGCCACGACCTGCTCGGCACCGGTGACCGGGCCGGGGGTTCCGGCGACCAGGGGAGCGCCGGCGCGCCGGGCGATGCGACGGGCCGCCACTTTGTCGCCCAGCTCGCGAATGGCCTGTGGGGGCGGGCCGATCCAGGTCAGACCGGCGTCGATGACGGCCTGGGCGAAGTCCGCGTTCTCCGAGAGGAATCCGTAACCGGGGTGGAGCGCGTCGGCGCCGGATTCGGCGGCGGCCGACAGCACCCTGCGGGTGTCCAGATAGCTGGTGGCCGGTGTGTCGCCGCCCAGGGCGTAGGCCTCGTCGGCCACACGGACGTGCAGCGCGTCCCGGTCCGGGTCCGCGTAGACCGCCACGCCGGCGATCCCCGCGTCCCTGCAGGCACGGGCGACGCGAACCGCGATTTCACCGCGGTTGGCGATGAGTACCTTGCGCACGACGGCCCCCTCCTGCCGAACGGAATATCGGTGTGGAATCCATGGTCAGACACCGGCAGGACACCGTTCAAGGTGCTCCGATTCAGCCTTCGGTCAGGAATTGCAGGGACAGGGACATTTTGTCGGCACTTCGCCAGGAAGACGTCAGGGAACCGTCAGGCGGCACCACGACGGCCGAGCCGGCACCCTCACCGGATTCAAATACGAAAAGGCGGGCTCCGTTTTGCGGAGCCCGCCCCTGGTGACGTACCGATTATCGACGGCGGCAGTCTGCGCTCATTCCGGCGACTTACCGTCCGCATTACTGCCGATGTTCTCCACGCTGTTCCCCGTGCCGATAATTCCGAGCGCTCGATTCACTGGTTCCGCCGGAATTCGACTGACTTTCAGTTGTAGCCGATCCGAAATCCGACGCCCCGGACCGTCACGATCCAGTCGCTTCCGCCGAGTTTCGTACGGAGGCTGCTGACGTGCGTGTCGACCGTCCGCCGGGACCAGGAGTCGCCCCACACCTGCTGCATTATCCGTTTGCGCGGGATCACCGTACGCGGATGGGAGGCGAGCAGGCAGAGCAGGTCGAACTCCTTGCGCGTGACGTCGACCTCGCGGCCCTCCAGGCTCACCTCGCGCAGACTGACGTCGATCCGGAGCGGTCCGTGCGAAATGACCTTGCCGGTCTGCGGCCCGGCCTGGACGCGACGCATGACGGCTTCCATCCGGGCGATCAACTCCCGGCAGCCGTACGGTTTGACCACGTAGTCGTCGGCGCCGGCCTGCAGGCCGAGCACCCGGTCCAGCTCACTTCCCCACGAGGTGACCGCGATCAGCGCGACGTCCGACAGCGTGCGGATCCCGCGGCAGACCTCCAGGCCGTCGATGTCCGGCAGGTCGAAGTCGATCAGTACGATGTCGGCGTCCTCGCACGCCTGGAGCGCCGCCGCACCCGTATGGACCCCCTCGACCTGATGACCGTGTCGACTCAGGTCTCCCCGCAGGGTCTCCATGGCCCCTCTGTCCTTCTCCACGACAAGGACACGCCAGGACTCCGAAGAACTCAGCGAGATTGGACTGTGGGGCTCGGAAGTTGTAGTGCGGTGACCCATTTACTCCCCCATATTGGTTGCCCAGTTCAATTGCACAGTTCAAGCCAACGCAAGCAACCTTACAAACATGTTCATCGGTTTGTCAATAAATTACTGGCCAAGGGTGAACAGCACAGGAGCGGCGTGAACTGGGTCACACTCCTTATGCAGTCCGTATACCACCGCGCGTAATGCTTACCTCCTGGAAAGCTTCGCCGGACAGGGCTTTTCTAGATTTCTGCCGTCCACCCGATGGCCACCGGTGCACACGCAGTCCATCAACAGAGGCCGCGCCGGACAACGAATAGTGGCCGACCGGCGTGTCTGGTCCGCAAGGAACAAGCCATCCGTGGCGAAAAGAGGCAGTACCGGAATCGGCCCCGGCGCGCCGACGGGCCTTCGACGGCGGTGGCGCACCCGCGTCGCCCGGGCGCACGGCGTCGTCACGCGCCCGTCGGAACGAATCATCGGCCGGCCCGCAGGTCCGCGATGGACACTGCTCAGCCGACAACGGTAAATTGGGCCCCACCCAAGGGAATTAGCCTCATCCGGCAAGCAAGGACTCCGATGTGCCGGAGTCGCCCATTCACACCCGCGCAGGCTCGGCGCTTACGATCGGGATGCTCGCGATCCGGGAGGGATACAGCAATGAGCAGTGAAGTCGAGGTAGTTCACGTCGGGCGTCCGGAGGAAGCCTGCCCGATCGGCCCGGTGGTCGAGATCGTGTTCAGCCGGTGGACCACACCGATCCTGTGGACACTTCACGCATGCGGCAGGCAGCGCTTCGGGGAACTGGAACGCCGGATCATGACGATCACACCCAAGGTGCTGACCGACACGCTGCGGAAGCTGGAACGTGACGGCCTGGTGGTGCGCACCTCTCACCCCGGCGTACCGGCGCGCGTCGAGTACGAGATCAGCGAACTGGGAAGCAGCCTGGCGGGGGTTTTCGAGGTGCTCGCGAACTGGTCCGGCGAGAACCTGGTCAAGGTTCGGCAGGCCAGGCTCGACTACGAGGACCGCGACCTCGTGCGCGTGCGCCGCTGAGACCGGCCGCGGGACCGGTCGTCATGGCCCGGTAGCAGGCGGCCGGCCCGCGACAGCGCGCCCGCCCCCCGCCCGAACCGGTGACCGGTGGGCAGGGGGCGGGCGCGCTTCGCGCGATCGGCCGGAATCAGACCCGCTTGGTCTCGATCAGCCAGGTCGGTACGTGGATCACGCCCTTCTCGTCGGTGTTGGGGACCACACCGAACTGCTTGAGAAAAACATCCATGATGGATTCCACACCCGAGAAGGTGCCCATCTCCATGCTGGTGATCTCCCATCCGCCGTCGGCGATGGACGCCCGCAGGGTGTCCTCCGGAACGGACATGGGGGCCGGCATCCCGCCCGGAACGTCCGCGAAGACGAGCATGTTGAGCCAGGCGCCCTCCTTGGTGACGCGGCGCAGCGCCTCGAGGTAGAGCCGCCGGTCGTCGGCGTCCAGGACGTGGTAGAGCGCGCTGTCCATCACCGTGTCGAAACGGTTCTCGTACCCGGTCAGCTTGGTCGCGTCCGCGACGAAGAGCTCGATGTCGATCCCCTGGTGACGCTCCTTCGCCTGCCTGATCGCGGAGGACGAGGCATCGAACGCCGCGACCTTGTGGCCGCGCTGGGCGAGATAGGCGGCGTTGTCGGCGAGACCGCATCCGGCGTCGAGAACCGCACCGCGGAACCGGTTCCGGCGCTCGAACTCGACGACCCCCGGCTGGACCTCCTCGATGTCCCAGGGAACACCCTTGGTGATCAGCCCGGGCACCAGCTCGCCCCCGTCGTACACGATGTTGAAGTCGACGGATCCGAGGTCGACGTCCACACCTTGCTGCTCGCTCATTCGTGTCTCCTTTGTTGTTGAGCGCACCGGCCCCGCGCTTTCCGGCGATTCGCCGCACCGTCCGTGGGAAGCACCCGAGGAAAGTGACGTCGAGAGAGGAGCGCGACGACATGACGGGCTTTGGAAAACGTGCTGCCGCGCCGCCGGACGAAGTCGTGGGGGGCTTTCTCTCTCCGGGTGAGGAGGAAAGCGCGTATCCACATCATTGCGGGCGCGTCCGAGACCGGTACAGATCTCCAGTGTCAGGAATCCCGCAAGTTTGTTAAGTCTGTGTCGCCGTCGGCCGGCGCGGCCCGGGCCGGGGCGCGACGCGGCCCGCGTTCGGGTCCCCGGACACGCGGAGAGCCGACCCGACCCGCTCGACCACCACCGGAAACCGACTCTGCCAGGCACTTTCTGCTTGGTAACCACGAGTAGCCGGGTGCTAGCGTCGCGGCGTCGCTCCGAAACAGTCTGAGGAGACGCTCAATGAGCACTTCATCCGCGGGTGCGCCGGCACCCGCCGTCACCACTGCCAAGAGTCCCGGCCTTATCCTGGCATTTCTCTGCGTCGCCCAGTTCATGGTGTTCCTCGACGTGTCGATCGTGAACGTCGCGCTGCCGTCGTTGCAAAAGGGCCTCGGAATCTCCGCGGCTGATCTCACTTACGTGGTGACGGCATACGGAACAATTCTCGGCGGCTGCCTTCTTATGGGTTCACGTCTGGCCGACAAATACGGACGGCGCAGGATTCTCCAGGTGGGACTCGCGCTCTTCGGCCTGGCCTCGCTGGTGGGAGGGGCGTCTCAGGACGCCGTCCTGCTCTTCGTGAGCCGTGGCGTCCAGGGGTTCGGGGCCGCGCTGATCGCTCCGGCGGCCCTCAGCCTGCTGACCGTCACCTTCGCCGAGGGCGAGGCCCGGAACAAGGCGCTCGGTATCTGGGGCGGGCTGGCCGGCATCGCCTCCATCGCCGGAGTCGTCTTCGGCGGGCTCCTCACCGAGGGGCCGGGCTGGCGGTGGATCTTCTTCATCAACGTGCCGATCGCCGCCGCCGCCGTGCTCCTGGCACCCAGGGTCCTGCCCGAGAGCCGGGGCGAGCGCAGGCCCTTCGACATCCCCGGTGCCATCGTCATCACCAGCAGTCTCATGCTGCTGATCTACTCGCTCGACGAGGCGATCACCTACGGGTGGAGCTCCGCGCGGGTCCTCCCCACGCTCATCGCCTCCGGTGTCCTGCTGATCGCCTTCATCGTGATCGAGCAGCGCAGGCGGGACCCGCTCGTGCCGTTCGCCATCTTCCGGGCGCCCACGCTCAGGACGGCGAACATGGCGACCGTGTTCTTCCTCGGCGGCGTGGTGAGCCTGTTCTACTTCGCGAGCCTGTACATGCAGCAGGTCCTGGGCTACAGCCCGATCAAGACCGGAATGGCCTACGTGCCGCAGGCGTTGATGGCCGGCGTCGGCGCGGGCGTCGCTTCTCAGCTGGTCACCAAGACCGCGGCGAAGCCCGTGCTCCTCACGGGCCTGTTCCTCTGCAGCCTCAGCCTCTTCCTCCTGTCGCGGGCCGGCTCCGACGCCAGCTACCTCACCGACGTCCTGCCGGCGTTCATGATCTTCGGGCTGGGCATGGGCTTCTCGTTCGTGCCCCTCCAGATCGCCGCTCAGATCGGAATCTCCGAGAAGCAGGCCGGTGTGGCGGCTGGTCTGATCAACACCAGCCAGGAACTGGGTGGTGCCCTCGGCCTGGCGGTGGCCGCGACCATCGCCCTGCACGACCTCCCCCAGAAGATCGCAGCCGCCGGGGGGAACCCGACGCGGATCGCGGACACCCTGACGGACGTGTTCCACCACGCCTTCCAGGTCGGGTACTGCCTGATGCTGGTCGCGCTCGCCCTCTCGCTGCTGCTTCCCATGCTGAAGGCCCAGCCCGCACCCGCGAGCGGTGAACTCTCGAGCGAGGCAGCGGGCGCCAATGCGGGATAGCCGGCAGTTGGACGCGCAGGAGACCCAGCGGGCCCGGCACCTGCCGCCAGGTGCCGAACGCCTGCTGGCAGCACCCCACGTCGGCGTTCTCACCACCCTGAGACCGGACGGCTCGGCCCATCTCGCGCCGGTCCGGTTCAGCTGGGACGACGAGTCCGGGCTGGTCCGGGTCATGACGACCGACTCGCGGGCGAAGACCAGGAACGTACTGGCCAACCCCGACCGGCCCGTGGCGATCTGTCAGGCGGTCCAGTTCCACTGGATCACCCTCGAAGGCATCGCGACCGTCTCCAAGGACCCGGAGCACGTGGCCGAAGGAGTACGCCGGTACGCCCAGCGGTACACGGCGCCGCCGCCGAACCTCCCGGGACTGGTCGTCATCGAGATCGCAGTGAACCGCGTCATGGGGCTCTGGTAAGCCCGCCGGGCCCCGCACCGATACCGCTTCCAAGGACGGAAATCATGAGCAACACCGAGAACCACTCCGCCGCCGACCCGCGTCCGGGATTCTTCAAGGCCGTGGCCCTGGCCGGGGAGACCATCGCCGCCGTGCGGCCGGACCAGTACGACGCCGCCAGCCCCTGCCCCGACTTCAGCGCCCAGCAGCTGGCGCGCCACCTGATCTCCGTACTGCGGCGGGTCTCCGTCGCCGGCAGTGGCGGTCATCCCTTCAGCGTGGAGTCCTTCGCCGACGACGTGTCGAACGACGACTGGTCGAAGGTGTGGGAGAACGCCGTCCGCGACGCGGAGTCGGTCTGGTCGGACCCGGCGATCCTGGGCAAGACCATCGAGCTGGGCTTCGTCAGCCTGCCGGGGGCGGCCGCGATCGTGGTGTACACGACCGAGATCACCCTTCACACCTGGGACCTCGCCAAGGCGACCGGGCAGGAACCGGCCTGGGACGCGGAGGTTCTCGCTCCTCCGATCGGGGCCATGCGGTTCGCCGTGCCGGCCGAGACCCGCGGCGGCCCGGTGCCGTTCGGGCCGGTCGTCGAGGTGGCGCCCGACGCCGCGCCGATCGACCAGCTCGTGGCGTGGTACGGCCGGCAGCCCTGAGCCGGTCACGGCATCGCGGGTGACGTACCTCGGACCAGCACCGCTGAGCGGTGCTGGTCCGTCTTGACGGACCGTCGATCCGGTGCGTCGCCGCAGGACCTGACACCGAGAGCGCACGACAAGAACGAACCGCAGACACGGAAAACCACTCGACGACTCTTCCCGCGGGCTTTCGCCGCCGGACGCGCGGGCCGGACCAAGGAGAGATCACATGCTGGCAGAACGACAGGAGCGCGCCCTCCGCACCCGCCATGCCCTGCTCCATTCGGCGGCCTGCCTCTTCGACCGGTACGGCTACGCGGTCACCAAGCTGCACGACATCAGCGCCGGAGCCGGCGTCAGCCCGGGAGCTCTCCACTTCCACTTCGAGAACAAGGCGGCGGTCGCCGCGGCCGTCGAGACGGCCGGTGCGGACACCCTCTGGTCGGCCGGACGTGTCGCCTACCGCGCCAACGCCGACGCCCTCCAGGCACTCACCGACATGTCACAGGCGTTCGCGCGTCTGCTGCGATGGGACGTGCTCGCCCGTGCGAGTTTCCGGCTCGGTACGGACACCGGCCGGACGCGAAAGCAGGCGCTCGACCAGGAGTGGCACACCTGTGTCGAACGCCTGCTGACAGAGGCGGCCCGCAACGACGAGCTGGCCGCCCATGTACGCCTCACGGAGGTCACCTGCGCCGTGCTCACCGCGACCACCGGAATCGGGCTCCAGATCAAGGACGGCACGGAGAAGCGGGCGCAGAACGCGCTCACCGGGTTCTGGCAGGTCTTCCTGCCGGGTCTGGCCAGACCGGAGGTGGCCGCCCGGCTGAAGCCGACCGGGCGGGACTCGGTGGTCGCCGACGCCGTCGCCGTCTCCCCCTACGTACGGGCCGAGGTGCGGGAGGCGACGCCGTGAGTCCGGCCCGGACGTCAGCGCCCCGCGTCCTCGGAGCGGGAAGCGGTGCCACCCGATCCCAGCCGGTAGCCGACCCCCCGCACGGTCACGATCCAGTCGCCCGGCCCGAGTTTGCGGCGCAGGGTGCTGATGTGGGTGTCCACCGTGCGGCTGGAGACGGACCACTCGTCCGCCCAGACCTTGGCCATCAGGTCCCGGCGGGAGACCACGGTCTGCGGCAGCAGGACCAGCAGGTACAGGAGGTCGAACTCCTTGCGGGTGACGTGGACGACCCTGTCCCCCACCTGTACCTGCCGGCCCCGCGGGTCGATCCGGAGGGCGCCGTGGGAGAGCGCGGAGACGCTGTTCGGCGTGGTCAGCCGACGCATGACCGCCCGCATGCGAGCCACCAGTTCCCGGTACCCGTAGGGCTTGATCAGGCAGTCGTCGGCACCGGACTGGAGGCTGAGGACGCGCTCCAGTTCGGTGTCGCCGGCTGCCAGCGTGATCACCGGGGTGGCGCTCCGGGCACGGATCTGCGCGCACACCTCCAAGGCGTCCACGTCGGGCAGTTCGAGGTCGAGCAGCACCAGGTCGGCGCGCTCCCAGGCGGACAGGGCGGCCTGGCCGTCGGCCGCCCTGTCGACCTCGTAGCCGTTGCGCCCCAGCCGCTCGGCCAGCACGGCGGCGGCCGCCTCGTCCGGGTCGACCACGAGAACGCGCGTCTTCACGATTCGCTCCGTATCGGTCCGTCAGGAACAGCCCTGTGACCCGGCCCCCTCGTCCGTGCGCCGCCCGGAAGGTGCGAGGACCTGTCCGGTCGATCACGGCGGAGACGCGGGGTGTGGCACGCACTCCCCCGAGCTCTGCGAGCAGGGGGGACCCCCAGCGGCGTTGTTGTCGGTCGACGACGTCCCCCAGCCTTCGGCCGGGAGGTGCCCCCACCGCGTCGACTCCCTCCTCCGCCTTGCAGCCGCACGCACCACACCCCGCTCGCCGGTATCAGTCAGGAGCCGCCGGTTTCCTCCACCGTGATCGACCGGACAGGTCCTAGGCGGCGGACGTGCGGGTGTGCACGACCCGGTAGGTGTTCGAGTCCCGCTCGACGACCAGCGCGTCGGCACGGGCCTCCGAGGCGAGCCGGTCGGCGGGCTGTTCGGACTGCGGAGTCGTCCTGAAGGCGTCGTAGGAAGCCTTGTCGGCCCACTGGGCGTAGGTGACGACGAAGGTGCCGTCCAGACCTCGGGCCCGCAGGCCGCGCAGTACGGTGTGGCTGCGGAAACCGGGCACCTTCAGCAGCCACTCCTGGGACGGTCCGAGCGCGTCGATCAGGGCGTCCTGGTTCTCCTCGGCGACCTTGAGCACCTCGATGACGGTGTGGTCGTCGCGGGTCGGTGAGATCTCGGTGACGCCACCCAGCTCCGGCGCCTGCAGGGTGTGGACCACCTCGTTCTGCAGCAGCCGGATCGCGGTGGTCATCTCGGAGAACAGCGGCAGGGTGCGGTGCTTGAACTCCTCGCCGGCGTAGCGCTTCTCCAGGTCCTCGGTGCTGCGCCACTGGATGAAGTTGGCGGTGCCGAACCTGTCCGTCCCGCTGTGCACGGTGCTGGAGATCCAGCCGGGGTATGCGGCCGCGTCGACGATCTCACGCATGGCCCCCAGCAGGCTGTCCTGCTTTTCCGCCGCGTCGGTCGAGAACAGGTTGAGAACGGTCAGGTACTTACCGTCGGCTGCGATCTTCGGCATTTTGTTACTGCCTTCCATTTCGGGAACGACGGATCGGATCGTGCTGCGACCAGCATCACTCTGCCGATACCGAGCGTGGAAGTAGGGCCAGTTCAGGACTTCTTGCGGATTGGTCAACTCTTTCCGAGCTTCGTCAAGTCTTGAGCAGCTTCGTCAGGTCTGTGAAAAGCAGTCTTGGTCTGCCGACGCCCGGGTTGCCATCCTCGGACAATGGAATACGAATCAGCGGCCGCGGAAGCGGCCGGGCTGCTCGACCGCTATCTGATCGACCTCGACGACCAGAAAATCGACGACGAGTGGGCGCGGTCTTTGTTCACCGAGGACGCCCTCGTCGAATTCCCCATGAGCCGGCACCGCGGGCTGAGCGGTCTGGCCGACTGGCACCGCGCCGCCCTGTCCGCGTTCGCCGGCACCCAGCACCTGGGCAGTCCGGCGGTGGTGGACCGCGCCGGCGGAGAGGACGGCGAACCGGACCGACTGCTGTTGCGGGCCAACCTGCAGTCCACCCATGTCCATCATCCCGGTGCCGGGGAGCACCCGCTCTTCACCACCGGCACCTTCGTCAACGGCGAAGCGCGGCGCACACCGGACGGGTGGCGCCTGTGCACCCTGCGGTTCCGTGTGGTGTGGACGACGGGCACGCCTCCCCCGCCCTCCGGGGCACGGCGATGACGGCGGCCGCAGCCCCGCTGCTGTCCGGTCAGACCGCTGGAGGAACTCCGCTGGCCGCCCGCTCCGCCGACATGGTCACCGGCATCATGCTGGCCGACATCGCCGTCGTCATCCTGCTGGGACTGGTTCTCGGCCGTCTCTTCGGCCGGATACGCCAGCCCGCGGTGATCGGCGAGATCACCGCGGGAATCGCACTCGGACCGAGTGTGCTGGGGCAGTTGCCCGGCGATCTGACGCAGCGCCTGTTCCCCTCCGACATCCGGCCGCTGCTGAACGGAGTCTCCCAGGTCGCGCTGGTGCTGTTCATGTTCGTGGTGGGCTGGGAGTTCGAGAAGCGGCTGGTGCGCCCGCACGCCGGGCTGGCGGCGGGCGTGTCGCTGTCGTCGATCGCGGTGGCCTTCGGCCTCGGAGTCGCCCTGGCCGTCTACCTCCACCCGCAGCACTCGACGGTCGCCGGACACCACGTCTCCTTCGCCACCTTCGCGGTCTTCCTCGGCACCGCGATGTCGGTGACGGCCTTCCCGGTACTGGCCCGCATCCTCAACGACAACAAACTGCTCGACACCAGGGTCGGCTCGCTGGCCCTGGCCAGCGCGGCCATCGACGACGTGCTGGCGTGGTGCCTGCTGGCGTACGTCTCGGCGATGGTGAGCGCCGACGGCGACTACGCCAAGCTCGTCAGGGTCGCCGGATTCGGGCTGCTGTTCACGGCGGGCATGCTGCTGGTGGTGCGGCCGTTGCTGGACGCACTGGTGTGGCGGTGGGCGGCGGCCGAACGCTGGGGGCAGCTGCTCGCCGTGCTCGCGGCCGGCGCGCTCGTCTCGGCCTGGCTGACCTCGTGGATCGGTGTGCACGCGATCTTCGGCGCCTTCCTCTTCGGTTTCATCACGCCGCGCGAACCGGCCGCCCTCCTCACCTCCCACGTCCGCAAGCCGCTGGACGACATGAACCTGGTCCTGCTTCCGGTCTTCTTCGTCGTGACCGGGCTGAACGTGGATCTCGGCGCCCTCACCGCCGAGGACACCGTGGCGATGCTGCTCATCATCGCCGTGGCCTGCGTCGGCAAGCTGCTGGGAGCGATCGTTCCGGCCCGCCTGGCCGGGCTGGGGTGGCGGGAGTCGAAGGACCTCGGGCTGCTGATGAACACCCGCGGGCT
The DNA here is from genome assembly GCF_042746485.1 of Streptomyces sp. NPDC058751. Classification (NCBI taxonomy): domain Bacteria; kingdom Bacillati; phylum Actinomycetota; class Actinomycetes; order Kitasatosporales; family Streptomycetaceae; genus Streptomyces; species Streptomyces sp. NPDC058751. The sequence continues at coordinate 20,886 of NZ_JBHYPZ010000044.1, read as the reverse complement.
CACCGAACTGGTCATCCTCAACGCGGCGATGACCCTCGGCGTCCTGGACGTGCGAATGTTCACCATGATGGTGGTGATGGCACTGGTCACCACGGCGATGGCGGGGCCGCTGCTGTCCGGCCGCGACGCCCTGGTCGCCGTGACCTCCGAGAAGCCGAAGGCCGTCCGCCTGTGACCCCCCATCCGGCCGCACAGTCAGAATCCGCTGTCCGACGAACGGAAGGCCTCCTGTGATACCCGCACCGTTCTCCGCCGTCCCGTCCGTGCCGTATCCGCGGCCGGCCGTCGACGGCAAGGCACTGCGTGACGCCTGCGGCGCGTTCGCCACCGGAGTCACCGTCATCACCGCGGCGACCGGTGTGTCCGGCCGCGCCGAGGGTACGACGGTGAACTCCTTCACCTCCGTCTCCCTCGACCCGCCCCTCGTCCTGTTCTGCCTGCACCGGCAGTCACGGCTCGAACCGGTGCTGCGCGAGTCCGGCGGCTTCGTCGTGAACTTCCTGACACACCACCAGCAGGAGCTGGCCTGGGCCTTCGCCGGCCGCGACACCGCGCGGGTGGAGGAGGTCCCGCACCACCGGACGCCCGAGGGGCTGCCGGTGCTCCAGGACGCGCTCGGCCATCTGGTCTGCCGGCTGGACTCCGAGTACGACGGCGGTGACCACCTCATCGTGCTCGGCGAGGTGGTCGAACTCGGCGTGCCCGAACCCGAGTCGGGCACGGCCGCAGCTCCCCTGATCTTCTACCGGGGTTCGATGCGCTCCCTGCCCGGCACCGAGTAGTTCCGCCGTGGCGGCGGAGGAAATCCTGAAGAACTTGTCAGAGTTCTGTAGCGGATGCCGTTCAGTTCTGCACACTCCATCGGAATACTGGAGAAAACCCCGACAGGAAGAGGGACGATGGACACGTTCGACACCGATGTGTTAATCGCAGGGGCGGGCCCTTCGGGACTCATGCTGGCAGGTGAACTACGACTTGCGGGAATATCGGTCGTCATGGTCGACCGGCTCGCCGCACCGATGCAGCAGTCCCGTGCGCTCGGTTTTTCCGCCCGCACCCTCGAAGAGTTCGGCCAGCGGGGTCTCCTCACGAAATTCGGCGAACTCGACACCATACCGATGGGCCATTTCGGCGGTATACCGCTCGATTACCGGATCATCGAAGGCGGGAATTTCGGGGTCCGCGGCGTTCCCCAGTCGCTCACCGAGAAGATACTCACCGACTGGGCGCTCGGACTCGGCGCGGACCTGCGCCGCTCGCACGAGATCGTGGGCCTCGAACAGGACGAGGACGGCGTCACGGTCGAGGTGGACGCTCCCTCCGGCAGCGTCCGGATGCGGGCCCGCTACGTGGTCGGCTGCGACGGTGCGCGCAGCGCGGTGCGCCGGCTGACGGGGATCAAGTTCCCCGGCACCGACGCCACGATGGAGATGAAGATGGCCGACTTCACGGGGGTGCGGGTTCCGATCCGCCCCACGGGCCAGGTCGGCGAGGCGGGCATGGTGGTCGTACTGCCGCTGGGCCCCGAGGCGATCCGGGCGGTGGTCTTCGAACGCGGCGCCGGTGTACGCCCGACCCAGGAGCCGCCCACCTTCCAGGAGGTGGCCGACGCCTTCCAGCGGGTGACCGGCGAGGACATCCACGCCGGGCGGCCGATCTGGACCAGCTACTTCACCGACGCCAGCCGGCAGGCGGAGACCTACCGCAAGGACCGGGTCTTCCTGGCCGGCGACGCGGCCCACATCCACCTGCCGATCGGCGCCCAGGGCATCAGCGCCGGCGTCGGCGACGTCGTCAACCTCGGCTGGAAACTCGCCGCGACCCTCAACGGCCACGCTCCGAAGGGCCTGCTGGACACCTATCACGCCGAGCGCCACCCGGTCGGCGCGGGCATCGTGGCCAACACCCTGGTCCAGCGCTCGCTGTACCTCGGGGGCCCGGAGATGCAGGCGCTGCGCGAGGTGTTCGGCGACCTGATCCGGCTCGACCAGGTGCAGCGCCGACTGGTGGGAGCCGTCACCGGCCTGGACATCGTCTACGGCGGCGGGGCGGACGGCGGCCACCCTCTGCTCGGCCGCCGGCTGCCGGAGCAGGAACTGGCCGTCGACGACGCCAAGACCACGACCTTCGAACTGCTGCGTTCCGGACGCGCGGTCCTGTTGGACATGCACGACAGCGCCGAGGTGCGCGCGAGCGCCGCCGGCTGGTCCGACCGCGTGGACATCGTCACCGCCTCCCGGCTCGACCCCTCGGCACCTGCCGCGAGCCTGCTGGTCCGGCCGGACGGCTACGTCGCCTGGGTGTCCACCGACGGAACGCCCGAAGGGCTCACCGGGGAGCTGAGCCGCTGGTTCGGCGCACCCGTCACCGCCGCCTGACCCGACGCAGGAAGGAGTGCTCGCATGACCAGCAAGGCCCAGGAAACCAAGGAGCAGGAGACCAAGGCGGCCGGCCGGCGGGACGAACGGACCGAGTGCGACGTGGTCATCCTCGGCGCCGGCCTGGCCGGCTCGATCACGGGCGCGATCCTGGCACGGCAGGGTGCGAACGTGGTCCTCATCGACGCCGGCCACCACCCACGATTCGCGGTCGGCGAGTCGCAGAACCCCCAGCTCGTCGAGTGGCTGCACATCCTCGCCGTCCGCTACGACGTGCCGGAGCTGAAGTACCTCCTCGACATCAAGGCGGTGACCAAGCACATCGGTCCGCATCACGGCAGGAAGCAGAGCTTCGGCTTCGTCAAACACCGGCCGAACCGTGAGCCGGACCCGCGCGAGGCGACGATGTTCGTCATCCCCAAGATGCTCACCGAAGCCACCCACATGTTCCGCCAGGACACCGACTCCTTCTACGTCAACGTCGCGGCCAAGTACGGCTGCACCGTCCGCCAGGACTGGCGCGCCACCGACCTGGACTTCGACGACGACGGGGTGACCGTCACCGGTCACAACGGCGAGGTGTTCCGGGCGAAGTACTTCATCGACGCGTCCGGCTTCCGCTCTCCCCTGGCCGAGAAGTTCGACCTGCGCGAGCAGCCCAGCCGGCTCAAGCACCACGCCCGGTCGATGTTCACCCATTACGTGGGCATCAAGCCGTACGACGACGTGCACAACTACCCCGAGGGGCTGGGGGCGCCGGCCGAGGCACCGTTCCACGGCGGCACCCTGCACCACCTGATCGAACGCGGCTGGTTCTGGATCATCCCGTTCGACAACCACCAGGACTCCAGGAACCCCGTGTGCAGCGTCGGCCTGACCATGGACGAGCGGCTGTACCCCCGGCCGAAGGACATGACGCCCGACGAGGAGTTCGACAGGTTCCTCGACATGTATCCGGCCGTCAAGCGGCAGTTCGAGGGTGCGAGCCGGGTGCGCGAATGGGTGTCGACCGACCGCATCCAGTACTCCTCCAAGCAGACGGTCGGGCACCGCTGGTGCCTGATGTCCCACGCGGCCGGCTTCGTCGACCCCCTGTACTCGCGCGGTCTCTCCAACACCTTCGAAGTCGTCGACGCGCTCGCCTGGCGGGTGTTGGAGTCCCTGCGGGACGACGACTTCTCGGTGGAGCGCTACGAGTACGTCGAGCGCCTGGAACAGGGTCTGCTCGACTACAACGACAAGATGGTCAACAGCTCCTACATCTCCTTCTCGCACTTCCGGCTGTGGAACGCGGTGTTCCGGGTGTGGGCCTGCTTCACCACCCCGGCCACCATCCGGCTGCTCCAGGCCCGGCAGGACTACCTGCTGCGCGGCAAGGACGACCAGGTCTTCAGGGACATGGAGAAGTCGGCCTACCCGGGGCTGTGGTGGCCCGACAGCCACGCCTTCAAGCACCTGCTCGACGTCACCACCGAGACCTGCGAGAAGTACGAGGCCGGCGTGATCGACGGGGACAAGGCCGCCGACATCCTCTTCGAGGCGATTCGCGACTGCGAGTCGGTCAACACCCCCTTCGGCTGGAAGGACGGCGAGGAGCACCGCTTCTACCGGGCCACGACACCCACCATGATCAAGTTCCTGTGGTGGTGCAACACACAGGCTCCTTCGGAGATGAAGGAACTGGGGCGGGCCATGGTCTCCGGCATCGTCAAATCCGGTCTGCGCGGCAAGAAGGCGACGTAACTCCCCGGCTGCCGCGCTCACGACTCGGCGCCGGGCCCCTGCCGTGCCCTTCCCCCGGGCGGCCCGGGCCCGGCGCCGATCCCGAACGGACCGGTTCCCGCGGTCCGGCCCACGGTCCGAACCACCGAAGGAGCTCGATTGACCGGCCGGAACTCGCACACACCCTGGTCACGGCTGGCCCATGGCCTCGCGGGACGGCTCGTGCTCCCCGACGACCCCTCCTACGCCATGGCCCGGCAGCTCGAACTGGGCAACTTCGACGACGTGACCCCGCAGGGGGTCGCCTACTGCGCCGGGGCGCGGGACGTGTCGCTGGCGATCCGCTTCGCCCAGGACAACGCGCTGCCGGTGGCGGTGCGCAGCGGCGGGCACGGCTACGGCGGCTACTCCACCGGACCGGGCCTGGTCATCGACGTCTCGCGGCTGAACGCGGTGAGCGTCGGCCGCGGCACCGTGGACATCGGTCCCGGTGCGATGAACGTCGACATCCTGAGCGTGCTGGCACCCCACCACCTCGTGGTCAGCCAGGGCGGCTGCCCCACCGTGGCCGCGGGCGGGTTCCTGCAGGGGGGCGGCTTCGGCTTCCTGACCCGGCCGACGGGCATGGCGTGCGACGCCCTCGAATCCGCCGAGATGGTGCTCGCCGACGGCAGGACCGTCACCGTCTCGGCGACGGTCGACAGTGACCTGTTCTGGGCGATACGCGGTGGGGGCGGCGGCAACTTCGGCGTCGTGACGCGCTACACGGTCACGCCGCACACCGGTGATCAGATGGTGATGGCCAATCTGGTCTTCGCCTACGACAAGGCGCCCGAGGTGCTGGGCGGTGTCGCCGACTGGCTCGTGGACGCCCCGCGGACCATCGGCGGCGGAGCCTACGTGACGCAGCCCGACGCCGCACCGGGCACCGTCCCGACGCTCAACGTGATGCTCGCCTCGCGCGGCACCGGTGACGAGCTGACCGCCGAGGCCGGCCGGCTTCTCGCGCTGACCGGAGCGCCCACGACCCGACAGGACGCCCGGCTGACCTACCGGGAACTGATGACGCTCGTCTTCGGCGGCGGCAGGCTCACCGAGGACCAGTGCCGTCGCGCGGGCAAGACACCCGGCGGACGGCTCCCGCGGCCCGCCCACGCGCTGGAGCGCACGCGGCTGGGCAGCACCCCGTTCCCTGCCGGTGGCTGGGCGGACGTGATGACCGCCTTCGACTCCGACCGCCGAGCAGGCCAGGCCCGCTTCCTGGACCTGCACATGTTCGGCGGTGCGGCGAACGATCCGGCCCGTACCGACACGGCGTACGTGCACCGCGCCTCGCTCTTCTCCGTCAACTACCGGGTGTTCATCGACGCCCCGGAGCACGCCACCCCCGAAGGCAGGGCGGCGGCCAGGACCTGGGTGGACAACGGTTTCGCCACCGTGGACCCGCTGTCCAACGGAGAGAGCTACCAGAACTGGACGGACCCCGACCTGGAGGACTGGAAGCAGTCCTGGTACGCCGAGAACTACCCACGGCTCGCGGCGGTCAAGGCCACGCACGATCCGTACGGGTTCTTCGGCTTCGCCCAGGGTGTGGGGGCCCGCTGAGCCTCTCACCGCCCCACCCGGACGGCCTCGGTCAGCGCACCCTTCCGCGCGGCTTCAGCGGCAGCGGAGGCAGTTCCGGCGCGGACAGCGGCGGGCCGTCGTACCCCTTCACCTCACCGAAGCGCGCGCCCTTGGCCCAGGCGTCGCGGGCCTGCTCGATCTCCTCCTGGGCGCGGCCGATGAAGTTCCACCACAAAGCACACGTGGTGCACTTCTTCGCAGGTCAGGCGCATACCGGAGCGCGGCCGGGGAGCAGACGACCAGGGGCAAGCCCTTGGGTGACCGAAATGGCCGGGAGACGGCCGTCTCGAAAGTGCAGGGCAGGAGCGTCCAGTCCGACCCTTCCGCCTTCGATGTCCTTTCTCAGGGGTTATGTCACTGCAGGTGCGCGGCTGGAGCGCGGGCCGGGTCCTCAGGCGGTCGGGCGAGCGGGTCCGACCGTGGCGCGGAACACCACTGCCTCTCCGCCGAGTCGGAGGGCGTCGCCTGCGGGGGCGTATACGGCGCGGCCTGGACCGAGTTTCACCGAGCGCCCTTCCGAAGCGGTGGTCGCTTCACCGCGGACGCACAACACGATCTGCGGCGCGGCGGCCGTGAGCGTGTGTGGCGCGTCTGTTCGTACGAGATCGAACCGCGAGAGTCTGAAGTCGTCGACAGGCGCCGGGTATACGTGCTCGCCGCTCTCCGCGTCCCGTCGTGCGGCGACGGCTCGGACCGGGCGCGTGGTGAAACGTACGGTCTTCAGGAGTTCGGCCGTGTCCACGTGCTTCGATGTCAGTCCGCAGCGCAGGACGTCGTCGGAACTCGCCATGATCTCCACGCCGAGGCCGGACAGACAGGCGTGTGCGATGCCCGCGCCGAGGAACAGCGCCTGCCCGGGTTCCAGCTCCACGTGATTCAGCATGAGGGCGGGTAGCAGGCCGGGGTCGTCCGGGTGAGCGTCAGTGATGGCGGCGTACGCGGCAAGGTCCGCCTCGAACGGCCCGCCGCGTGCGGACGCCCGCCGCACGGCCTCGGTGACGGCGGTGAGGAGGCCGCACGGCGGTGAAAGGAATGCGGTGAAGACCTGTCGGAGGGCGGTCTCTCCCGGGTGGGAGCGAAGCAGCGCGGCATACTGCCCGAGGCCGGGAACGTCGAGGAATTCCAGGAGGTCGCCGCAGCGTTCGGGAGACCGGAAGCCGCACAGGGCCCGGAACGGGGTCAGGGCGACGATCATCTCGGGTTTGTGCTGGTCGTCGCGGTACGTGCGATGCGGAGCCTCGAGAGGGATCCCCTGGGCGTTCTCCCGCGCGAAGCCGGCGGCTGCCTGGGCCTGGTCGGGGTGCACCTGGACCGACAGGGGGGCATCGACGGCCAGTACCTTCAGCAGGAACGGGAGCCGTGGGCCGAACCGGCGCGTGAGGGCAGGCCCCAGTTCCGGCAACGGACTGGCGGCGAGCAGCTTGTCGAGGGCGAGGGGCCCTCGCCCCCGGTCGATGCGGGACGGGGCGGCGGGGTGGGCGCCCAGCCACAGTTCGGCCTGGGGTTCGCCGGTGGGCGGTAGACCCATGAACTCCGCGAGGGCGGTGGTGGAGCCCCAGGCGTAGGGCTGGATGGTGGTGGTGAGCAGATCCACGAGATCCTGGCTCCGGTCGGCTACGGATGGACAGCGGACGGCCGGGGCGCCCCGCGTCCGGAATGCTTCAGCCCGGCTACGGCGGCCGCTCCGATGAGTCCCGCGTCCGTCCCGAGCTCGGCGGGCACGACGGGCAGGTCGCGGGTGAAATCCAGGGAGGCGTAGTCGGCAAGGTGGCGTCGGAGGGGCTCGAACAGTGTTCCACCGGCCTGGGCGACACCGCCGCCGATGACGACCAGGTCGAGCTCGACGAGGGCGGCCGTGGCGGCGATCGCGGCGGCAAGGGCCCGTCCGGCACGGTCGTACGCCGCAACGGCTCGCGGATCACCGGCGCGGGCGGCATGCGCGACCGCTGCGGCCGTCGGGGCGACACCGGTGGGCGGCACCCAGCCGGATCCCACGGCGTGGGCGGCGATCGCGGTGCCGCTGGCGAACTGTTCCACGCAGCCGCGCGCCCCGCACCGGCACTCGGGCCCTGCGGTGTGGTCGACGCTGACATGGCCGATGTGTCCGGCGTTGCCCGACGGGCCGGCATGCAACGTCCCGTTGAGGATCAAGCCGCCGCCGATGCCGGTGGAGACCACCACGCCCAGGGCGTTGTCGACTCCTCCGGCGGCGCCCGTCCAGTGCTCACCGGCGGCCATCGCGACCGCGTCCCCCACCACGACGGGCTCGACGCCGCGGGGGGCGCGGGGATGCGCGCGCACCCGGTCGACGAGCGGGAAGGTGTGCCAGGCCGGAATGTTGACCGGGCTGACCGTCCCGGCCGCGGTGTCGACCGGGCCCGCGCTGGCGATGCCGAGGCGGGAGAGTGACGCCCACTCCGGGTGAACGGCCAGGTCGTCCAGGACCTCGCCGATCGCGGCCATCATGTCCTCGGCCGTGCCGTGGGCGGGCGTGGCGCACTGCGACCGGGCCACCAGGTGACCGTCGGCGTCGACGATTCCTCCGGCGATCTTGGTACCACCGATGTCGAGTGCTCCGTACACGAGCGCATCCGTTCCTTCTCTTGGGGCTTCTCGCAGGCAGGTGTCACCGCGCGATGACGTTGCCTCTTCCCTGATGGCGTGGTGTCCCGTGCCGTCGCGCGCCCCCACCCGGTTGACGGGGGGGGCGGCGGCGCCGGGCCGGGC
>NZ_JBHYPZ010000044.1:0-12423 GCF_042746485.1 Streptomyces sp. NPDC058751 | reverse complement strand
CCCCGACGGGTTTCCCGGGGCGCGCGACGGCACGGGACGGTGCTACTTGGTGAGCAGCGACAGCTTGGGGTCGTTGGCGTAGGCCTCGGCCGCGTTCTCCTTCGTCACGATGACGGGCGGGAGGAGGTAGGCCGGGACGACCTTGGCGCCGTTGTCGTACGACTTGGTGTCGTTGATGGTCGGCTTGTCGCCCTTCTGCAGGGACTTGACCATGTTGATGGTCTCGGCGACGAGCTTGCGGGTGTCCTTGTTGATGGTCGAGTACTGCTGGCCGGCCATGATGGACTTGACCGACTCGGCCTCGGAGTCCTGGCCGGTGACGACCGGGACCGCCTTGCCGGCGCCCTTGACCGAGGTCAGGATCGCGCGGGCCAGGGTGTCGTTCGGGGACAGGACACCGTCGAGGGTCTTCTTGCCGCCGTACGCCGAGGTCAGCAGCGAGTCCATGCGCTGCTGGGCGTTCTCGGCCTTCCAGCCCTGGGTCGCGGTCTGCTTGATGTCGGTCTGCTTGGATCCGACAACGATGTCGCCCTTGTCGATGAGGGGCTTGAGCACGCTCATCGCGCCGTCGAAGAACACCTTCGAGTTGTTGTCGTCCGGCGAGCCGGAGAACAGTTCGATCGTCCACGGGCCCTTGGGCTTCTTGGCCTTCATGCCGTCGATGAGGGCCTGGCCCTGGAGCTGGCCGACCTTGTAGTTGTCGAAGGCGATGTAGTAGTCGACGTCCTTGGTGTTGGTGATCAGGCGGTCATAGGCGATGACGGTGGCGCCCTCCTCCTCGGCCTGCTTCACCTGGGTGGCGAGCTGGGAGGCGTCGGTCGCGCCGATGACGATGACCTTCGCCCCCTTGGTGACCATGGAGGAGATCTGCGCCTGCTGGTCGGCGACGGTGGTCGAGGCGCCCGCGTACTGCACGTCGCCCTTGAAACCCGCGTCCTTCAGACCGTTGGTGAACAGGTCGCCGGCGAGCACCCAGTTCTCCGAGGTCTTGGCCGGAAGGGCGACGCCGATCAGGGCGTCCTTCGCGAAGCCCTTGCCGTCGGCGCTGCCACCGGCGGTGGAACCCTCACGTTCGTTGGAGCAGGCCGTACCCAGGGCGAGCAGTGCGACGGCGCCGGCTGCGGCGATGCTTCTGGTGACGAGTGAGCGCATGGTGGAGTCGAACCCTTCGTGCTGTGCTGGTTGCGGGAGTTGCGCTGCGCCGTCGGGCGCAGCGATGGCGGTGCGGTGGGACACCGCCGGACTGTGTGCCCGTGCCCGGTCGTGCCGGGGGGCGGAACCGGGTACCCGGTGGGTCAGGTGACCGGGTACCCGGTCGTCGAGGGGGAGGGGAGGAGGGGCGATCGAGGCCGGCCGGAGGCTGCGGGCGTCAGCCCGCGACCTTCGCCGTGTCGGCGTCGGGGACCGGGGGCTGCGGCGCTTCCGGCGTGGCCGTGGCGTCGTCACGCCGGAGCGGACGCATCAGCGCCCCGATGATCGAGAAGCGTCCCTGGCTCTTGTTGTAGACGTCGAAGGCGACGGCGAGGAGCAGGACCAGACCCTTGATGATCTGGACCATGTCCGAGCCGACACCCTCCAACTGGAGGCCGTTGTTGAGCAGGGCCATGACGAGACCGCCGACGATCGAGCCGCTGACCGTGCCGAGGCCGCCGGAGACCGCCGCACCGCCGATGAACACGGCCGCGATGGCGTCCAGTTCCCAGCTCAGACCGTCCTGAGGGCCGGAGGCCGCGGACCGGGCCACGAAGATCATGCCGGCCAGGGAAGCCAGCACCGACATGTTCATCATGACGAGGAAGTTGACCCTCTTGAGCTTCACACCCGACAGTTCGGCCGCACGGGCGTTGCCGCCGACGGCGTAGATGTGTCGGCCGCCGATGGTGTTGCGCGTGTAGTACGAGTACGCGAGGACCAGGACGATCAGGATGATGCCGGAGATCGGCAGGCTGGTGCCGATCCGGCCGCCGGCGAAACGGAGGGTCGCGAAGACGATCACGCCGATCATGGCGGCCAGCCGGATGCCCGTGATCCACAGCGGTGCGACGTCGGCCTTCATCTCATGACGGGTCCGGCGCGCCTTGAACTCGCGCCACACCAGACCCGCGCAGGCGGCCAGCCCGAGCAACAGCGTCAGGTTGTTGTATCCGGTGTCCGGACCCGCTTCGGGCAGGAAGCCGGCGCCGATCTCGCGGAAGCCCTCGGGCACCGGAACCGTGTCGGCGTTGCCGATGTACTGGTTGCCGCCGCGGAACAGCATCATCCCGGCGAGGGTCACGATGAAGGCCGGTATGCCGATGTAGGCGACCCAGAAGCCCTGCCACGCGCCGATCAGCACGCCGACGAGCAGGCCGAGCAGGATGCCGAGCGGCCAGGGGAGCGAGTACTCCTCCATCGCCTTGGCGACGATGATGCCGGTCAATGCCGCGACGGAGCCGACCGACAGGTCGATGTGTCCGGCGACGATCACCATCAGCATGCCGATGGCCAGGATCAGGATGTACGAGTACTGGCTGACGACTGCGATGAGGTTGCCGGAGGTCAGGGTCAGGCCTCCGGTCAAGATCTGGAACAGCAGGACGATCGCCACCAGGGTGAAGATCATGCCGAACTGACGAGCGTTGGAGGTCGTGCCTCCGAAGAGGTTCTTCTGCAGGTCTTTCATACGGTTCATGAGGTCGGGCTCTTCTTCTTGGCGGTCATCTGCTTCATGAGGAGTTCCGGGTCGGCGTCGCTGCGGGCCACCTCACCGGTGATGGTTCCTTCGAACACCGTGTAGATGCGGTCGCACAGGCCGATCAGCTCCGGCAGCTCCGAGGAGATGACGACGACGCCTTTCCCCTGGGCGACGAGCCGCTGGATGATCCCGTAGATCTCGAACTTGGCGCCGACGTCGATGCCGCGGGTCGGCTCGTCGAGGATCAGCAGGTCAGGGTCGGTGAACATCCACTTCGCCAGGACGACCTTCTGCTGGTTGCCACCGGAGAGCTTGGCGACGCCCTCGTCGACGCCGGGCGTCTTGATCCGCAGGCTCTGGCGGTACTCCTCGGCGACCTGGTGCTCGCGCACCGGGTCGATGACTCCGCGCTTGGCTATCTTCGGCAGTTTGGCGGCGACCATCGACGTCTTGATGTCGTCGAGGAGGTTGAGGCCGATCGACTTGCGGTCTTCGCTGACGTACGCCATTCCGTGCCGGATGGCGTCCGGCACGGTCTTCAGCCGGATCTCCTCGCCGTCCTTGAAGACCTGACCGGACAGCCAGGTGCCGTAGGCGCGGCCGAAGAGGCTCATCGCGAGTTCGGTGCGGCCCGCGCCCATGAGCCCGGCGAAACCGACGATCTCGCCACGGCGGACGTGGAACGTCGAGCCCTTGCACACCAGCCGCTCGTCCGAGCTGGGGTGGCGCACCGTCCAGTCGCGGACCTCGAAGAAGATCTCGCCGATGTCGGGCGTGCGGTCGGGGAAGCGGTTGCTCAGCTCCCGGCCGACCATGCCCCGCACGATGCGGTCCTCGTTGACGCCGTCGGCCTTGACGTCGAGGCTCTCGATGGTGCGGCCGTCGCGCAGGATCGTGATGGTGTCGGCCACCGCCTCGATCTCGTTCAGCTTGTGCGAGATGATGATCGAAGTGATGCCCCGTTCCCGGAAGCCGCGCAGCAGATCGAGCAGGTGACGGGAGTCGTCCTCGTTCAGGGCCGCGGTCGGCTCGTCGAGGATCAGCAGCTTGACGTCCTTCGCGAACGCCTTGGCGATCTCGACGAGTTGCTGCTTGCCGACACCGATGTCCTTGATCAGGGCGTCCGGGTCCTCCCGGAGCCCGACCTGCTCCATCAGCTCCAGGGCCTGGCGCTGGGCGGTCTTCCAGTCGATGGCACCGCGCCGGCGCGGTTCGTTGCCGAGGAAGATGTTCTCGGTGATCGACATGCCGGGCACCAGGGCCAGCTCCTGGTGGATGATCACGATGCCGGACCGCTCGCTGGCCCGGATGTCGTCGAACCGGACCTGCTCCCCCCGGAAAACGATGTCACCGGTGTAGCTGCCGTGCGGATGCACCCCGCTCAGCACCTTCATGAGGGTGGACTTGCCGGCGCCGTTCTCGCCGCAGATCGCGTGGATCTCGCCCTCTCGGACGGCCAGGTTGACGTCGGCGAGTGCCGTGACGCCGGGGAAGGTCTTGGTGATCGACCGCATCTCCAGCAGGGGCGGGGCCTTGGTCATGAGCAGGGCTCCGCACTGTTCGGGCCGCGCCGAACTCCTGGGGCCGAGCCTTCGGGGATGCGGGGTTTCGTGAACATCGGCTTGCCTCCGATGGCACTGGGCGGTGCCTTGTTTCCGGGGTGCTGACAACTGCGTGCCGGGACAGTAAATCCATTTGATTTACTAGGTCAACGCTCGTGACAGAATGGTTATGCAGAGCGACAGAGAGGACCGCAGGTGCGGCAGGCAGGAACCAACCTCCCCAAGGTCGGGCGGTACAACCGGGCGGTCGTCCTGGACCAGATCCAGCTCGCCGACGGCGTCAGCCGGGTCGAGATCGCCCAGCAGACCGGCCTCACCCCGCAGACCGTCTCCGGCATCGTGCGCCGCCTGCTCGACGAGGGCATAGTCCGGGAGGACGGCGCCAGCCGGGTCGCCAGTGGCGGAAAACCCCGCACCACGCTGCGGCTCAACGCCGACGCGGGCAACGCGGTCGGACTGCACTTCGACCCGATCGAGCTGACCTGCTCCGTGGTCGATCTGCAAGGACGCCCCCTGCTCGTCAAGAAGCGCCCCACCCCTCCCAGCGTCGACCCGTCCCATGTGGTGGCGGCCATGGCCGAGCTGGTCGCCGAAGTGCTGGACGAAGCCGACGTCCCGCGGGACAAGGTGCTCGGCCTGGGCCTCGCCGCCCCGGGACCGATCGACCAGGAGCTCGGCATGATCGTCACTCCGCCCCAGCTCGCACACTGGACCCGTGTTCCCTTGCAAAGAATGCTCAGCGCCGCCACCCGGCTGCCGGTGACGCTGGACAACGACGCCACAGCCGCCGCGGTCGGCGAACGCTGGTCAGGTGCGGGCAAGGGCGTGGCGAACTTCGCCTACTTCTTCTTCGGAACCGGCATAGGCGGCGGCCTCATCCTCAACCACCAGGTGTACAGAGGCGGTTCGCTGAACGCGGGAGAGTTCGGCCACTCGCCCGTACTGCCCGATGGACCGGAATGCTATTGCGGCAACCGGGGTTGTCTGGAGCGGCTGGTCAACCCCTCGGCGATCGTGGCCGAGGTGCGTCGTCGGCTCGCCGGCCGGCCCCGGGACGGGAGTGAGCTGTCGCAAGCGTTCGACCGGGATCCGGCTTCTGTCGACCATGCCGCGATCCGGCTCGCCGCTGCGGCCGGCGACCCCGTCGCCGTCGCCGTCATCGACGAGGCCGCGGAACACGTCGCTTCGGTCGCGGTCAACGTCGTCAACTTCATCGACGTGGATCTCATCGTTCTCGGCGGCCACGGCATCCAACACGTGGAGTCGCGGTACGTCGACGCCGTCGCCTCGGCGCTGGCGACCAGACCGCTGTCTCGCAGCGTTCGGGTCGTCGAGGCCAAGGCGTCCCCCCTCGGCGCGGACGCCGCCGTGGTGGGCGGTGCCGCCCTTGTGCTGCACTCGACGTTCTCGCCGCAGCTGTCCGCCCTCCTCGCCGAGTGAACGAATCCCGGGACGCCTGACCGCTCGGATCGCGTTCGTCGTGCGGACGATGCGCCGGATCCCGGTGCCGAACCGCAGGAACGGGGTGAACTCTCCCCCGGACTCCGTCCGGGGGCACCCCCATCCAGGCGTTCTCCGTAAGTTGTCGGGTGGCCCGGGAGGGCTGGGTGTGGCACAGGCGTTCTTGTCCGCAGTGGCTCTGCGGGAGTGGCCGCCCGGCCCTCCGGGGCGCCCTGGCCGCTGATCGAGATGTGCACTTCGGTCGCTGATTGCGGAGATGACAGCGGGGTGTTCCTCGGGCCGACGGCATACCGTGGGGAACGAGGAGGGGCAAGTGAGCAAACGACGAGTCGGCGATTCCGACCGCGCTCGGCGAGATCCTGGAGCCGGCAGATGATGTCCGCCGGGCAGTGGACATCTCCGGCACGGCCTCCGCGCTGCTGCTGGCCCTGCTCGCTGCTCACGGCCGGCAGACCGTCTACGTTCCCGGCCGCGCGGTCAACGGGATGGACGAGCTCGCCGAGCCCGAAGCCCGGACGGGCGTGGGGCCGCCGTAGGAGTGCCGGACTTTCCTCGTGCTCGGGATACTCCGCGCTCCCCTTCCCAAAGGCACGGCAGACATACCGCCTGGGTGGGTAGGGGCGGCACCATCCGTGCCGCACGCCTGTAAGAGGGAGTTTGGCCCTCTTTTGCTGCTGTCTCTCTTGCTTTCCCCTCGCGAGAAGTGGGGGCTGTCGGGGGTGGTGAGGCGAGCGGTGTGGGCGGGGTGATGCCGGGGGTGTGGTCGACCGCGGCCCCGAGTCTCGCGGAGGGCGCGAATCGCCGGGGGTGGGGCCATGGAGCCCACCCCCGGCGGATCAGTGCTCTCGGGTAAGGAAGCGGAGCGCGGCTCCGGTGTCCGTGGTGTTTTCAGCCGTAGTTGATCCAGGCCCGGGTGGCGCCGTTCTGAGGGTCGACATCGAGGTAGTCGGCCCGGCCGTCGTTGTTGAGGTCGGCGAACTGGATGCGTGCTCCGTCGACGCCGACTCCGCTGGCGACCGTCCCGCCCGGGTACCACAGCCAGTCGTGGCCGGCGGGTTCCTTGGGGTTGGGTCCGCCGTTCTGCCAGACCCGAGCGGAGCTGTCGTAGTTCACGCCGTCGTCGCTGCCCAGGAGGACGTAGTCGGCGGAGCGTCTCCCGTACAGCGGCGCGAAGCGAACCCGAGCACCCGTCGCGCCGACGCCGCCGGCGATGGTTCCTTGCGGGTACCACAGCCAGTCGCTGCCGGCGGGTTCCTTGGGGTTGGGCCCACCGTTGAGCCACGCCTGGACCGAACTGTCGTCGTTGACCTTCAGGTAATCAGCGCGGCCGTCACCGTTGATGTCCGCGAACCGGACATGACTGCCCGCCGCCCCGACACCGCCCGCGACGGTCCCCTGCGGGAACCACAGCCAGTCACTGCCGTTAGGTTCCTTGGGATTGGGCCCACCGTTGAGCCACGCCTGAACCGAACTGTCGTCGTTGACCTTCAGGTAATCAGCGCGGCCGTCACCGTTGATGTCCGCGAACCGGACATGACTGCCCGCCGCCCCGACACCGCCCGCGACGGTCCCCTGCGGGAACCACAGCCAGTCACTGCCGTTAGGTTCCTTGGGATTGGGCCCACCGTTGAGCCACGCCTGAACCGAACTGTCGTCGTTGACCTTCAGGTAATCAGCGCGGCCGTCACCGTTGATGTCCGCGAACCGGGTATGGCTGCCTGTCGCGCCGACGCCGCCGGCGATGGTGCCTTGCGGGAACCACCCCTTGACAGGCCCTCCGACCGGTCCGTCGCCCCCGCCTGTTCCCGCCAGCCAGCCGTCATCGGCCGCTCTCAGGAGCCCGTCGTAGAACGCCGCCGCCATCTTCTCGTAGCCGCGGTCGTCAGGGTGCAGGCCGTCGGCCAGATTGGCGGTGCTGACCGTGTTCATCCGGACCAGCCGGACGTGCTTGCCCGCCGCACGCCGGGCCTCCACGACACCGGGGATCGCCGCGTTGTACCTGGTGATCCGGGCGTTGGTCTCCGGGAACGCGGACGGCACGATGGTCGAGACGAGCAGCGTCACTTTGGGGTCGTTGCGCAGAATCTGATCGATCAGGCTGCCGAGCCGGGCCGGCGCGCCGTCGGGGTCGACGTTGTTGTTCATGTCGTTGGTGCCGATGTGCAGCAGCACCACGTTGGGCCGGTACGTCGTCACAACGGAGTCCGTGATGCCGGCGATGTCCCCGATCAGCCAGCCGGGATGCCCCTCGTGGGAGTTGGGCGAAATCGCCGGCCCGGACCACTGCGAGCCGACGTATTCCACGTCGCTCTGCTCGTCGAGCGCCCTGTACAGCGTGGACCGGTACCCGGCTCCGCTGGTGCTGCCCGTGCCGTAGGTGATGGAGTCGCCCAGCGGCATGATCCGCAGGGCTGCGTTCCTGGCGCCGCCCCCTCCAACGGCCCACTGGACGGCTTCACGCAGCCGTTCGGCCACGTTGCCGTTGCGCAGCACGTTCGCAACGGCTCCGAGCGGGTTCCCCCAAGCTCCGAGCTTCGACGCCCATTCGCGCAGCCAGTTCTGGATGTTGAGGACCAGGGAGGTGGATCCGACCGTCACGAACTTCAGGAGCAAACCGCCGGCTCCGCCGATGGCTGCACCTGCCATCGCGCTGCCCAGCGCGGAACCCCACACGTCCGCGTCGATCGGCTTTCCCTCCAGGAAGGCATTGAGCAGCTCACTGACACCTCCCGCCACGGCTCCGCCCACGGCGCCGCAGACCGATCCGAGGACGGCCGCGCTCGCGTTCAGGATGAGCATGCACAGTGCGCTGGCCGCGATCCCGGCGGCGCCGGCGGCCAGGCCCGCGACAAACTTCTTCCAGAGACTGTCCGCGAAGCCCGCAGCGGCGATGTCGCCGGCCGGCACGACGAACACCAGGCTGTCACCGACGATCTGTACGCTGCCGTCATAGTCGATGCTGTCGCCCGGCTGCTGGTAGTAGCCGATGCTGTTCCGTTCGGTCTGCAGCGTGAGGGAATCGCCGAGGGAGAGCCCGTTGGCCTGGTCCTTCTTGGTGGTGTCGACCAGTTGTTGCATCAGCTCGTGCAGCTGGTCCGGCCGGTCCCCGGGGTTGAAGTCGACAGCCGCCACCAGGTCGTCGTCACCACGCGCCAGCTCGCGGAGGCCTCCTGCGTCACGGGCGCAACCGATGCGCAGGCCGGCAGTGCCCTCCGCCACCGGCGCGGTGGCGAAGGACGTGGCGTGGGCCGAGCAGCCTGGGGCATCCGCCGCAGCGGCTTCCTGTGCGACACCGGGCAGCGCGGCTGCGGCGATCATCACCGCCACGGAGAGGACCAGCGTAAAGAGGCCATATCCCCCCGAGGGCTTCCGTCTTGCCGAAAGTAATGCACATGCGTTGCTTCGCACGACTGCTCCTTCTGTTCGCCGGGCGGCGGGCCGCCGGGCAGATCGACACGGGCAGGGCCAGGGCCCCGGAACAGCGGGGGTTTGCCGGGGCCCTACGGCAGGAAGATGAGGCGCTCGCCGGTCCGGTTGCCTTTCCGTCTGCGCGATCCGGGCCGGCCCGGTCGCGGCGGTGCGTGCGGGGCAGCGCCCGGTACCGCCGCCTTCCGCCTTCGATCCGCCGCTCCTGACGGGCGCGCCCCACCAGGCCACCCGGCTGCTCGCCAAGGGCCCGGTGACCAGCCCGCCGAGGGCGCCGTTCGCGCGGTACCGGGGCACGTCGGGCCCGGCAGAGCCCCAGGAGAACGTCCGCGGCAGCGGCCTGCGGCACGCCGTCGGAGAACTGGTCACCTGCCCGTTCCGCCTCGGCATACGGGGGGCCACCGCGCCGGCAGCCGGCCTCCTGACGGCTCCTCGTGCCACCCGCCTGGCGGCTGCATGAACATCACCGAGCTCCTGGCCCGCCATGACGAAGCCGTCGGCCGGTCTGCCGAACTCCGCTGCCAGACAGAGGACTTGACCAGCGCGCTCGGCGAAACAGACGCGCTTCTCGCGGAGTTGACCACCGCACGGAAGGTCATCATCGAACTCGCGCCGACCGGCGACGGAGACGAACTCGATCCGCCCGAGCAGGCCACTGCCCACCAGACCATCGTGAACGCCTTCAGCCAACACCCCGGCCAGGCGTTCCGGGTCCGTGAACCGCACGAACTCCTTGGCATGCCGACCGACGACCCGTGCATGAACGTCACCCGCAGCCGCCTCGGACGCCTCACACGCCAAGGTTTCCTCGTTCTTCGGTGGCTCCGGGCGTCGGTGGCTCGCGGTGGTGCGAGAGGTGGACCCGGTCGTGCCGCAACTCATCGGTGCGGCACGATGTCGGCGGGATCTCTTCTTCGGATCTCTTCTTCGGGGGGCAGGGATGTACGAGGACACCGCGCCGGTGGATGTTTGGGGACCCAAGCGGCGGTTCAAGGCGCTGCGACCGGTGTGGAAGACGGCCGAGGAGAACCGCCCGAACGACGACGCCTCGTCCACGATCCTGGTCGAGCCGCTCGGCGGGCTGCTCCTCCGGGACACCGTCATACGTGCCGATCTCGACGGGCTGCGGGCCTACGACATCCGCGACGGTGGTATCGAGGGCGGGGGCGAGGCCGCCGACGCCCGCTGGACCTGGCCCACCCCCGGGCGCAACGTCGTGGCGAAGGTCTCCTGGGACGTCGACGCGGGACTCGCGTACGTCCTCCACCACGACGACTCGCGGTCCGATGGAGACCGGCCCAGGGTCACGGCCGTCGACCTCGCCGAGGGCACGCGGGTCTCGGCGCACGCCCACCACGGCGATCTCCCGCCCGACGCGGCGTTCCGCGCGCTCCGCGACTCCGCTCCGACCACCGCCCTGAGGGGGCGGCACGTCGTCTCGGTCACCGACGCGCACGTCGAGTCGGTCGACGTGCGCGACCGCCGCCAGGTCTGGCGCACCTCGTTGAGGGTCGAGGCGGATGCCGAGTACGCCTGGATCGCCAGCGTCGACCCGCTGATCGTCGTCAACAGGGAACGCGGCACCCGAGGGCGGCGAAGGCTCCTCGTCCTTGACGAGCAGGGCAAGGTCACGGCGTCCCCCGCCCTCCCCAGCCGGTACGAGCGGGTCGAGCAGCCGGCCACCGTCGTCAACGGCGTCCTCGTCGCCACAGTGGACCCGGACGACAGCCCCTCCGTCCAGGACGAGGACGGGCAAACCGAGAAGCCGGACTGGATCGGCGGCATCGACCTGTCCACGGGCACGATCCTCTGGAGGCGCTCCTTCGACCGGCTACGCGGCGAGTGCCTCGTCCCGTACCGCGGGCGGCTGCTGGTGCTCCACAAGTTCGGCACCAGGGTGACGGTGCTCGACGCCCGCGACGGACGGGTAGCCGCCCGTCGCCGACTGCACGGCTACGGCCCCGGAACGCTCTGCGTCGCCGACGACCGCTTCGCCGTGATCACCCACCGGACCTACTCGACCCCCATACGCGTTTTCCAGTGGCATTAGGGCGGATATCGAGGCGTGGTCGATCTGTGGGATTCGATCTCGCGACGGGATCTGGTCCGGTAGACCTTCTTGCGTGACGTGAGGGCAACTGGCGGACGCAGAGTGGGAGTTCATCGGGCCGTACCTGCCGATCGGCGAGTACGGTCCGTACCCCGAGCGGCTGCGGCAGCAGTTCGAGGGTGTGATCTGGCGGTTCAGGACCAGCGGGCAGCGGCGGGAGATGCCGACCATGTTCGGTGCCTGGTCGACCGTGCACAATCGCTTCCGGCAGTGGCGTGACGCCGGCGTCTTCGAGGTCCTGCTGGAGGGCCTGATCGCGGAAGTGGCGCAGCGGGGTGAGGTGGACCTGTCCCTGGTCAGTATCGACTCCACCACCGTGCGGGGACACCATGATGCCGCCGGGATGCATCTGGGCGAGGACGTCGTCACTGTCCTGGAGAAGGCGGCCGCCGAGGAGAAAAAGGCCAGGTCGAAGGGGGCAGTCTCGAAGAACGAAGCGGGCAGGACGCCGATCCCGGGCGACAGGAGCGGCGACGCGTCCGGCGCCGGTGAAGAGTCCGCCTGAAGGCCGCTCTCCTGGGACGTTCCAGGGCGGGCAGACCGGCAAGGTCCATCTGGCCGCCGCCCGCAAGTGCCGCCCGCCGGTGTTCGTGCTGACCGCGGGCCAGGCTGTGGACAGTCCGCAGTTCATCCCGGTGCTCGAGAAGTTACGGGTCCGCGGCCCCGCCGGCCGACCCCGCACCCGGCCGGACGCGGTCGCCGGGGACAAGACACCCATGCAGCTTGTGGGTCAAGCAGCTGCCGCGAGAAGAAGGGCTCCAGGGGCAGTAGGCCCGTCAGCCACGACGCCGCCCTCTACGAGCAGAGGAACACCGTCGAGCACCTGATCAACAAGCTCAAGGCATGGCGAGGCATCGCCACCCCAGCGGATGCGGTCGCGTTGTACCGGTCGCGGCCAGGAGCGACGATCAAGTCCGTCGCCGGCGATCTCGGAGTGAACACCGAGACACTGCGGAACTGGATCCGCGCTGCCGACGGACGTCGTTCCGGCGCCCACTCCTCGCCGTCGGCCGTCGTGCTGGCCGGTGGTAACGCCGTCGAGGCGGAGCTGGCCGCTGCCCGGAAGAGGATCCGCGAGCTGGAGGAGGAGCGCGACGGGCCTTGACCCAAGGCCGGGTAGTTAGCGTTTTCGCAGGTCACGCAAGTGGGGCTGGTGACCATGGTGTTGCGGTGTAGAGGCCGGGGCCCAG
>NZ_JBHYPZ010000043.1:39012-85522 GCF_042746485.1 Streptomyces sp. NPDC058751 | reverse complement strand
GTCCGGACGCCGCCGCCACGGACGGGTCACACCGCCTGCTCCGAACGGGACGGCCGACGCTCATGACGGGCACGACGGCCGCATCACGGGCGCTTCGCCCTTCCCGCTGACCACAGGTACGGACCTGAGCCTAGCGGGAAGCCCGGAGCCGGGCGACGGTTCCGGTCGGCCGGTCCGCGGTCAGCGCACCCGGATGAACGTCACGTCGTATCCGCTGTTCGTGCTGCGGGACTTGACGTAGACGCCGTCCGACCCGCCGTTGGGGTTACCGGTGTTGCCTTCGACCGTGGTGAAGCCGGAGCCGCCGCTCACCGTGCGCACGATGCCTATGTGCGCCTGTCCCCCGTTGTAGTTGTTGCCCCCGTTCCAGTCGAAGGCCACGATGTCGCCCGGCTGCGGGTTCGTCGTCACGGAGAGGTGGTAGTTGCCGGCCCGCGCCTGCTTGACCCAGCCCACGACGTACGAGTTGCGGTAGGAACTGGCCCCGGTCTGCTTGGCCACCCAGCTCACGAAGGCCGCGCACCAGGCGTAGTTGCGGGTGGACAGCGACAGGCCCACGGACGATCCGTAGCTGTTCGCCCGGGCGCTGCCCTCGACCGTGCCGACCTCGGCCGCGGCCACGTCGAGGAGCTTGCCGTACCCGCCGCCGGGCGGGGTCGAGGGGGGCGGGGTGACGGCGCCGTACAGGGCGGCCTTGGTGTTCGGGCCCACCTGCCCGTCGACCGACAGCCCCTTCTCGGCCTGGAAGTCCCGCACCGCGCTGTCGGTCAGCGGCCCGAACTCGCCGTCGACGGCGAGATCCGCGCCGTGGTGGTTGAGCAGGCTCTGCAACTCGGTGACACAGCCGCTGCGCTGGCCCTTCACGATGTTCGCGGGGCACGAGCCGGAGTTCAGGTTGATCGGGGCCGGTGCGCCGCTGCCGCCGCCCGAGCTGATGTTCGCGTACAGGGCGGCCTTGGTGTTCGGACCCACTTGCCCGTCCACGCTCAGTCCCGCCGAGGACTGGAACGACCTCACGGCGGCCAGGGTCAGGGGGCCGAACTCGCCGTCCACGTCCAGGTGCTGCCCCTTGCCGTTCAGGAGGGCCTGGAGCGTCGCGACACAGCCGCCGCTCTGGCCCTCCACGATGTTCGCGGGGCAGGAGGCCGAGCGCAGGTCCAGCGCGGTGGAGACGGACTCGTCGGTGTCGTAGAGCTCCCGCTTGGTGTTCGGGCCGACCTGGCCGTCGACCGACAGGCCGTGCGCGGACTGGAAGCTGCGGACCGCGCCGTACGTCGCCGGGCCGAAATCGCCGTCCACGTCGATCGAGTGGCCGAAGTGGCGGAGCAGTCGCTGCAGTTCCGTGACGCAGCCGCCCTTGTCGCCCTGGACGACGTTCGCCGGACACGACGAGGAGGTGAGGTTGACCGGCGCCGGGGCCGAGCCGCCGGTCGCGTACAGCTTGGCCTTGGTCTGGGGGCCGACCAGCCCGTCCACGGCGATCGCGGTGGAGGACTGGTACTCGCGCACCGCGTAGCGGGTGTTCGGCCCGAAGACGCCGTCCACCGCCAGACCCGCGCCGTGGGCGTTGAGCAGGTTCTGCAACTCCGTGACACAGCCGCTCGTCTGGCCCTGCTGGATCACACCGGGACAGGAGGAGGACGTCAGCCTGATCGCCGCGGGCGCCGCCGAGGCGGGACCGGCGCCGATCAGGGTGCCGGCCGAGAGGAGCGCCGTCGTCGCGGCGAACACCCCGGTCCTGGCTCTCCAACCCGGTCTCGCGCTTGTGGCGCCTCGATGCCCGGTGGGCGTTCTGTCGTCGTGCACGCGAAATGAACTCGTCTTCATGACCGCGAAACGTCTCCTTCGCTGGATATGCGGATTACCGTCGGAGATCGTCCGAGCCGAAACCGCACACTGCCGTGATGTGTCGTTCGTGGAAGGTGTCGCCCGCCCGGCAGACGTTTACCTCGGGCCCGCGTCCGGTAATGGGAGAATTCGGCATTTCGGCCAGGTCGGCACGGTTGTGGGCCAACATTCCTACATGGCAACGGAGTTGAGGTTTTCGAAAGTCATGATCGGGCTGCTATTCCGGCCATGACGGTGACAGTTCAAGCCCTTGCGCACAATGCCGGACCGCACAACTGGCTTGATTCGATCGATCAGGGCGGCCGGAAAAAACGTACGCGTGGCGTCCTCCGCGCACTTGGCCCATTTCGGCGTTCTGTCTCTTCGAGGCGTCTCCGGCCTCTTTTCGTACGGAAGTCTCCACCGTGAGCCGGTGCGGCGGGAGTTCATCGGGCAGCGGAGAACTCGCTCGCCGTCCACGCGGAAGCGGCCGTGCGATCGGGCTGCCGCACGGATCACGCGATGCGGCCTCGGCCGGCGGGGTCGATCTCGGAGAGATCGACCGCGGGGCGGCCGAACATCACTGCCGGCGCCTGACGCTGCCGGCCCGTCAGAGGGGTGGCGAACACCACCAGATCGGCGCCCGTCACGCCCACCGGCGCGACCCGGCACGCGGCAGACCCCGCTCCTCCACGACGAGCGGGGCGCCGGTCATGCCCCCGGAATCCGTGCATGCCTCAGAGACCAGAGGTCGCACCGCACAAGGGACACGGATACGGGCGGAGGTCAGCTCGCCCTGGCGGCGGTCGCCACGGTGGCCTGGGAGCGTTCGTGTTCCATCCGGGCCGTCTCCAGGAGGTTCAGCCAGGAAGTGACCGTCGGCCGGCGGCGCAGCAGCGCGCGGCGCTCACGCTCGGTCATGCCTCCCCAGACACCGTGCTCGATGCGCTGGTCCAGCGCGTAGGCGAGGCACTCGGTGAGCACGGGGCAGCCGACGCACAGCATTTTGGCCCGGTTCTGTGCCGCGCCCTCGACGAACAGGTCGTCAGGATCGGCCTTGCGGCACAGTCCTCGATCACTCCAGTCGGTGCTCGTCATCTCGTGATGCCGTCCTCTCCCCTGGCCCCCGTATGCGAGTTGCCCGCCTGCCCTGGGCAACAGGCATATGACACTACGCCTTTCGAGGACCGCAATCCTATCTGCCGTACGGCACCACACCTTCGAGTGAGCCCAGCTTGCCTCCCGCACGCGGCGACGCTATGGAGGTGACTCGACGGTTCACCGTCCGGATCGGCGCTCCCGGACCGGGCCGACCGGCACGGTGCACACCGAGCACGGGTGGCCGGGCCCGAACGGAAGGGGTACGCCTTGATCCGCCGGGGCGGTTCACCCAGGAAGTACGTCTGATCCGCCGGGGTTGTTCATCCGCTTCGTCCGCCGGGGCGATTCGGACGGCGGACGGTTCCGGTGCCCGAGGCCGCTCACTCGGCCCCGGGGCGCGGCCCGACAGCCCGACGGCCCGCGGCCGGACCGGGCCGCGGGCCGTCAGACCTCGCTCGGGATTCCGCTCGGGACCCCGCTCAGGATTCCGCGCGCCTCGGCAGCCGCCAGTTCGGCCGGACGAAGTGGCAGGTGTAACCGTCGGGGTAGCGCTGCAGGTAGTCCTGGTGCTCCGGCTCCGCCTCCCAGAACGGGCCGGCCGGCGCGACCTCGGTCACGACCTTCCCGGGCCACAGTCCGGAGGCGTCGACGTCCGCGATGGTGTCCTCGGCGACCCGCTTCTGCTCGTCGTCGACATAGAAGATGGCGGACCGGTAGCTGAGACCGATGTCGTTGCCCTGCCGGTTCTTCGTCGAAGGGTCGTGGATCTGGAAGAAGTACTCCAGGATCGTCCGGTAGTCGGTCTTCGTGGGATCGAACGTGATCTCGATCGCCTCGGCATGCGTGCCGTGGTTGCGGTACGTCGCATCGGCCACGTCACCGCCGCTGTACCCCACCCGCGTGTCCAGGACACCCGGGAACGTCCTGATCAGTTCCTGCACGCCCCAGAAGCAGCCGCCGGCCAGCAGCGCCTTCTCCTCGTTCCGGCTCATCGCACGCACCCCTTCTCCCTAGTCCTCGTCGGACCCGTACAGGCACCGTCTCACAGGCCGCCTCCGGTCCGTCCGCCCCGTCCTCACGACGACGTGGCACCGCACTGCACAAGGCCGAAGGACCAGGTCGAAATTCCCGGCAGGACATCCGGGACGCGACGGGGACACCGAACACCTCGTAACCACCCGCGCGCGGGCGCCCGTACGAGATCGATAACGATCGCGCAAGATTCAACCGACAACGGCTTGAGAATTTGCTATCGCTACCAGGGAAAGGGCTCAATGTCCTTCGTATGTCAGCGGTAAAGCGTTAGGGAGCGGATGAACGGCACGATCAACGGCTTCAGCTACGGGCTGGTCACACCGGTGGCCGCCTACGTCATGGCCTGTGTGGGCTCGGCGTTGGGGCTGCGCTGTGTGGTGCGGACGGTGCACCACGAGCCCGGGTGGAGGCTGGGCTGGCTCGCCCTGGGGGCCAGCTCCCTGGGCTGCGGGATCTGGACGATGCACTTCATCGCCATGACCGGCTTCTCCGTGGCGGAGACGCCCATCACCTACGACCTCCCGCTGACCCTGCTCAGCCTCGCCGTGGCGATCGTGGTGGTCTCCGCGGGCGTCTTCATCGTCGGGCACCGCGGTGCCACCCGCGCGGCCCTCACCGTGGGCGGCTCCATCACCGGCCTCGGCGTCGCGACCATGCACTACCTCGGCATGTTCGCCATGCAGCTCAACGGAGAGCTCGGCTACAACGCGTTCACCGTGACCCTGTCCGTGGTCATCGCCCTCGTGGCCGCGACCGCCGCGCTGTGGGCCGCCGTCTCCGTGCAGGGCTTCCTCCGCACGCTGGGTGCCAGCCTCGTCATGGGCCTGGCCGTCACCGGCATGCACTACACGGGCATGGCCGCCGTGGACGTCCATCTCCACAACAGCATCCACTCGACCTCGGCCATCAGCGGCCAGGAGGGCTCCTCGCTCCTGCTGCCGATGCTCCTCGGCCCGGTCATCTTCCTCATCCTCGCCGCGGCCGTCGTCATGTTCGACCCGGTGCTGATGCTCGGCGACAGCGGCCGGGGCAAGCCGGCCGACGGACGCTCCAAGGTCGTCGCACATGGAAACACCATGCCGGTGCAGGTGGCGGGCATCCAGGACTCCCCTGCTCCGATGGCCCACAGCGCCCCGCAGGCCGACCACTGGTCGTCGACGGCGCAGCAGTGGCCCGCCGACGGGCGCGCCCAGTACGGCGACACGGGCGCCGGCGACTCCTACGGAACCCGGTACGAGGCGGAGTAGCCCCTCCCGCACCCGCCGACGGCCCGGCCGACGCGACCGACCTCGCGCTCGCGCCGGGCCGTCGGCGTCTCCGCACAACCCGTGCGACGCTTCCGGCCCCCTGGAACGATCTTGGGACTAGGGTGCCCGCATGGCCTCCATCGACTTACGCGGTACGACGCTCCACTACGACGACACCGGATCCCCGGACGGGCTGCCCGTCCTGCTGGTCCACGGGCACCCCTTCAACCGGACCCTGTGGGCTCCCCAGACCGAGGCGCTCGTCGCGGCCGGACACCGTGTCATCACCCCGGACCTTCGCGGCTACGGCGACAGCCCGGCGGAAGCCGGTCCCGTGTACCTCTCCGACTTCGCCGACGACCTCGTCGCGCTCCTGGACCACCTGGACATCGACCGGGCGGTGGTGGGCGGCGTCTCGATGGGCGGGCAGATCGCCATGGAGGTGCAGCGCTCCCACGCCCACCGGGTCCGCGCGCTCGTCCTGTCGGACACCTCCGCCCCGGCCGAGACGGACGAGGGCAGGGCCTTCCGCAACCGGCTGGCCGACCGTCTCCTCGCGGAGGGGATGAACGGCTACGCGGACGAGGTCATCGGCAAGATGCTCGCCGGGTACAACGTCACCGCGCTGCCCGACGTCGCCCGGAACGTCATGGGGATGATGCGCGCCACCGATCCCCGCGGTGCCGCGGCGGCCCTGCGCGGACGGGCCGAGCGCCCCGACTACCGGGACACGCTCGCCGCCGTACGGTCCCCCGTGCTGATCGTCGTGGGCGCCGACGACGTCTACACACCGGTCGCCGACGCGGAGGCCATCCGTGAACTCGTCCCGCACGCGGTCCTGACCGTCGTCGAGGGCGCCGGCCACCTCCCCGGCGCGGAACGGCCCGAACTGTTCAACGCCGCCCTCCTCGACTTCCTGTCCGCCCACGTGACGGCGACGGAGCGCCGGCCCTGAGCCCGGGAGGGCCGCTCGGTCGGGAGCCCTGACACGGGTGGGGTTCCACTGGTACCGCGGCTGGTACTACGACGGCGCCTGGACCGGGACCTCGAACCACATGGTCTTGCCGGTGGGTGTGCAGGTGCTGCCCCAGCTCTCGGCGAGCAGGTCGAGCAGCTCGGTGCCGCGGCCGCCCTCGGAGTCGGCGTCGGCCTCGCGCCGTACGGGACCGAGGGGCTCCGTGTCCTCGACCTCGCACACCAGACGGTCCTCACGCAGGGACAGGTTGAGCCGCAGCGGGCCGCGCGTATGGCGCAGGGCGTTGGTGACCAGCTCGCTGACCAGCAGCTCCGCGGTGTCGGCCAGTTCCTCCAGGTTCCACTCGCCCAGTTGCGCCGTCACCAGACGGCGGGCCCGGCGGGCGGAGGTCAGCTCCCGCGACAGGGGCCAGGAGGCTTCCCAGGGGGTGACCCGGGCACGGGGCGCGTCGAGAGGACGTACGGGCTGCAGCGCACGCGCCCAGAGGGCCCGGTTCCGGGCGAGCCACGACGTGGGTGCTGCTTCCACGGATGCCCCGTTCTGCTGATCGCGTCTCGTGGCCCCCTCGCGCCCCGATTCCTCGGGCCGGCGGTCGAGCCGGGTGAAGCGCCCCCGGCGGGATGCCGCCACGAGGTCGATGGCCCCCGGGGCCATGGGAATCAGTCCTTTCCGCACTGCTGGCGACCACACCGCCGAAGCGGCACGGACCCGTCGAGGACCGGTCCGGACATGCGTCAGGTCACGCGTTCACGTAACGACCGTCACGATAACAAATATGTATGTAGCGGTCGCTACGGTAAAAATCTTTTCCAAGAGTACATAACGGGACATATGGAATGTGTCTGGTGTCACACGACCACATCCCGGCCTTACCCCGGCCGCACCGGAACCGCTGGGAGCCCGCATGCCACGACCCTCCGACCAGGCCAAACGGCGTGATCTGACCGACCGGGTCCGTGCGTACCTGGTGCGCAACGGCCTCGCCGGGCTGTCCCTGCGCCCTCTCGCCCGGGCCCTGGGCACCAGCGACCGCATGCTCCTGTACTACTTCGGGACCAAGGAGGCCATGGTCGCCGAGGCGCTCGCCCTGGACGAGAGACGTCCCCTCCTGCTCGCCCGGGAGACGCTCGCCTCCCCGGACTCCCCGCGGGACGCGGCGGGACTCCGCCGTTTCATGGAGGAGACCTGGCGGCGGTTCGGCGCCCCCGACCTGCGCCCGGCCCTCCCCCTCTACCTCGAGATCATGATCGCCAGCCTGATCGACCCCGACCGGTACGGCCCCGTCCTGAGTGACCTGCTGACCGAGTGGACGGACCTGCTCGCCTCGGCCTTCGGGAACCTCGGCATGACGCGGGCCCGGGCCCGGGCGGAGGCCGCCCTCCTGGTCGACGCGACCTTCGGTCTGGTCGTCGCCTCCCTCACCGAGGGCGGTCAGGAGCGGGCGGACGAGGCCTTCCGCGCACTCCTCGACCGCCTCGAACCCGGCTGGCACGTCAGCTGAGGCGCGTCCGGCCCTTCGGTACGTCCGCAACGGCACCCACGCCCGGCGCTCCTCCCGCCGGGAAAGGAGCGCCCGGCATCACAGCTTCGCCCCGAAGTCCTGCGTCCACCACGGACCGCCCGACCCCTTGTGGACACCCACCCCGATGTTCTTGAACGAACAGTTGAGTATGTTCGCGCGGTGCCCCGGGCTGTTCATCCAGGACTCCATCACCGCCTGCGGGGTCTGCTGGCCCTCGGCTATGTTCTCGCCGTACGTGGACCAGCGGTAACCGGCGGCGGTGATGCGCTGGCCGGGGTCGACGCCGTCGGGGTTGGTGTGCTCGAAGAAGTCACGGGCGGCCATGTCCTCGGAGTGGGCCTGGGCCGCGTCCTCCAGCTGCGGGTCCTCCGTGAGGGGGCCGCAGCCGACGGCCGCCCGCTCCTTGTTCACCAGCGCGACCACCTGCGCCACGGTGCCCGCCGGGGCCGACTGCGCCTGGGCCAGACCGGACGCCCGCCGGGTCGGCGCGGCCGAGGAGGGGGTGGCCGACCTGCTCGGCTCGGCGGCACGGGGAGTCTTGGAGGCCTTCGCCTTCGCCTTCTTGGACGCGGAGGCCGAGGGCGAGGCGGATGCCGTGGGGGTGGCCGACGCCGAGGAGGGGACGCGGGAGGCGTCGGAGGCCGCGAGATCCTTGACGGGGGCGTCCGCGGTCCGCGAGGGAGCGGCTTCGTCGGTACGTGTCCCGGGAGCCGTGTCCAGGTACCAGAAGCCGCCGCCCGCCACGCAGGCCGCGGCCAGGGCACCGCCCAGCACCCGGCGCCGTACGCGCCGGCGGCGCCGGACCTCGCCGCGCGAGGCCGCCCTTCCACCCGGCGCCCGGTGCCCGGCGCCCGACGGGCCCGCGTCGCCGTGACCGGCGGACGCCGAGCCCGTGGCCGCCATCCCACCGGTCGCCTCGCTCAGCGCCGCGGCCAGCCCCGGCGACACGGCGACCAGCGCCAGACCGGCCAGCAGTCCCTCGGCGGGCATCAGTCCGCTCCACAGACCGGAGCAGCGGACGCAGTCGCGGGCGTGCCGGGCTATCCGCTTGCGCCACAGCGCCGAGGGCCGGCCGTCCCAGGAGGCGAGGACGGTCCGCAGTTCCTCGCAGGGCGGTCGGGCGGCGAGCGCCCGCACCACCACACGGGCCGTCTCCAGCTGCGCCTTCATCCGCTGCACCTGGACCGCCGCGTGCTGCGGCGACACTTCCAGTGCCTCGGCCACCTCGGCCCGGGTCACCTCACCGGCGCACTCCAGCCACCACAGGGAGAGCACGCCCCGGTCGTCGGGTTCGAGCCAGCGGGTCGCCAGCGCGGTCTCCCGGCGCTGGCCGGAGAGCTGGAGCCGCACCATGGTCAGGTCCACGAAGTCGGCGCCGGGGTCCGCGAGGTCCTCCGCCTCCTCCACACCGTCCGGGGCGAGCTGCCGGTCCCGCCAGTGCGCCCGGACCTGGTTCATCGCGATCGCCACGAGCCAGGAACGGAAGCTCTCCGGCGTACGCAGGCCGTCCAGGCCGTCGAGGGCGCGGAGCATGGTGTTCTGCACGACGTCGTCCACGTCGACCGAGCCGTTCAGCGCGCGCCCGACGACGTTGTAGACCAAGGGGAGATAAGCGCTCACCAGGGCGTCCTGGGCCGCCGAGTCGCCCGTCCGGGCGGCGGTCACCAGTGCCGCCGGATCCACCTCGTGCTGTCTCCTCATGAAAACTTCCCTGTCCTCGACTCCGAACGATGCTGCCGTTGCATGGGAGACCGCCCGCGGAACTTCGAATAACAGTTCTTCGGAGACTCGTTCCGGTGATGCTTCCCATACAGGGGCTCCGTTGGCAAGGAAGAGGGTCACATCGGGGTCGCCGGGCGGACGGCCCGGCCCGGCGCCCGTGTGCCCGCTGGTAAAATGGGGAGCACGCTTCGAAGTCGCCGGGGCCCGTGCCGAGTGGCACGGGCCCCGGGGCGTTCCGGGCGTCAGACCGAGGAAGGTTCCCCATGAACGCGAAGCCGCCGGCTCCTGGACTCCCCGACGCCGGCGAGGACCGGCCGGTGCCGCAGGGCGAGGTCACGGCACCGCCGTCCCGCTCGACGGGTCTGCCGCCCGCCGCGTCGTTCGACGCCCTCGGACTGCCGGCGGAACTGGTGGCCAGGATGACGGCGCTCGGGGTGACCGAGCCCTTCCCGATCCAGGCCGCGACGCTGCCGAACGCGCTGGCCGGACACGACGTCCTCGGCCGGGCGCGGACCGGTTCCGGCAAGACTCTGGCCTTCGGACTGGCCCTGCTCGTCCGGACCGCGGGCCGCCGGGCGGAGGCGAAGCGGCCGCTGGCGCTGGTCCTGGTGCCGACCCGGGAGCTCGCGCAGCAGGTGAACGACGCGCTGGAACCGTACGCGCGGACCTTGGGCGTACGGCTGGGGACGGTGGTGGGAGGGCTGTCGATCAACCGGCAGCAGGCCCTGCTCCGGACCGGCGTCGAGGTGCTCGTCGCGACGCCCGGGCGGCTGACCGACCTGGTGTCGCGCCGGGACTGCTTCCTGGACCAGGTGCGGATCACCGTGCTGGACGAGGCGGACCAGATGTGCGACCTGGGCTTCCTGCCGCAGGTCGTGGATCTCATGGAGCAGGTGCGCGCCGACGGCCAGCGGCTGCTGTTCTCGGCGACGCTCGACCGGGGCGTCGACCAGCTCGTACGGGACCACCTCCACGACCCTGTCCTCGCCTCGGTCGACCAGGTGGCGGGCTCGGTCGCCACGATGGAACACCACGTCCTGAACATCCACGGCGCCGACAAGTACGCGACGGCGACCGAGATCGCCGCCCGGGACGGCCGGGTGCTGATGTTCCTGGACACCAAGGCGGGCGTGGACCAGTTCACCCGTCATCTGCGGGCCAGCGGCATCCGTGCCTCCGCCCTGCACAGCGGGAAGTCGCAGCCGCAGCGCACGCACACGCTCGCCCAGTTCAAGAACGGTGAGATCGACGTGCTGGTGGCCACCAACGTCGCCGCCCGGGGCATCCACGTCGACGCGCTCGACCTCGTCGTCAACGTCGACCCGCCCGCCGACGCCAAGGACTACCTGCACCGCGGCGGGCGCACCGCGCGGGCCGGGGAGGCCGGGAAGGTGGTCACCCTCGTCACCGCCGGCCAGCGGCGCGAGGTGAACCGTCTGATGTCCGAGGCCGGCATCCGGCCGACCGTCACGCAGGTGCGCTCGGGCGAGGCGGCGCTCACCGCCATCACCGGGGCCAGGCGCCCGCCGACCGGGCCGAAGACCAGCACCGGCAACGCGCCCTTCCGGGGCATCGGCACACGTCCCGGGCGGCCCGCCAAGGAGTCGCGCAAGGCGGCGGACGCCCGCAAGGCCGCGGAGGCACGCGCGGCGGCCCGGGTACGCAAGGGGCGCTGACGACGCCTGGATCGACTCCCTTGCCCTGCAGGCGAGTCGGAGTCCAAGGCCGACGAGACGGTCGAGGCGCCTGTCCGGTCGGACCGTCGTACCGGAAGGCGAACGGGCCCGGGGCGTCACGCCCCGGGCCCGGCGTGAGGTGCCTCAGCTCACCGCCTGCTTGACGAGCGCGCCGATCCTGTCCTCGGCCTCCGCCGTCAGCCCGGTCAGGGCGAACGAGGTGGCCCACATCGTGCCCTCGTCCAGCTGTGCCTGATCGCTGAACCCGAGCGTCGCGTAACGCGCCTTGAACTTCTCCGCGCTCTGGAAGAAGCAGACGACCTTGCCGTCCAGCGCGTAGGCGGGCATGCCGTACCAGAGCTTCGGCGCGAGGACCGGAGCGGCGGCCGTGACGACGGCGTGGACGCGCTCGGCCATGATCCGGTCGGAGTCCCCCATCTCGGCGATCTTCGCGAGCACGTCCCGTTCCGCCTCGGCCGCCTTGTCCGCGCGCGAGCTGCGGCGGGCCTCCTTCTTCAGCTCCTTGGCGTGGTCCTTCATCGCGGCCCGTTCCTCGGCCGTGAATCCCTCGTGCTTCCCGCTCTCCGTACCGCTCATGACAGAGTTCCCCCTCGAGGTTCCGTTGTCCGCGATCCCGTGCGCGGACGGTGACAGGGCACCCGGCCGCCACCGGCACGCACCGTGCCGGTCACGCCGCGTGATCCGCGTGATCCGCGCGCCCCGGCATTCTCGCCGGGTGGACGGGAATTGTCAGTCTGTTCTACGGCGTGCCGGGCAGCCGGACCGTGACGAGGAGGCCGCCGGCGGGGCGGGCGGAGAGGTCGAGCGTTCCGCCGTGGGCGCGGACGACCCCGGCCACGATGGCCAGGCCGAGGCCGACGCCGGCGTGTTCGGCGGTGTGCACGCGTTCCGTTCCCCGCTGGAACGGTTCGGTGAGGGTCGACACCAGTTCCGGTGAGAGCCGGCTTCCCGTGTTCTCGACCCGCAGCACGCTCGTGTCGCCGTCCTCCTCGGTGTGGACGGTGACGGTGCCGCCCTCGGGGAGGTTGTGGACGACGGCGTTCTGGACGAGGTTCGTCACCATCCGCAGCAGGAGTTCCGCGGAACCGCTGGTTCTGGCCGCCCCGCCGGTGACGTCGAGCGTGATCCGGCGCTGTTCGGCGAAGGGGAGCAGTGTCTCGGCGGCTTCCTCGGCGACGAGGGAGAGGTCGACGCTCTCGCGGGGGAAGTCCCCGCGGTCGCTGCGGCTGAGCAGCAGCAGGGCCTCGGTCAGGTCGATCGCCCGTGTGTTCACGGTGTGCAGGCGCTCGATCAGTTCGCCGGGGTCGCGCGTGGGGTCCTTGCGGGCGACGTCCAGGAGTGTCCGCGAGATCGCCAGCGGGGTGCGCAGTTCGTGCGAGGCGTTCGCGGCGAACCGCCGCTGCTCGGCGACGTGGGACTCCAGTTGTTCGAGCATCGAGTCGATGGCGTCGGAGAGTTCGCGGAACTCGTCCTGGCGGCCCTTCATCCGGATGCGGTGGGACAGCGACCCCTTCCCGGCCGTCCGTACCGCGTCCGTGATCCGGGTGAGGGGCGAGAGCATGCGGCCGGCGAGGATCCATCCCCCGAGGAGGCCGAACACCAGGAGGAAGGCCAGCGCGACGGCCGCGGCGGGGGCGAAGCCACGCAGCAGGTCGGAGCGGTTGGGCCCCATGATGATCACGGCGCCGTACGTCTTCTGGATGAGCCTGGGGTCCTCGGTCGGCAGCCAGCGCAGCACGAACACCCACATCACGGCCAACAGGAGGGTGCCGGCGACGAAGAGGAAGCCAGCGTAGCTGAGGGTGAGCTTCAGTCGGGCGCTGCGCCCCGGGCGTCTATTCATGGGTGCCGTCGGACCGGGAGGTGTCCGGGCCCGTGTCGATCCGGTAGCCGACGCCGGGCACCGTGGCGATGGCCCACGGTTCGCCGAGTCGTTTGCGCAGGGCGGAGACGGTGATGCGGACGGCGTTGGTGAAGGGGTTGGCGTTCTCGTCCCAGGCCCGCTCCAACAGCTCTTCGGAGCTGATGACCCCGCCCTCGGCCGCGACGAGTACCTCCAGCACGGCGAACTGCTTCCGGGTGAGCGCGACGTGCCGTCCGTCGCGGAAGACCTCCCGGCGGAACGGGTCCAGCCGCAGGCCCGCGATCTCGCGGACCGGCGGCCGGGCGTGGGCGCGCCTGCGGTCGAGTGCCCGCAGCCGCATCACGAGTTCCCGCAGCTCGAACGGTTTGGTGAGGTAGTCGTCGGCGCCGAGCTCGAAGCCGGACGCCTTGTCCTCGATCCGGTCGGCGGCGGTGAGCATGAGGATCGGGATGCCGCTGCCGGAGGCGACGATGCGCCGGGCGACCTCGTCACCGGAGGGGCCGGGGACGTCACGGTCGAGGACCGCGAGGTCGTAGGAGTTGACGCCGAGCAGTTCCAGGGCGGAGTCGCCGTCGCCCGCGATGTCGGCGGCGATCGCCTCCAGCCGCAGACCGTCACGGACGGCCTCGGCCAGGTAGGGCTCGTCCTCCACGATCAGTACACGCATGTCCGAAGCCTAAGCAGCCCGCCGTATCGCCGGCGTATCGCGACGGCGTGCGTCCACCGGACCCACGGTTCAGCCCACCGGCACCGGCGCGGGACGGGGCCGGTCCGAGGGTTCCTGCGCCCTCCTGCGCCACCAGCGGCGCGAGGCCAGCCCGGCCAGCAGGGCACCGGTGGCGTTGACCAGTACGTCGTCCACGCTGGACACCCGGTCCAGCCACAGGACGTACTGGGCGACCTCGACCAGGACCGAGCAGCCCACGCCGAGCGCGAGGATCCGCGGCACGGACGCGAGCGCCGCGAACCGCACGGGTGCGAAGAACCCCAGCGCGGCGAAGACCAGCAGGTTGCCGATGATCCCGAGCGTCCCCATCATGACCAGGTCCCGCAGGGGTACCAGGCTCACCCGGCGGGGAGCGACGCCGGGCGAGAGGCCCGGCATCATGGTCAGCCACAGGAACGGGACCGTCCCGTGGACCATGCCCACCTCGGCCAGCGACTTGCGCCACGCCCAGGCCGAACCGGCGCCGGCGGCGTGCCGCCGGTACGCGAGGGCCCACGTCACCAGCACGGCGAGCGGCACCGCGACGAGCGTCATGAGCACCACGCCGTTGAACGTGTCGTAGCAGCCGTGCCAGTGCCCGGCCATGCATCTCGGGACGGGCATCATGAGCATGCGCCGGATGCCGAACAGGACGCCGGCCATGCCGAGGACCGCCAGGCTCAGGAGCACGGTCCTGATGACGCGGCGGGGTGCTGACGGGGATGCGTTGTGGCTCATGCTCCCAGTGAAGGGAGGGGCCGGTTGCGGTGGCGTATGCGATTTTCGATACGTCCGCGATATGCGAAGCCCCCGCGCACGCCGTCCGCGGAGTCCCGGCACCGCGCACCCGCCCCTGGTGCCGTCCGTCGACACGGCGGGAAGCGGGTGCGGATCAGCGACGACCGGGCCCAAAGAGGGACGTGGCACTAGAGCGCCACCAGCCGCCCGCCGTGCCCCTCAGGCGGGCCGAGGCCGCGGTGCCGCAGACCAGCGCCACGCCGAGGAGCGTGCCGCAGGACTCCGCCACGGCGTACGCGTCACCGGCGAGAGCGGCGCGCATGCCGCGGGCGGCCCAGTAGCCGGGCGAGGCCGGGGCCACGTCCGAGACCCAGGCCGGCAGGGCGGCGAGCGGGACGAGCGCGCCTCCGACACTGCTCAGCAGCATGCCGCCGATGTCGTAGGCGGCCGAGAGCTCACCCGGGCTGCGGACCAGCACGCCGAGCAGCGTGCCGAGTCCGAGGAGCGCCCAGCTCCAGCTGAGCAGAACGCCCAGCAGCAGGAACGGGTGCGGGACGGACAGGCCGAAGGCGCACACGGCGAAACCCACGACGGTGAACTGCTGGGCGAGCAGGACCGCGAAGACCGGGACGGCCTTGCCCGCGAAGAGTTCGGCGGGACGCAGGACGGTTCCGCGCAGCCGGTCCCAGGTACGGCCGAGCCGTTCGGTCAGGATCGCGCTGCCGCAGATGCCGAGGGCGAGCAGCGAGAAGGTGACCAGCGTGCCGACGACCGCTTGTTCCGTGCCGGCGCTCTCGCCCTGCCCGGCCGTGTAGAGCGGGCGCAGGAGCGTGATGAAGACGAGCGGAAGGGTCATCCGGCTCAGGATCGGGCCGGGTTCGCGCGCCATCAGCAGCACGTTGTGACGTATCAGCACCCGGAGGCGGGCGGCGGACTCACGCGGCATCACGGACCTCCGCGCGCGTCGCGGCGATCGCGGGAGCCGCGGCCTCCAGGGAACGGTAGAGGTCGTCCAGTCCGGGGCGGCGTACGTCGACGGACACGGGCGTACGACCGGACGCGAGCAGGGCCGCCAGATCGGCGCCAGGGTCCGTGGTCGGCCGGCGCAGTTCGGGTTCGGCCGGGTCGGCGAAGGTGACCCTGAGTTCGCCGGGCAGGTGCCGGGTGAGTTCTTCCTGCGTGCCGCGCGCGATGATCCGTCCGGCCCGCGCGAGTGCCAGCGTGGCGTCGAGGTCGACGAGTTCCGGCAGGTAGTGGGTCGTGTAGACGACGGCCGCGCCCGCTTCGGCCCGGGCCCTGACCGCGCCCAGCAGGGCCGCGCGGGTTTCCGGATCGGCCCCGGCGGTCGGCTCGTCCAGCAGGAGGAGCGACGGTGAGCCGACCATGGCGGTGGCCGCCTGGACCCGGCGGCGCTGACCTCCGGACAGGGCCGCGACGGGCCGCTCCGCGACGTCCGACAGGCGCAGCTCGTTCAGGACCCGGTCGATCTCCGCGTCCCCGCGCCGGCCTCGGAATCCCGCCAGCCCGGCGAACAGCCGCAGGTTCTCGCGGGCGGTGGCGCTGCCGTACAGGGCGAGTTCCTGCGGGGCCACGCCGAGGGAGCGCCGCGCGGCCCGGCCGTCGCGCAGGGCGTCGAGCCCCGCGACGGTGATCCGGCCCGCGTCGGGACGTACGAGACCGGAGACGACCTCGACGAACGTCGTCTTGCCCGCGCCGTTGTGACCGATCAGGCCCACGATCTCCCCGGCCGGGACCGTCAGGTCGAAGCCGTCGAGCGCGCCGCGCGGCCCGTAGCGCTTCACCAGTCCCTCTGCGATCAGCATGCGTCCTCCATGACACCTCTCGATGTGTACGACGTACACGTCTACACCGTATACGTCCGCCGCGCATGCGTCTACGGCGTACACGTCTACGCTGTACACCCATGAGTGGCAGGCGGGAAGAAATCCTGGACGCGGCACTGGCCATCGCCGACGAGCACGGCGTCGACGCCGTCTCGATGCGCGCGCTGGCGGATCGCGTCGGTGTGACACCGATGGCGCTGTACCGGCACGTCAAGGACAAGGCGGCGCTGCTGGACGGCATGGTCGGACGGCTGCTCGCCGCGCTGCTGCCGCCGGAGCCGGCGGAGGACCACACCTGGCAGGAACGGCTCGACGCCCTCGCGCACGCCTGCCGGAAGGTGACCCAGCAGCACCCCTGGGCCGCGCACCTGCTCTTCTCGCGGCCCGCCGTCACCCCGGACGGTCTGCGGGCGGTGGACATCGTCTACACCGCGCTCATCGAGGCCGGGGTTCCCGAACCCCAGGTGCCCCGGCTGGAACGGCTGATCAGCACCTTCGTCATCGGATTCGCCGCCTCCGAGGCCGCGGGCCGCTTCGCTCCCGGCGCTCCCGACCCACGCGGCCGCCGCGGTCTCCTCCCGGACGGCGAACTCCCCGGCCACCGCGCACTCGGACCGTGGCTGGACCTGCCCCTCGACCTCACCGCCGAGTTCGAGGCCGATCTCGCCGACATCCGGCGCATGGTCGAGGCCGCCGCGCGGCGACAGGAGTGACCCCCGCGGGCCCGCCCGGCCCGCGACACCCGGCAGCCGCCCGGCCTCCGCGGCCCCGGAGACGGACCGGGGACCGGGGACCGGACGACGTGCTCCCGGCCCCGCTCAGTCGGTCAGGCCCAGCGCCCCCGCCGCCTGGACCGCCAGCCAGACCTCGGCCAGGGCCGCCGTCGACGTCAGGTCACGGCCGGTGAGCGCACCGAAGCGGCGCAGCCGGTAGGCGAGGGTGTTGGGGTGGATGTGCAGGGCGGCGGCCGCCGTCTCGGTGCGGCGGTCGCGTTCCATCCAGGTGCGGGCGGAGACCAGCAGCCGCGAGTCGTGGCTCTCGTCGTACCGCAGCACGCCGCCGAGCACGTGCTCCACCAGCGCCGCCAGGACCGCGGGGTCTTCGGGCAGCCACCGGCCCGCCCCGTCGTCCCCGTAGCGGACGACGGCGCGGCCCGACTCGACGGCCTTGGACACCGCCCACAGGGCCTCGCGCTGCGCGACCTTCAGCGCGGCCCCCGGCTGGAAGGGGCGGCTGGCCCCGGCCGCCACGGCGGGCAGCTCACCGACCGCCGCCGCCAGGTCCGGCGCCCCGAGGACATAACGGTCCTCGCCCCGGGTGAGCAGCAGATGGGGCCGGTCCTCCAGACAGCGCAGCAGCGCCTCGTCGGTGGTGCGGCGTACGACGAGCAGCACGGTGTCGCCCTCGATCGCGTGCCGGGCGAGCCGACGGCGCGCCGCCTCCGGGTCGAGCACCTCCTGCAGCAGTTCGGCGAACGTCTCCGCCCCCTCGCGGCGCAGCGTCTCGCGCTCGTTGCGCACCATCGCCAGCCGCAGCGCCGCGACGGTGGCGATGTGCTGGACGACGGCGAGTCCCGCGGGCCGGGCGCCCTCGCGCTCGTACGCGACGAGGAAGCCCGCGGGACCGCCGGGGGCGGGCACCGGGAGGACGAACCCGCCGGGGATCGTCGGCGGGGCGTCGACGGACACGGGCAGGACGGAGGGGTCCGGCACCGGGACGCCGGGAAGGAGCGGGCGCCCCTGGGGCGTGCAGAGGAAGACGTCGTAGCCCGACAGCCCTTCGAGCCTGCGCAGGAGCGTCGGCGTGTCGAGGTCCTCCGTGACCAGCCAGCGCAGCGCGCCGAAGACCTGGAGCTGCGCGCCCAGCCGGTGCCGTGCCTCCTCCTGGGCCGAGGCCGCGACCTCCTGGGCCACGGCGATGAAGGGGACGGCGAGCGGCACCTCGAGGACCGGGAAGCCCCGCTCCTCCGCGGCCCGGAAGAACGCGTCGTGCAGCGGCGGCATGTGCAGCTGCGCGGAGAGCGCGAGACCGGACGCCCCGGCGTCGTCCAGCCGCTCCAGGTAGGCGCGCTGTTCCTCGGCGGTACGGGGGATCGCGAGGCCGGCGGTCATGATCAGCTCGGCTCCCAGGAGCCAGGGCGTCGGATCGACGAGCTCGCTGGCGTGGGCCCAGGAGACGGACCGGTCCAGACCGCCGCCGGCCTTCAGCGAGAGCTGGAGCGCCGGGGAGGAGAGCAGGTCCTGGATCGTGAGTTTGTCGCTGGCCACAAATGACATCGTACGCATCTGTGATGACCACCATTGTCGCAGGTCACCGGGGGCCGCACACTGTGGGGGCCGACATTTGAATGGTGGATAAACATAGATGGGAGGGGCCGTGACGACCTCGGTCACCGAAATCGAGACATACGGCGTCGAACGCATCCCGGACGAGGACCGCACGGCCCGGCCGATCGACTTGTTCCGGCTCGCCTTCGGCGGCGCCAACACCTTCGCGACCTGTGTGCTGGGCGCCTTCCCGATCCTCTTCGGCCTCTCCTTCTGGCAGGGGCTCGCGGCGACCGTCCTCGGCCTGGTCGCGGGTGCGCTGCTGCTGGCCCCGATGGCGCTGTTCGGCCCGGCGAACGGCACGAACAACGCCGTCTCCTCCTCCGCGCACCTGGGCGTGCACGGCCGGGTCGTCGGCTCCTTCCTCTCCCTGCTGACCGCCATCGCGTTCTTCTCGATCTCGGTGTGGTCCTCGGGAGACGCGCTCGTCGGCGGCGCGCACCGGCTGGCCGGCGTCCCCGAGTCGGACGTCACCTACGGCATCGCGTACGCGATCTTCGGCGGCCTCGTGCTCGTCGTCTGCATCTACGGCTTCCGCTTCATGCTGCTGGTCAACAAGATCGCGGTGCTGGCGGCCTCGGCCCTCTTCGTGCTCGGCGCCTTCGCCTTCGCCGGTGACTTCGACCCCGGATACGCGGGCGCCTTCGCCTCGAGTGCCGACCCGCTGTTCTGGCCGTCGTTCATCGGCGCCGCGCTGATCGTGCTCTCCAACCCGGTCTCCTTCGGCGCGTTCCTCGGTGACTGGTCCCGCTACATCCCCGCGGACACCCCGCGCCGCCGGGTGATGGGCGCCGCCTTCCTCGCCCAGATCGCCACCCTGCTGCCCTTCGTCTTCGGCCTGGCCACGGCGTCGATCATCGCGACGAAGGCCGCGAAGTACGTCGACCCGGCCGCCCCGAACTACGTCGGCGGACTGCTGGCGGTCTCCCCCGGCTGGTACTTCCTGCCGCTCTGCCTGATCGCCCTGATCGGCGGCCTGTCCACCGGCACGACGTCCCTCTACGGAACGGGGCTGGACTTCGCCAGCGTCTTCCCCCGCTTCAACCGCGTCCAGGCCACCTTCTTCATCGGCGTCCTGTCCATCGGATTCATCTTCCTCGGCCGCTTCGCGCTCAACCTCACGCAGTCCATCTCCACCTTCGCCACGCTGATCATCACCTGCACCGCGCCGTGGATGGTCGTCATGGCGCTCGGCTACGTCACCCGGCGCGGCTGGTACGACGCCGAGGCACTGCAGGTCTTCAACCGGCGTCAGAGCGGTGGCCGCTACTGGTTCGCGCACGGCTGGAACTGGCGCGGCATGGGCACCTGGCTCGTCAGCGCTGTCGTGGCCCTCCTCTTCACCAACCTGCCGGGCCAGTTCGTCGGCCCGCTGGGCGACCTCGCCGACGGAGCGGACATCTCGCTGCCGGTCGGCCTCGGTCTGGCGGTCGTGCTCTACCTCGCCGCGCTCGCCCTGTTCCCCGAGCCGCGTGCCGTGTACGGGCCCGCCGGCCCCCGCTTCGTCGGGGCGTCCGACGCCGAAATCGCACCGATCACCGGTGGCACCGAGGAGAAGTCGGCCGAGCCCGCCGCGGCCGTCTGACCCACCCCGCCACCCTCACGAACCGGGCGCCCGGTCCTGACCACCGGGCGCCCCTGACCAGGAGCCGTGCATGAGCACCACCACCGTGCAGGAGATCCGGGCCGCCGCGGACGCGCTCGTCGCCGCCTTCGCCGAGGGCCGCCTCGACGACTACTTCGGCGCCTTCGCCCCGGACGCGACGTTCGTCTTCCACACCACACCGCGGCGTCTGGACTCCACGGCCGAGTACCGCGCCCTGTGGCGGCAGTGGGTGGAGCAGGACGGTTTCCGCATCCTCGGCTGCACCTCGTCCGCACAGCTCGTCCAGCCCTTCGGCGACACCGCCGTCTTCAGCCACGACGTGGAGACCCAGGTCGCCACCAACGCCGGTGAGGAGACGGTGCACGAGCGGGAGACCATCGTCTTCGCCCGCTCCGAGGACGGCGCCTGGCTCGCCGTCCACGAGCACCTGTCGCCCCGTACCACCGCCTGACCAGGAGAGACGCTCCCATGAGCAGCACGTTCCGCAACTACATCGACGGCACGTTCGCGGATGCCGCCGACGGCCGGACGCTCGACGTGGTGGACCCCACCACGGGTGACGTCTACGCCACCTCCCCGCTCTCGGGAGCGGCCGACGTCGACGCGGCGATGGCGGCCGCCGCCGCGGCGTTCCCCGTCTGGCGCGACACGACTCCCTCCGTACGGCAGCGCGCCCTGCTGAGGATCGCCGACGCGATGGAGGCCCGCGCGGAGGAACTGGTCGTCGCCGAGAGCCGCGACACCGGCAAGCCGCTGCACCTCACGCTCAGCGAGGAACTCGTCCCCGCGATCGACCAGGTCCGCTTCTTCGCGGGCGCGGCCCGGATGCTGGAGGGCCGCTCGGCCGGCGAGTACATGGAGGGGATGACCTCGATCATCCGCCGCGAGCCCGTCGGCGTGTGCGCCCAGGTCGCTCCGTGGAACTACCCCCTCCTGATGGCGGTGTGGAAGTTCGCCCCGGCCCTCGCCGCGGGCAACGCGGTCGTGCTCAAGCCCTCGGACACCACCCCCGCCTCCACCGTGCTGCTCGCGGAGATCATCGGCGGTGTCCTGGAGGAGCTGGGACTGCCCGAGGGGATCTTCAACGTCGTCTGCGGCGACCGCGAGACGGGCCGGCTGATGGTGGAGCACCCGACCCCGGCGATGGCCTCCATCACCGGCTCGGTGCGCGCGGGCATCCAGGTCGCGCAGAGCGCTGCCAAGGACGTCAAGCGGGTCCACCTGGAGCTGGGCGGCAAGGCCCCGGCCGTGGTCTTCGAGGACGCCGACCTGACGAAGGCGGTCGAGGACCTGGTGGTCGGCGGCTTCTTCAACGCCGGCCAGGACTGCACGGCCGCCACCCGCGTCCTGGTCCACGAGTCCGTCCACGACGAGTTCGTCGCCGCGCTCGCCAAGGCCGCCGCCGAGACGAAGACCGGGCAGCCGGACGACGAGGACGTGCTGTACGGGCCGCTCAACAACGCCAACCAGCTCGCCCAGGTCAGCGGCTTCGTCGAGCGTCTGCCCGAGCACGCCCGGATCGAGGCCGGCGGCCACCGGGTCGGCGACAAGGGCTACTTCTACGCCCCGACCGTGGTCTCGGGCCTGAGGCAGGACGACGAGATCGTCCAGAACGAGGTCTTCGGCCCGGTCATGACCGTGCAGTCGTTCACGGACGAGGACCAGGCCGTCGCGTACGCCAACGGCGTCGACTACGCGCTGGCCTCCTCGGTCTGGACGAAGGACCACGCGCGGGCGATGCGGATGTCGAAG
Organism: Streptomyces sp. NPDC058751; assembly: GCF_042746485.1. Taxonomy (NCBI): domain Bacteria; kingdom Bacillati; phylum Actinomycetota; class Actinomycetes; order Kitasatosporales; family Streptomycetaceae; genus Streptomyces; species Streptomyces sp. NPDC058751. The sequence goes on along the minus strand of NZ_JBHYPZ010000043.1, from coordinate 63,558 downwards.
AGGCTCGACTTCGGCTGTGTGTGGATCAACTCCCACATGGCGCTCGTCGCCGAGATGCCGCACGGCGGGTTCAAGCGGTCCGGCTACGGCAAGGACCTGTCCGCGTACGGCTTCGAGGACTACACGCGCGTCAAGCACGTCATGACGTCGCTCTGAGCGGCCGTTCCCACGGCGGACGGGGGTGAGCCCGGCGGTTCCGCCGGGCTCATCCCCGTCTCGCGTACGGCGAGCCGTCGTCCTGCCAGGAGGGCCTGGGTGCCTGGGCACGCGGGCGGGTACGGCCGACCAGCCCGAGCAGAAAGCCGGCCGGAACGGTGATCAGCCCCGGTGTCTGGAGCGGGAACCAGCGGACGTCGTGGTCCGGGAAGACCGCGAACGGCGTGCCCGACACCGCGGGGGATCCCGCGAGCAGCAGCACGACGAGCGGAAGGGTCCCGTAGACGGTCCAGCGCACCCCGGTGGCGGAATGGCGGGGCAGGAAGAGCGCGTACAGCAGGACCGGGGCGAGCACCGATGCCGAGACGGTGAACGACAGGGAGAGCAGCGTCAGTCTGCCGCGGTCCCCGAGAGCCGCCGACACGAGGACGGCCACCGCTCCGACCAGGACGATCCCCGTCCGTGCCCGGCGGATCTCCCCGGCGGGCGAACGGCTCCCGTGCGCGGACCGCCCGCCGAAGTCGCGGGCGAGACTGGACGCGGCCGCCAGCGTGATGCCCGCGACGGCCGCGAGGGTGGTCACGAAGACGGCGCAGGCGACGATCGCGAACAGCATGCTGTGCCGGGCTCCCCCGGCGACCGGGTCGAGCGCGCCCGTCACCATCAGCAGGGCGGTCGCGCCGCCGGGGTCGGCGGCCCGCACCGGACCCCGGCCCAGCAGGGCGCAGGCGCCGAGACCGGCCACCACCACCCCGGCGCACACCAGGGCCACCGGTCCGACCGCCCAGCCGACGGCACACCGCGCGGTGCGGGCCTCCTTCACGGGGTGCAGCCTCATGGTGATGTGCGGCAGACAGGCGGCGCCGACCAGGAGGGTGGTCTCGAAGCCGATCAGGTCGAGGCGCCCGGCGAGGGAGTGACCGAAGTGGAGTCCGGGGCGCGCGTAGTCGGCGCCCGCTCCGGAGCGCTCCCGGGCGGCGTCGAAGAGGGCGGGCGGCGACCAGCCGTACCGTGCGAGGACGAACCCGGCCAGCAGCAGCACGGCGCTGAGCACCACACCGACCTTCAGGATCTGTACGTACCCGACACCGCGCATCCCGCCGAACGCGGCGTAGCAGACCATCAGGGCCCCTCCGGCGACGGTGCACCCGGTGAGCGCGCCCTCCGGGAGCCCGAACATGGCCGCCATGACGCGTCCGGCGGTGGAGAGCTGCACCAGGAGCAGCGGGGCGAGGACGACGAGGGAGGCGATGCCGAGGGCCCGGCGTACGGAGGGGTCCCCGAGGCGGTCGCCGAGGAAGTCCCCCAGGGTGAACACGCCTTTCCGGCGCAGGGGTTCGCCCAGGAACCGCATCACCAGCCAGAGCGAGACGACGGTGGCGCAGGCGAACAGGATGCCGTCCGCCCCGTCGAGGGCGACCGCGCCCGTGGTGCTGAGCAGGGTGGCCGCGGAGATGTAGTCACCGGCGATGGCCAGTCCGCCGCCGACCGGCCCGAAGGCCGCGCCGCCGCCCGCGTAGAAGTGCTCGGGGTCGTCCAGGTCGGCGGCCGCCAGGCCGCACAGCAGCATGGACACGGCGACGAAGCCGAGGAAGACCACGACGGCGAGCGAGTCCCCGTCGCCCGCGGCGCTCATCGGCGGCCCTCCGGCGGGGACGCGGGAGTCGTGGGGGTCACGGAAGGCATGGAGGCCGCCGGAGGTGCGGAAGAGGCTGCGGGAGACATGCCGGGCATGGCATCAGGCACGCCGGGCCGCGTACAGGCGGCGGTGTGTTCGGGCGGCGGCCGCACAGCGGTCGCGGTGCGGGTCTGTGCACCGGCACACCGCGTTGATCCATCGGGGTGATTCACGGGCGCGGCAGGGTGAACGACGGGACGGTGTCCGCCGCTCGGCCGACCACCGGTCCCCCGCGGTCACTAGCGTGGCTCCCTGTGTCGATGAGCTATGCCTTTGTGAACCTGAAACCCGGAGTGGGCAAGACGACGAGCGCGGTGTGGTTGGCCCACGCGCTGCACGAGTCGGGGCGCTCCCCCCTGTTGGTGGACAGCGACCCCGCGTCCTCGGCGCTGCGGTGGAGCGAACTGGCGGGAGGCTTCCCCTTCCCCGTGGTCTCCCTGCCGGTGGGCGACGTGCACCGGCGCGTGAACGACTTCCTCGGCGACCGGCGGGCCGTGGTGTTCGACGCCCCGCAGCTGGAGGACCACGCCCACATCGCGCGGAGCGTCATGCGGTACGCGGACGAGTGGATCGTGCCGGTGACCCCGTCCCCCATCGAGCTGGACCGCATGGCGCCGATCGACCGCGAGATGGGCGACGTCCAGTCCCTGCGGCCCCGGCCGGCCCGCTCCGCCGTACTGCTGAACCGTACGAACCGTCCGGACGCCACGCGCACCGGTCCCGACGCCGACGCCCGCGAAGCGCTCACGGAGCGCGGCTTCGACGTGCTGTCCACCCACATCCCCCGACTCGACCTGTACTCCCAGTCGTTCGGCGGCCCCGTGAAGGTCAAGGAGTCGGCGTACATGGATCTCGCGGACGAACTCGTCGAGCGTCAGGACACGACGTGAACCAGCGCAGGAACACCTACCGGGCCGCCCTGCGGCGGGAGCCGGACGCCGCCGCGCCCCGTCAGGCCAAGGTCGCGCGGCTGCACACGCGCTACGTCCGGGTGACGATCGAGCTGGATCCCGCGCTGCCGGACGAGCTGACGCGCTGGGTGGGGCCGCCCGTGTCCGCGCTCCTGCGCTTCGGCGCCGCCGCGCTACGGCCTCTGACGAGTACGGGCACTCCGTAGGCGCGGCGGGACAGGGCGTCGTGACGGGGACTCAGCTCTCCACCGGGTGCCCGCCGTCGCCCTCGACGACGACCCGGTCGACGCCCGGCTCGTCGCCCCGTTCGACCATCGTCAGGTCGATCCGTCCGTCACCGGTGGTGTCGAACTGATAGAGGTCGGCCTTGCCGTCGCCCGTGGTGTCGGTCATCCAGACGTCGGTCCTTCCGTCTCCGTCGGTGTCGGCGCTGAGGACGACGTGATGCTCGTCGCCCTGGGTCTCGACCACTTCGTCCGTGCCGTCGTCGGTTTCCATGAAGGCCGGTTGCCCCGGTCTGCGGGACCGAAACGAGGGCCCGCCCGGGCCCGGGGACCGCGGAAGGGTGCGCCGGGCGCGCGGCCGCCGCCCGGTGCCCCGCCCGTAAGGCAGGATGGGTGTCATGACCGAGATCCGCACGCCCCGCCTCCTGCTCCGCCGCTGGCACGACGACGACCTCGCCCCCATGGCGGACATCAACGCGGACCCCGCGGTCATGCGCTGGATCGACGACGGTTCGGTCCGCGACCTGGACGCCACCGCCGAGGAGATGGAGCGGTGGGAGGACGAGTGGGACGAGGAGGGCTTCGGCGTCTTCGCCGTCGAGCTGCTGGCCTCGGGCGAACTGGCGGGCTTCGCGGGGCTGTCGGTGCCCGAGCACCTGCCCGAGGTGATGCCCGCCGTGGCGATCGGCTGGCGGTTCGGCTCACCGTTCTGGGGTCAGGGCTACGCGTCCGAAGCCGCCCACGCCACCCTGGAGTTCGCCCTCCAGGACCGCGGCCTCGACCGGGTGATCTGTGTCAATCGCCCGGACAACCAGGCCTCGTTGAACGTCGTTCGCAAGCTGGGCATGGAGCCGGAGAAGACGACGACCCACCCGGTGTACGGCTATCCCCTGACCGTTCACGCGATCGATCTCACCGAATTCCAGGCCTGATCCACCGCGCCGCGTGTGAGCCCGCTTCGGCGGGCTCACACGGACTGGACGTACTTGGGCTTTCGGCCGGTGCGGCGAGTGGGGGTGCCCCCTGCTCGAAGAGCTTGGGGAAGTGCCGGGCGTCGCGACGGGGCGAACCTTGGCTGACGCGGCACCGGGAAGAACGGTGATCACGCGATGAAGGCGGTGCGGTTCCACGAGTACGGCGGGATCGATGTGCTGCGGGTGGAGGAGGTGGAGCGGCCCGCGGTCCCGGTTCTCCCCCGGCGAGCTCGGCGCGCGGGCCGGGAAGCCGTCCGCGGTTCGGCACGACGGAACGGTGAACCACCCGCTGTCGGCGGTGGCTTCAGGCCCTTCGGGGCCGGTCGTCCGGGACGCGCTGTCACGCGTCCGCGGTCACGGCCCTCAGACCGGCCAACGACTCCCGGATGAACCGGGAGAGTTCCTTCTCCTCGGTCCGGTCGACCCAACGCCGGAAGGCGAACTTGAAGACGGCGATCCCCACCTCCGCGGCGAGCCCCGCGGAGGCCTCGTCGACACCGCGCAGCCGCAGCGCGTCAGCGAGCGCCGTGGACAGTGACGCGAGTTTGATCAGCTCGCGTTCCTGCAGTTCGGAGTTGGCGTCGATGACGGACTGCCGCTGCCGGGCGTGTTCTTGGCGTGCCTCCAGCACGGCCGCGGCGCTTTCGAGGGCGACCGCGACGACGTCCAGCGGGGTGGCGGACTCGGGGGCCGCGGCGACGGCGTTCGCGAGCACTTCCCGCAGCTCGCTCGAACCCGCGAACAGCACCTCGCGCTTGTCCGCGTAGTGCCGGAAGAACGTCCGTTCCGTCAGCCCCGCCCGTTCGGCGATCTCCGCCACCGAGGTGCGGTCGTAGCCGCGCTCGACGTAGAGCTCCAGTGCCGCCCGTGCGAGGCGCCCGCGCGCGTCCGGCTGCCATCGACCCATGCCCGGAATCGTACTCGATGACAGCTACTGACATCGGGCGGCGAGATTCGACGACAGTCACTGACATCAGGTGTTACGTTTGATGACAGTCACTGACATGGCTCGGTCGCCCCCTGTCCGTGCCGTGACGGCACGGACAGGGGGCGACCACCCGACTGGAGGCTTTCTCATGCGCGTTTTCGTCACCGGGGCATCCGGATGGATCGGCTCCGCACTCGTCCCCGAACTCATCGGCGCGGGGCACAAGGTGGTCGGGCTCGCCCGCTCGGACGCCTCTGCCGCGGCCCTGACCGAGGCCGGGGTGGACGCGGTGTCCGGCACCCTCGACGACCTCGACGTCCTGCGCGAGGCGGCCGGGGACTCGGACGGCGTGATCCACCTCGCGTTCAAGCACGAGCTCGCGTTCTCCGGCAACTTCCAGGAGGCGGCCGAAGCGGACCGCCGTACCGTCGAGACACTCGGCGAGTCGCTCGCGGGCTCCGGGCGGCCGCTGCTCATCGCGTCGGGGCTGGTCGGCCTGACCACGGGCCGCCCGAGCACGGAGGACGACGGAAGGACGCCGGAGGAACTGGCCGCGCTGCCGGCCGGCCCGCGCACCCGAATGGGCACCGCCCACGTGGCCCTCTCCCTCGCCGACCGGAACGTCCGCTCGTCCGTCGTACGGCTCCCCCCGACCGTGCACGGCGACGGTGACAACGGGTTCATGACCACCCTGATCGGCATCGCCCGCGACAAGGGGGTCTCCGGGTACATCGGCGACGGCACCCAGCGCTGGTCGGCCACGCACCGCGCCGACGCCGCCCGTCTCTTCCGCCTCGCCCTGGAGGGTGCTCCGGCGGGATCGGTCCTGCACGCGAGTGCGGAGGACGGCGTGCCGCTCCGTTCGGTCGCCGAGGTCATCGGCCGCCACCTCGACGTGCCGACCCGCTCGGTCCCCGCCGAGGAGGCGGCCGAGCACTTCACCTGGCTGTCGGGGTTCTTCGGCCTCGACAGCCCGGCCTCCAGCGAGCGGACCCGCGACCTGCTGGGCTGGAACCCGACCGGACCGGGCCTGATCGAGGACCTGGACATGGGGCACTACTTCAAGAACGGCGGACAGTAGGGGTTCCGTCCGTCCACCGAATGCCGCCCGGCGCCCTCCCGGTACTGCCGCCGGGGCGAAACGAGAGGCACATTGACGGACATGCCTCTTTCGTTGCACCACATCGTCATCGACGCGCACGACCTCCCCTCACTGGCCCGGTTCTGGGCCGAGGTGCTGGGCTGGCGGATCCTCTCCGAACGGGAGCGGGAGGTCGTGATCGGGCCTGCCGAGACGGCGCCGGTGGGCATCTGCTTCATGCCGGTCACGGACCAGAAGGTCGTCAAGAACCGCCTGCACCTCGATCTGACCTCCGCGGCCGGGGACCGGGAGGCGGAGATCGAGCGCCTCCTCGCACTCGGGGCCCGCAGGGCGGACGTGGGGCAGAGCGGCGAGGAGTCGTGGACCGTACTGACCGATCCGGAGGGGAACGAGTTCTGCGTGGTGCGACCGAAGACAACCCTCGTCGGCTAGCACTCGTACCCGTCCTGGCAGTGATCCTGCTCGTTTCCGCCTCCGAGCCCGCCCGCCGCGGCCGAGCCCGCGAGTCGGCCGGGCCGCTCGTGGCCGGGGACAGCCGGTCACAGCCACCGGACCGTTCGCGCGGCCCGGGTCACGACCACCGCGTAGGCGACGCCCAGCACGAGGGAGGCGAGCAGGGCGGTGAGCGGGAAGTCCTCCTGGAGGTAGGGGTAGACCTGGTAGTGCGTCAGGTAGATGTAGAGGGAACTGCTCGCCAGGACGCCCGCGAGTGCGCTGAGCGGGCCGACGCTGGGCAGGGTCGGCACCCAGATCAGCAGCCCCAGCCCGGCGATCACGAGGGCGGTGCGCAGGAACTGGTCCTGGAACAGGCCGGGAACGGTCAGCAGCAGGACGGCCGTGAGCAGGGCCCGTTGCCGCACCGTGCCCGCCCGCGCGGCCGCCCACCCGAGCGCGAACAGCCAGAAGACCACCGAAGGGCTCAGTTGGGGGCGGGCGGACGCCAGGCCCAACAGGTCGTAGCGGCCGACCAGGCCGACGGCCGTGAGAACCAGGGGGACGCCGAAGGCGTACCGCCGTTCCAGCCGGTCCAGGAAAGGTACGGCCATGAGCGCGGCGAGGACGATCAGGTAGTAGACCAGGGCCTCCACGAACCAGTACGCCCAGTCGAACCGGTCGTTCCCCTGGGAGAGCAGGGTGTTCAGCAACACGGCGTTGGCCGGGTCGTAGAAGTCGGTCAGGACCACCGCGCCGGTGATCCACACCATGCTCGGTACCGCGATGCGGGCGATGCTGCGCCACAGGTGCCGTACGCGCTCGCGGCGTGCGGCACCGGTCAGTTGGAAGCGGGCGAAGTTGTAGCCCGCGACACCGATGAGGATGTGGGCGAAGCCCTTGATGCTGAAGACCTGGACGTGTGAGCCGACGATGAGGACGATCCCGACGGCGCGCAGGGCGATGCCGGTCTCCAGGGTGCGGCGGGTCCTCCAGGACCGCGGGGCCGTCCAGGAGCGCAGCGCCCGCACGAGTCCCGGAGCCGGCCCGGGCTCGGGCCCGTCCCGTCCCTCCGGCCTCTCCGCGACGGGTGCCGCCAGGGCCCTCAGTTCGCGGACGGTCCTGGTGTGCCAGTCCGTGGGCAGGTGACCCAGCGCCTCCTCCAGGCGCAACGACATCTCGACGTAGCACAGGGAGTCGCCGCCCAGGCTGACGAAGCTGCTGTCCTCGGTGGCGTCGGCGCGGTCGAGGATCTCCGCGAAGAGGCGGCGGAGATCCTCACCGGTACCGGTCGTCTCCTCCTGCTCCGTGCGCGTCAGGTGCCTCACGGCCTCGTGGTCGGGCTTTCCCGTGGCCAGGCGGGGGAGTTCGGAGAGGACCCGGACCCGTACCGCGCGGGCCGGGAGTCCGCATCCCTCCGCGACCAGCCGCCGGATCCGTTCCTCTTCGCCGGCGACGCCGAGCGCGGCCACCGCCAGCGCCTCCCCGTCCCCCGCGCAGTACGCGGTGACCCCGCGTCCCTCCAGAAGGACCTCCACTTGCTGCGGGTCGATCCGCAGTCCGAGGATCTTCACGAAACGGCTGCGGCGGCCCACGATCTCGTACAGCCCGTCGGACGCGCGCCGGGCGAGGTCCCCGGTGTGCAGTTCCCGCACGACGCGGCCCAGGGCGAGGTCGGCCGGGCTCTCGGCGTATCCGAGCATCACGTTCGGCCCCGAGTAGACCAGTTCACCGACGTCCCGGCCGTGGCCGTCGACCGGCCGCAGCCGGAAGGAGCCGCCCGGTATCGGCACGCCGACGGCCTCGGGGCGTTCGGCGGCTAGGTGCGGCGGGAGGTAGGCCATGCGGGCCGTGGCCTCGGTCTGGCCGTACATCACGAACAGTTCCCAGCCCGAGTTGCGGCCCAACTCGGCGTACCGGGCGACGCGTTCGGGAACCAGTCGGCCCCCGGCCTGGGTGACGCGGCGCAGGTGCGGCAGCCGCATCCGCTCGAAGCCGATCCGGTCGAGCAGGTTGAAGGTGTACGGAACCCCGGCGAGTGAGGTTCCCCGCGCGGCGCGGAACTCCTCCCAGAAGGCGGCGTCGGACACCGACCGCTCGGTGAGGATCAGGCCCGCGCCGCGCAGCAGGTGGCTGTGGATGACGGACAGGCCGTAGCAGTAGTGCATGGGCAGCGTGGTGGCCGCGCGGTCGGTCTCGTCGATGCCGAGGTAGGTGGCGATGGACTCGGCGTTGGCCTGGAGGTTGCCGTGGGAGAGCCGCACCAGCTTGGGCGAGCCGGTCGAGCCGGAGGTGCTCAGCAGCAGGGCGAGGTCCGGGTGGAGGGTGTGGGCGCTCTCGGGGTGCCGTTCGTCGAGGGCCCACGTCCCGTCGGCGTTCGGGCGAGCCACGACGTCGGGGGCGTACGCCTCGGTCAGCGAGCGGATCGTGTTCTCGTTGTCGCCGGGGACGAGCAGGACGGGGTGGCCGCAGGACAGTGCGGCCAGGTAGGTGACGAGCGCGTCGGTGCGGTTGGCGCCTGCCAGCAGCACCAGCCTCCGTACGGGCCCGAGGCGTTCGGCGACGGCGGCGACCCGGTCGGCCAGCCGGCGGTACGACAGCTCTTCGTCCGGCGTGACGAGCGCGACGCGGTCGCCGTACGCCGCGAGCCCGCGCGCGAAAGAAACGATTTTCGGCCACGGTGCCAGAGGTGAGTCGGGGACGACAGATGTCGGGAGATATCCGGAGAGGTCGATCACGGGGCGCGCCCTTTCTGCGGCAACGTCCGCTGGTGGCACATGACTCTTGACGGTTAGGTAAGGTTTACCTTATTCATAGCGTAGTCACAATCAAGCCACAGGATCGCTTCGCCCCTCGCTCCGCACCGACGTGACCGGCGGCGGTGTGAACGCGGGCCCCGCAGGAAGGCACACACCATGCGACGCCCCTCGGTTCGCCGGATCACTGCGCTGGTCGCAGCCGGCCTGCTGCTCCCCGCCCTCGCGGCCTGCGGCTCCGACGGCAAGGACAGCGCGGGCAAGGGCGGCGACCCTTCCCTCGTCATCTACTCCGGCCGCAACGAGAAGCTGGTCAAGCCGCTCCTGGACAAGCTGGAGAAGGCCGTCGGCGCCAAGGTCGAGGTCCGCTACGGCGAAAGCGCCGAACTGGCCGCGCAGATCCTGGAGGAGGGCGACCGCACCAAGGCCGGGCTGTTCTTCTCCCAGGACGCCGGCGCGCTGGGCGCCCTGTCCAGGGAGGGCATGCTGCAGAAGCTGCCCGCGACCACCCTCGACAAGGTCGACAAGGCGTACCGGGGCTCCGAGGGTGACTGGGTGGGTCTCTCGGGACGCGTCCGCGTGATCGCCTACAACCCGGACGAGGTCACCGAGGCCGAGGTCCCGGACAGCGTCTTCGACGTGGTGAAGCCCGAGTGGAAGGGCAAGGTCGGCTTCGCGCCCACCAACGCCTCCTTCCAGGCGTTCGTCACCGGCATGCGGGTCCTCAAGGGCGACGACGTGACCCGCGAGTGGCTGGAGGACCTGAAGGCGAACGGCACCAAGACGTACGCCCACAACCTCGCCACCCTGGACGCCGTCGAGGCCGGTGAGGTCGAACTCGGCCTGGTCAACCACTACTACTGGTACGAGCGGGTCGCCGAGAAGGGGGAGGACAAGGTCGACTCCAAGCTGCACTTCCTGCCCGGGAAGGACCCCGGCGCGCTGATCAACGTCGCCGGCGCGGGCATCCTCAAGGACGGCGGGCAGAACGCGACCGCCCAGAAGGCCGTGGACTACCTGCTGTCGAAGGAGGCACAGACCTACTTCGCGGACACCACGAAGGAGTACCCGCTGTCCGCGGGCGTCACCAGCACGGTGGAGGGCCTGCCTCCGTTCGACTCGCTCGAGTCACCCGACATCGACCTGGGCAAGCTGGAGTCCCTCCAGGAGACGCTGGCCATGCTCCAGGACGTCGGGCTGGTCTGACCGCCGTGCGCACACCACCCTCCACCTCGCGCCCGGCCGGAGCCCCGGCCCCGCCCGGGCGCGAGCGCGTGCACGAGGCGAGCGGGGACCCGACGGCTCGCTCTCCCCGTACGCGGGTCAGGGCACTCCGTAAGCCGGTCGAGGCCCGTACGCCCGATCGCAGACCGCCCCTGGTCCTGTTGGTCCCCGCCTGCGTCGCCGCCCTCTTCGCCCTGCTGCCCCTCGGCTACCTCGCCGTCCGCGCGCTGGAACGAGGCCCGGCCTTCGCCTGGGAGGTCGTCGCCGACGAGCGGACGCTCGACCTCCTCGGCCGCAGCCTCGGTCTGACGGCCGTGGTCGTCGCGGCGTGCCTGGTACTGGGGGTCTCGCTGGCCTGGCTGACCGTGCGCACCGCCCTGCCCGGGGCCCGCGTATGGTCGGTGCTGGCCACCCTGCCGCTGGCCGTGCCGAGTTACGTGGCCGCGTTCGCCTGGCTGTCGGCCGAGCCGGACCTCGCCGGCTTCGGCGGTGCCGCCCTCGCGCTGACGCTGGTCAGCTTCCCGTACGTCCATCTGCCGGTCGCCGCCGCGCTGCGCGGCATCGACCCGGCGCAGGAGGAAGCCGCGCGCTCCCTCGGTCACGGGCCGCTGCGGACCTTCGTCCGCGTCACGCTCCCTCAGCTGCGGCCGGCGGCCGCGGGCGGGGCGCTGCTCGTCGCGCTGTACGTGCTCTCCGACTTCGGCGCGGTGTCACTGATGCGCTACGACACCTTCACCCGGGCCATCCACACCTCCTACCGCGCCTCCTTCGACCGCACCCCGGCCGCCGCGCTCAGCGTCGTGCTGGTCGTGATGACCATCGCGCTGGTGGCCGCCGAGGCCCGCACACGGGGTCGAGCCGGGCATGCCAGGACCGGTACGGGCACCGCCCGCCCCGCGGTCCCGGTCGCCCTCGGCCGATGGCGGCCACTCGCGCTGCTGTGGTGCGGGGCGGTGGTGGCCGTGTCCGTCGCCTTCCCGCTGGCGACCCTCGGCTACTGGCTGGCCGTCGGCAGCTCGGCCACCTGGGACCTCGGCGGGCTCGTGGAAACGGCCGGGGCGACGCTCGGCGTCGCGGCGGCGGGCGCCGCCCTCACCACGGTCCTCGCCCTGCCGGTCGGGGTGATCGCGGCCCGGCACCGGGGGCGTGGCGCCCGTCTGCTGGAGCAGGCGGCGTACGCGGGGCACGCGCTGCCCGGCATCACGGTCGCCCTGGCCCTGGTGTTCTTCGCCGTGCGCTACGCGTACCCGCTGTACCAACAACTCCCGCTGCTGGTCTGCGCGTACGCGGTCCTCTTCCTGCCGGTCGCGGTGGCGGCCACCCGCGCGGCCGTGCTCCAGGCGCCGCCCGTCCTTGAGGACGTGGCCCGCTCGCTCGGACGACGGCCGTGGCAGGTGCTGCGCGAGATCACCGTGCCGCTGGCCGCCCCCGGCGTGGCCGCCGGGGCGGCGCTCACCTTCGTGGTCTGCATGAAGGAACTCCCCGCCACCCTCCTCCTGCGCCCCACCGGCATGGACACCCTCGCCACCCGGCTGTGGACCGAGACCGGCGCCGGATCCTTCGCGGCCGCCGCCCCCTACGCCAGCGCGCTCATCCTGCTGGCCGCCGTCCCCTCCTACCTCCTGGGCAGGCACCGGACATGAACGACACGAGTGACATGAACGACACGAACGTACTGCGCGTCGAGGGGCTCACCAAGTCCTACGGAGCCGGAGGGCCGGTCCTGCGGGGACTGGAACTCACCGTCCCCGCAGGTGCGTTGGCCGCCGTCCTCGGACCGTCCGGCTGCGGCAAGACGACCATGCTGCGGGTCGTCGCCGGGTTCCTGCGCGCCGACGCGGGCACCGTCCGCCTCGGCGAGAGGGTCCTGAGCGGGCCCGGCGTCCACCTTCCCCCGGAGCGGCGCCGCATCGGCATCGTGCCCCAGGAAGGCGCCCTCTTCCCGCACCTGAGCGTGGCCCGCAACGTCGCCTTCGGACTGACCGGCGTCGACCGGGCCGAACGGCGGCACATCACCGGGGAGATGCTCGAACTGGTCGGTCTCGCGGGATACGGGGACCGCATGCCGCACGAGCTGTCCGGTGGCCAGCAACAGCGCGTCGCCCTGGCCCGCGCCCTGGCCCCGCGGCCCGGGCTCGTGCTGCTCGACGAGCCGTTCAACGCCCTCGACAGCGCGCTGCGTGCGGGGGTGCGGGCGGACGTACGGTCCGCGCTGCGGGCAACCGGCGCCACGGCCCTCCTCGTCACCCACGACCAGCAGGAGGCCCTGTCCACGGCCGACCTCGTCGCCGTCGTACAAGACGGCCGGGTCGCCCAGTGCGCCACCCCGCAGGACCTCTACCGGCACCCCGCGGATCCCTGGATCGCCTGCTTCGTCGGCGACGCCGTCCTGCTACCCGCCACCGTCGAAGACGACGGCACGGTCCGGACCGCTCTGGGCTCCGTGCCCCTCGCCGAGCCCTCCGGAGGTCTGCGCACCGGCACGGCCCTGCTCCGCCCGGAACAACTCCGCCTCACCGATGCGGACTCCGAGGGCACGGTCAGGGGTACGGTCACCGACGTCTCGTACTTCGGCCACGACGCCATGGTCACCGTAGCCGTCGAAGGCCACGACACCCCCGTCGGCATCCGCGTGGTGGGCCCGCTTCCGCTCCGGCCCGGAGAAGAGACGGGCATCCGCGTCGAGGGCGGGGCGAGCCTCCACCCCTAGCCGGTGCCCCACGGTCCGCGTCATCCGAGGAACTGGGTGACGCGGGACCACGCCGTCGGGGTGCCGGACACGGTGGGCGCGGGACGCTCGTTACGCAGCCGGCGCCAGACCTGCCGGGGGCAACGACCCTTGGGACGGCCGTCGGTGAAGTCCTGGTAGGGCACTCTGAGCGGCTGGAGGCCGATCTCGACCCAGTGGTCCTTGCCCGAGGTGAAGTCCCAGCCGTCGTTGGGGATACGGATGTGATCGTCACGGCCGTCCTTGTTCTGGCTGGTGATCTTGAGGACCTCGGCGTGGTGGAGCCGGCTCCTCATGACCACGCAGTAGCGTTCCTTGCTGCCCTCGGTCTCCCGGAACGGCACCGCCGCGTGCCAGATCTCCCCCGGACCCGGGCGACGGCCTCCCGAGTTGAGACCGCCCCTGTCCCACCAGCGCACCGCAACCAGACACAGGTACGCGGTGAGGCCGGCGGCACCGCACTGTGCCATCGCGCGCGCACTCCACGTGGGTGCGTCGAACCGGTCCTCGGCCCAGTGCGCGGCTATCTGGCCGAGCACGAACACCGCCGCCGCACGAGCGAGGAGGACCCACCGGGCACAGGGCCGCCGACGGCCCGCGAACAGGGCCACCCCCACGGCCGCGGCGACGGGTATGCCATACAGAACCGCGTACTGCGCCGGGCCCTCCACCTGCTGCGGCGGTTCCTGCGACGCCATCAGATCGGGCAGGGTCACCGGTAACGCCAGGACGTAGCCGACGATCATCCACACGTTCAGCAGCAGATAGCCCTTGACGGCCACGCCCAGGCAGGACGCGTTGGTGCGACGGGTCACCGGATCCCCTCTTCTTCCGTGCCGGATACCGATCTTCTTTTGTGCTCGGATGCCGAATTATTCAGGCAGCCGGCATCCCGAGGGACACAAAGTCGAAGGTTTCCGGACGGACGGCGATCACGGACTCACGGAGACCCGGCACTCGTCACAGGACCTGTGCGGCACGAGCCGACGACAGCCAGCCGGGGAACTCGTGCAGGATCCGGTCGTAGAGGAGGTCGTCGGGCACCTTGCGCGGATCGCCGGGGCGTCGTTCCGTGTCCTGTCCATGGTCACCGCTCTCGTGTCGCGTAGCGCCCGCCACCCTCGCGGTCGAGCCGGTTCCCCCGGGCGGAGTTGCTCAAGGCTGTGGCAGCGCCCCATCGCGTGCGGTAACGGGAAGTGGACGTCCCGACGGGGGATTCCTCAGCGCGATGCGCGCAGGGAAGCATCCAAGGCACTCATGAGGCGGGCGACGCGACTCCTGCCCGTCGGCGCGAGCGGATACCGGCCGAGAACATCGATCAGGACCGGCGTGGCACGTCGCCGAGCCTGCTCGATCGCCTTGTCCCCGACATCGGGATCGTCGCCCGCGCTCAACTCGGCCACGCGCGCCGCACATGCGGCCCCGCGCAGGATGTGACCCACCTGCGTGGCCTTCGCCAGGGGGTGCAGATACGCGGCGGCCGCGGCGTCGCCGGCGGCGCGCGCGGCGAGGCGTGCGGTCTCGGTGGGCGCTTCCTTCGCAGCCCGGTGCGCGTCCAGCGCGGTGACGCGCTGCGCGTTGGTCCTCCGCGCGCCGTTCGCGAACTCCCGGGCGGCTTCGACGGCCGCGCGGGGCCGGAGATCACCGGGGACGGCCTCCTCGAACACCGGAAGGACGTCCTCGGCGCTCTCGACCACGTAGCGCACCACTGCGCGCAGCTCTTCCATGGTCAGCTCGAAATCACCGGCACCGGTCGCCATGACCCGATTCTCCCATCGCCGTGGAGACCGGTCGCGTCCGGCGCGGCACGGACCCGGGCGCCCGCCGACGCGCTTACGCGGTCAACGAGTCGGGACACGGCCCCACCACGGAGGTCTTCCACCGGCCGCCCTCGCACCGCGGCAGGCCCCGCGTTCTCCGCCGCAAGGGCCCGCCACCAGAACCAGGTTCAGGACCCGCCGACGGGCTCGGCGGCGGGCTCGGCGACGTCGGCGGCACGGGCCGCTTCGTCCCGGGCCATGCCGAGGAAACGCTGAACCGTCTGGATCGGCATGTCGAGCCCCTCCGACGCCTCCTGCACGCCGCCGAACACCTGCACCGCCTCGGCGACGGCCGTGGCCACCTCGACCTCGGCCTTACGGACCTTGGCCTCGGCCTTGTCCACGGTGTCGACCACCGCCAACTGGCGGCGCTGCTTCTCCTGAAGCCGCTGCTTGCGGGAAAGGGCTCTGTCGGAGTTCACGTTCTGCACAGACATGGCCAAGATCATAATCAGTGGCCCGGGCGCCCGTGAAATCCGCAACTCGCCCGCGTCACGTGGACGTTCCCGGTTCGGGGTTCCTCCACGGCGGCCCGCCGTCGACGCATCCGCCCGGCGGGTCCCGTGCCGGGAATCCGGTCGCCGGGAACGGGCCGGGCCTGACAGGGTGTGCGTCATGGACTCCGAGCCCGAGCGCCCCGCCCCGGTCCGGCACCGCGACCACGGCACGTGGCTCGTCCGGTTCACCCGCCGGGTGCTCGTGGTCTGCCCGGGGTGCGGCGGCCGCGCGCTCGTCGTCCCCCGGCCGGGCATCGCCGCGCCGGACCACTTCGGCCAGTTGCTCTTCCAGCCCCGCCGCCTCGCCTGCGCCGGCTGCGGTGCCGTCGCCGACCGGACCGCCGAGGAGCGGGGTGGAGGCCTGGTCGGCGCGGTCCCCGGCGGCACCGAGGACCCCTTCTTCCGCCGGCCGCTCTGGCTTCAGACCCGCTGCGCGGGACGGATCCTGTGGGCTTACGACGAGGAACACGTCGACGCCCTCGCCGCCTACGTGGGCGCACGGCTGCGCGAACGGCGCGCCTCCCCGACGATGGCGATGTTCGCGCGACTGCCGGCCTGGATGAAATCCGCCGGACGTCGTGACGAGGTACTGGCCGGCCTGGCGGACCTCAGGGTCCTGGCGGGGCTCTCGGCCCCCGCGGACCGTTCCGACGCGGCCCACGAACGCGGCGACCGCCCGCGCCACCACGGCAGCCTGCTCTTCCGCGGCGGCCCCTACTAGGGCCTGCCGGACAACCCGGATCAGGGTCTATTCGGCCCAGGCGCGCTCCAGCACGGCGCCGAAGGCGGCGGGCTCCCGCCCGATCAGCCCGGCCAGCGTGGGGTCGACGGCGGCAAACTCGCCGTTCCGCGCCGCCGCGAAGATGCTCAGCATCAGGTCGGCCACCGGGGCCGGGGCGCCGTGCGCCAGTGCCTGCTCGCGGAAGACGTCGTCGGGGACGACGGTGCGGGTGAAGGGCCGTCCGGTGGCCCGGGAGGCGATCTCGGCGACGGCGCCGAAGTCGAGCGTCGCCGCGCCGGTGAGCGGCGGGGTGGGCCCCTCGAAGCGGCCCTCCTCGGTGAGGATCGCCGCGGTGGCCTCCGCGAGGTCGTCGTGGCCGGTCCAGGCGACGGGACCGTCCGCGGGGAGGGCGATGTCGCCGGTGCGGCGGGCGGACTCCAGGAACTGCAGGGCGCTGGCCGCGTAGAAGCCGTTGCGCAGCGCGGTCCAGGGCAGGCCGGTGGCGCGCAGCAGGTCCTCGGTCCGGGCGTGGTCGCGGCACGCCTGGAAGCGGGAGTCGTGGGCGGCGCCCATCTGGCTGGTGTAGAGGATGCGGCCGGCGCCGGCCTTCACGGCGGCGTCGACGGCGGCGCGATGGCTGGCGACGCACTCCTCTCCCGTGCGGTCGAGGGAGACGAGGAGCACCTGCCCGGCACCCTCGAAGGCGTGCACGAGCGAGGCGGGGTCGTCGAAGCTGCCCTGCCGGACGCGGACGCCGCGGTCGGCGAGGTCCTTCGCCTTGCGGGGGTCGCGGACGCTGACGCCGACGCGGTCGGCGGGGACGCGCTCCAGAAGGCGTTCGACGGTGCGGCGGCCGAGCTTTCCGGTGGCTCCGGTCACGATGATCATTGGGTTCTCCCGAGGATGTTTCCAGTGGAATCATTTCGACGGTAACACTGGAATATCGATGGAATCAAACCTTCGATATCATCGGTTCATGGTTACGCGCGACACCACCGACAGCCCTCGTCACCGCATCGTCGAGGCGGCCGTCGAGCTGCTGGAGAGCGGCGGCCCGGAAGCGGTGAGCACCCGCGCGGTCGCCGCCGCGGCCGGAATGCAGCCGCCGGCGATCTACCGCCTCTTCGGCGACAAGGAGGGGCTCCTGGAGGCCGTCGCCGAGCACGGCTACGCGCAGTTCCTGGAGAGCAAGCGCGCACGGCTCGACCCCGACCCGCGGGACCCGGTGGAGGAGCTGCGCCGCGGCTGGGACATGGTGGTGGAGTTCGGGATCTCCCGCCCCGAGCTGTTCGCGGTGATGAACAGGGCCACCGGCCGGGGGGCGGACATGGCGCACCGCGCGGGCCTGGAGATCCTCCACGGCCGGGTGCGCCGACTGGCGGCCGGGGGGTGGCTGCGGGTCGACGAGGAGCTGGCCGCCCAGATCATCCAGGCCACCGGTCGAGGCACGGTCACCACCTGGCACTCCACCCCGGCGGAACGCCGCGATCCGGCGCTGCTGACCGCTCTCCGCGAGGCCATGGTCGCCGCCGTCACCCGCGCCGAACCGGTGGTGCCCGCCGCGGAGACCGGTCCCGCCGCGGCGGCCCGCGCGCTGCGCGCCGCCCTCCCCGACGACGCCGATGTCCTGAGCGACGCCGAGCAGCACCTGCTGCGCGAGTGGCTCACACGCCTGGCGGCGGACGGTGGCGCTCCGCACGCCTGATCGCGCGTCAGGAGCCCTCGTGCGGGTCGGACCTCCCGGTCCGCGCCGGGCCGCTGATCCGTCCGCCGATCCGTCCGGTGGCGGATCGACGAGGCGGACCGGCAGGCCGTCCGTCCTGAGCCGCCCCGACGGAACAGCCCGCGGACGAAGGCTTCCCACGGCTCACGGGCTTCCTACCGCTCGGCCGGAACCGGCCGCCGGAGCAGGTACACGCCCGCGACCGAGACCAGTACGGCCATGCAGGCGATGAACACCAGCCCGGCGCCCTCCAGTCCGATCGGGCCCACCAGCAGTCCGACCCCGATCACCGGCACCGAGATGCCCGCGTAGGCGACCACGAACAGGGTGGAGATCACCGCCGCGCGCTGCTGCTCGGGGGACGCCCGGGCCACGGTGGCGAGGGCTCCGCGGAACGCCAGGCCCTGGCCGCCTCCGCCGACGACCGCGCTCAGCACCACCAGGACCATGAGGTCCCATCGCAGCGCGCCCGCGAGCAGCGCGAGGCCGGCGAGGAGCGCGGCGCAGCCGAGCGGCAGCGAGCGCCCGGCTCCGACCCGGCCGACGGCGAGCTGTCCGGCGGTCGAGGCGAAGAAGGCGAGCGCGACGACCAGTCCGCTCACGGCGTGGTCGGTCACGTCCAGGGACTCGGCGAGGAACGCGGGGCTGACGGAGGTGAACACCCCGAACAGGGCGAACCCCACGAACGCGGCGATCGCGGGCGGGGTGAACACCGGCCGCACCTGTGGGGGCAGGCCGGGCCGTTGCGGTCGTACGGTGCTCAGCGGCCGGCGTTCGCGTACGGTCTCGGGGAGCCTCGGCAGCACGGCGGCCGAGAGCGCCACCAGGGCGAGGTGGACGGCGAACGGCAGGTACAGCGGCCAGGGGGCGTACTGCGCGAGGAGGCCCGCGAGCAACGGGCCGCAGCCGAGTCCGCCCATGTTGGCGGCCGTCGCGACGAAGGTGGCCCGGGCGGTGCCGCCCGGCGGCGCGAGTTCCATCACGTAGGCGGTGGCGGCACCGGTGAACAGGCCGGCGGACAGACCCGACATCAGCCGCCCCGCGTACAGCCAGCCCAGCCCGGTGGCGGCCAGGAAGCAGAGGGCGCTCGCCGCCGCGAAGCCGAGGCCCCACAGGAGCACCGGACGCCGCCCCACCGTGTCCGAGGCGTTGCCCGCGAGCAGCAGTACGCCCATGACCCCGAAGGCGTACACGGCGTACACGACGGTGACGGTCAGCTCGGAGAACCCGAACTTCTCCCGGTAGAGGCCGTAGAGGGGGGTCGGGAGCGTGGTGCCGGCCATGCAGACGGCGAACACCGCTCCGCTGAGCAAGCACTGGCGCCACCCTCGGCGATCACCGTCCATGCCGCCGACAGTAACGGCGTGGCCGCCGCGATCCGGGCCGACGTGCCGCCGGACAGGACCGTGCGCCGCGAACCGGGCACGGTCCGCCCTCCCTTCGCGGGAGGACGGACCGTGCCGACGGCCCCTCAGGGGGCAGGGGCGAGGCGCGCTCGGAGCGGCGGGGAGGCCTGGGCCGGGCGCCTCGTCGTCAGGGGCAGCCGGCCGGTGTCGCCCGTGACGCGTCGTGGATCAGCGCGTCGTGGGCGGCCTTCAGCCGGGCCACGTCGGGCTTGACCACCGCGCGGTCGTAGGTGACCAGGCCGTTCAGTTCTCCTTCCACGTCCGAGATCTGGGTGCAGACGGCGCCGTTGCCGCCCTTGCAGGCGAGCTTGTGGACCTCCGCGAGCTCGGCCAGGTAGTCGTCGGTGTACGTGGAGGGGTCGACGTCCACGTACGACTGCTGCACGGACCAGGCGTGTCCGGGCACCGCGAGTCCAAGGCCGCCGTACTCGCCGCTGACCAGGGCCCGTCTCCCGTCCGGGTGCGGCGGCAGCGCGGGGCTCGGGTAGCCGTGCTCGTCGATGATGTCGCCGGTGCCGCCGTCCGTGCCGAGGTTGATGCCGGACATGGAGTTGACGAGGCGTGTCGGGTCCCACGCCTTGGCCTGGTCGGCGACGCGGGCCTCGTCGTACTGGCCCCAGCCCTCGTTGAAGGTCACCCACATGACCACCGACGGGCTGCTGATGTGCTCGTCGATCATCTGCTTCATCTCGCGCTCGTACTCGGTGCGGGACGCGGCATCGGGGTTGACCCCGGCGGTCATGGCGGGCATGTCCTGCCAGACCATCAGGCCGAGCCGGTCGGCCCAGTAGAACCAGCGGTCGGGTTCGACCTTGATGTGTTTGCGGACCGCGTTGAAGCCCATCCGCTTGTGCAGCTCCAGGTCGTGGGCGAGGGCTTCGTCGGTGGGCGAGGGCTTCGTCGGTGGGCGCGGTGTGCAGGCCGTCGGGCCAGAAGCCCTGGTCGAGCGTGGCCATCATGAAGACGGGGCTGCCGTTGAGGACGGTGCGCGGGGTTCCGTTCACCTGCTTCACGGCGATCGACCGCATGCCGAAGTAGCTGCCGACGCGGTCGGCGCCGACGCTCACCTTCAGGTCGTAGAGGAAGGGGTCGTCCGGTGACCAGAGGTGCGGGTCGGTGATCTTCAGGACGAGGGGCTGTCCGGTGCGGCCCTTCACCGTGGCGACCCTGCGGTGTCCGGCGTACGCGGTCGCGGTGACCGGCACTCCGTCCCGGACGCCCTTCGGTTCGACGGTCAGCCGGCCGTTCTCGACGTCGGGGGTCAGCTTGAGCGAGTCGACGTGGTCGGAGGCCACGGGCTCCATCCACACCGTCTGCCAGATGCCGGAGGACGGGGTGTACCAGATGCCGCTGGGGTCCAGCCGCTGCTTGCCGACGGGCTGGTTCTCGCCGCCCTGGGCGTCGGTCGGGTCGTAGACGCCGACGATCAGTTCCTGGGTGCGGCCGGGCTTGAGCGCGGCGGTGATGTCGACGCCGAACTTGTCGTAGCCGCCCTGGTGTTCGGTGACCTTGGTGCCGTTGACGTAGACCTCGGCCCGCCAGTCGACGGCGCCGAAGTTGAGCTGGAGGCGCCTGCCGGAGCCGACCTTCCAGTCGGCGGGAACGGTGAAGGTGCGGCGGTACCACATGCGGTCCTCGTGCCGTTCGATGCCGGAGAGCTGGGACTCCACCGGGTAGGGCACGCGGATCTTCTCGGCGAGCTTCCTGCCGACCGGGGGCTGTTCGCCGGCCTCGGCCGGGGCGAACTGCCAGGAGCCGTTGAGATCGCGCCAGTCGGCCCGGGCGAGCTGGGGCCGGGGGTACTCGGTGCGGGCCTTGCCCGCCTCGACGTCGTCGGCCCACCTGGTCCGCAGCTCATGGGTGGAGCGGTTGGGGCCGCTGCTCCAGAAGGGGTTGACAACGTTGCCATCCTTCGCGGAGAGGCCGCCCAGGCCGTCGTAGCGCAGGTCGGCGGTGCCCTTCGCCGTGCCGGCCTTGTTGCCGACGACGGGTTCCTTCAGGCCCAGGATCAGGGACTTGGGGTCGGCCGGGTCCAGTCGCGCCGTGGTCAGGGGCCACTTGGCACCGCCGATGACCGCTTCGACGTGGTCGGTGAGGCCGGCCGGGGGCGCGGTGAGCGGCTGGGCGAAGTCGAGGCGGAGGCTGCGGCCGTCGGCCTGGACCGTGGTGGCGACGGCGCCGTCGTAGGCGTATCCGTCGGGCAGCCGGAGTGCCGACCGCGGGACGGCCGCCTTGGTGCCGCCGGGCGGGGTCCAGCGCAGGTGGAGGTTGGAGCCGCCGAAGTGCTCGAAGTACTCGACCTTGATGTCGTACGCCTGTCCGGCGGTCAGGTCGATGGGCCGGGCGGTCTGTTCGCGGTCCCAGTCGTCGACCCAGTGGTCGATGGCGAGGTGTCCGTCGATCCACAGCCTGAAGCCGTTGTCCCCGATGATCGAGAACGTGTGCGGGCCGGTCTCCTCGGGGACGATCCGGCCGGTCCAGCGGACACTGACGTCGTCCGACCGTCCGGTGGCGAAGGAGAGCCGGGGCTCCAGGTTGTCGAAGTCGAGGTTGGCGTCCAGTCCGGTGGCCTCGAGCTGGTGGAAGTCGAAGGCGCCGGGGGCGGTCTGGGTGTAGTACTCGCCCTTCAGACCGTGGACTTCCACGGGGTCGTCGGCTGCCGCGACGGCCGGGGCGGCGGCGAGTCCCGCGAGGCCGAGAACTGCGACGAGCAGGAGTGCCACAGGGGTTCGGAGTCTGGTCTTGCGCACGGATCCTCCTTGGCCGAGGAAGGGTGGCGGCTCGTTGCTTCAGTCTGTACAACGTTGGAAGCAACGGGAGTTGGCATCACAGCACGGGTCCCGCCCTCTGTCCAGGGCCATGACGAACACCCTGGTGACAGAGGCGCACATCGATGAAGAGGAGATCCCTTGCGGGTCAGCCTGAAGGACGTCGCGGAGCGCGCCGGCGTCTCGATCAAGACGGTTTCGAACGTCGTGAACAACTATCCGCACGTCACTCCGGCCATGCGGGCCCGGGTCCAGGAAGCCATCGACGAGCTGGGCTACCGGCCGAACCTCACGGCGCGCCACCTGCGCAAAGGACGCACGGGCATCATCGCCCTCGCCGTCCCCGAGCTGGGCAACCCGTACTTCGCGGAGCTGGCGGGAGCCGTGATCGACGCGGCCGCCGAGCACGAGTTCACCGTCCTGCTGGACCACACGCGCGGCGACCGGCAACAGGAAGTGCTGGTGAGCCAGGGTTTCCGGGCCAATGTGATCGACGGTCTGATCCTCAGTCCGCTGGAGCTGGAGGACGAGGACCTGCGCTCCCGCGCGGACGACGTGCCCCTCGTGCTGCTCGGCGAACGGCGTTACGAACCGCCCTACGACCACATCGCGATCGACAACGTGTCGGCCGCGCGTGGCGCGGTCCGCCACCTGCTGAGCCGCGGACGCTCGCGGATCGCCTACCTGGGGGCCCGAACGGATTCGGCCAACAGGCCCGCGCATCTTCGACTGGCGGGCTGGCGCGCGGAGTTGGTGGAGGCCGGGGTGCCGGCTCCCGACGAGCTCGTGGTGCCGGTCGGCGGCTGGGACCGCGACGAGGGCGCGCGGGCGATGGCCCGGCTGCTGGACTCCGGGGTGCGCCCGGACGCCGTCTTCGCGTACAACGACCTGGTCGCGATCGGCGCCATGCGGGTGCTGCACGAGCGCGGTCTGCGGGTGCCGTGGGACGTGGCGGTGGTGGGCTTCGACGACATCGAGGAGGGGCGGTTCGGCGCGGTCACCCTGACGACGGTCTCGCCGGACAAGCAGGCCATCGCGCGCATGGCGGTGGCCTCCCTGCTGCGCAGCCTGTCGGGCCGGACCGAGCCCGGCGGACGTGAACTGACCGCGGATTTCCGGCTGGTCGAGCGCGAGAGCACGCTGGGACGGCGCTGACGGGATTTCGGACGGAGGGCTTTACAGGCGTCTTTCAACGATGTAAAAACCTCCCGGGACGACGAGTACACCGAGTTGACCGCAAGAGCCGATCTTCCCCGGGAGCGCTCTCAGCGCCGGGGCCGCGCCGTTTGGGGACTCCATGAAGCCGCTCGCAGCACGTCATCGCACCCCTGCCAGAACCCTCCTCGCCACCGGCCTCGTCGCGAGCCTCGCGCTCGTCTCCGGATGCGCGAAGTCCGAGGACGACAACGCGGGCAAGGACCCGGGCTCCGCCGGAGCGAGCGACCGGGGCCAGGTCGTCGCCTCCCCGTCGACGGGCTCGGGACCGACCTGTGCCATCGACGCCTACGGCGCCGAGAAGATCGACCTGAAGTCGGCCACCGTCGGTTTCTCCCAGTCCGAGAAGGAGGCCAACCCCTTCCGGATCGCGGAGACCGCCTCGATCAAGGCCGAGGCGGACAAGCAGGGCGTGAAACTGCTGACGGCCAACGCCCAGTCGCAGTTCCCCAAGCAGATCAGCGACGTCCAGGACCTCATCGCCAAGGGCGCCGACCTCCTCGTGATCGCACCGCTCAACTCCGACGGCTGGGAACCGGTCCTGCGCTCGGCGTCCGCCAAGCACATCCCGATCATCACCATCGACCGCAAGATCAACGCCACCGCCTGCAAGGACTACGTGAGCTTCATCGGCTCCGACTTCGTGGAGCAGGGCAGGCGGGCCGCGGACCGGATGATCGAATCGACCGGCGGCAAGGGCGAGATCGCCATCCTGCTCGGCGCCGCGGGCAACAACGTGACGACCGAGCGCACCAAGGGCTTCGAGGACCGCATCAAGGAGAAGGCCCCGGGCCTCAGGATCGTCTTCAAGCAGACCGGTGAATTCGCCCGGGAGAAGGGGCAGTCGGTCACCGAGAACCTCATCCAGTCCAAGCCCGGCATCACCGGGATCTACGCCGAGAACGACGAGATGGGCCTCGGCGCGGTCAACGCCCTCAAGGGGGCGGGCAAGAAGCCGGGCGCGGTGAAGATCGTGACGATCGACGGCACCCGCAACGCGGTCCAGGGCATCGTCGACGGCTGGATCGACGGCGTCATCGAGTCCAACCCGCGCTTCGGGCCGCTCGCCTTCCAGACCCTCGACAGCTTCACCAAGGGCGGGAAGGTCTCCCAGGACGTCGTCATCCAGGACAGCGCGTACACCAAGGACAACGCCGAGGCCGACCTGGGCAAGGCCTACTGACACGGCGTCGGTGAACGGCCCGCCGAAGACCTTCCCCGGCGCAGGACGGCATCACCACGGAAGACCCGCACCCCCCCGGGCCGGGCGTACCGGGGGTTGA